>JBAZUN010000470.1:4456-4838 GCA_041661365.1 Candidatus Latescibacterota bacterium
CAGTCCCTGGCCGAGGTACGCTCGGCGTTCGAGAAGAAGCCGGGCTGGGACGAGAACGCCCACTACGGCCAGAGCAACCGGGTCTGGCTGCTCAAGGGGCCGTTCTCCCTGGACGACGAGCACCGCTGGCGCCCTGACCCGGCCACCTTGGCGGTGCGGCCCGGCGAAGACGGCTGGAGCGGGCCGGTCTACTTCCAGGACGACCGGATCAACCTGAAGTCCTACCTCGGTCGCCAGCGCCAGTGCGTGGCCTATGCCTACGCCGAGTTCGAGGCGCCCCGCGACCAGCAGGCCGAGCTGTGGGTCGGCTCGGACGAGCCGCTGACGGTCTGGGTGAACGGCGAAGAGGTTTACCGGTACCAGCGCACCCGCCAGCACAAGC
>JBAZUN010000471.1:0-4822 GCA_041661365.1 Candidatus Latescibacterota bacterium
ACCTTCAGGGGCGACTGGGGCCGGACGGCCGACTGCACGCCGAGCTGACCTGCGATGGGGTGATGCTCCGCGGCTCTGCGTCTGGACCGACGGCCGACGACCAGCTTTTCCTGTCGGGGAGCGGCACCTGGGACGGGCCAATGGACCGGCCCGAGCAGGGACGCGGCAGTCTGGACCTGCCGGCCCTGGTCCTGCGGCGGTCGCCGTATGAACTGCGCGCTCTGGCCCCGCTCCGCCTCCGGTTCGAGCAGGGGACCGTGCACCTCGATCAGGTCCGGCTGCAGACCCCGGTCGGGCCGTTCGAGGCCACGGGATCGCTGGCCGAGGATTCCCTGGCCGTCGTGGCCGTCGTGGCGGCGCTGGACCTGAGCCCCCTGGCGCCGGGGCTGTCCCACCGGCCGGGGAGGATGGCGCTGCACCTCGGGGGGAGCGCGGCCCGACCGGAGGTCCGCGGTGAGGCTGACCTCAGCGGGGTCTTCCTGGACAGCCTGCTCCTGGGCGACGCCCGCCTGCGGGTGGCGATGGTCGACACCCTGGCCGCGGAGGTGCAGCTCCTGCAGGGGGAGCCCGCGGCACCGGTGGCCCGCCTGGTCCTGGCCGTCCCCGCGTCCCTGCTGATCCGCGGGGTGACGGCAGCGGACGAGGGCGAGGCGGTGCTGGCAATGGACGCCAGCGGCGTGGATCTGGCCGCGCCCCTCTCCTTTGCCCTGGGGCAGCCGACCAGCGGCCGCCTGTCGATGACCGGTCGGGTCTCGACGCCGCTGGCTCGGCTCGATTCGGCGTGGAGCTGGCGGGCCCTGCGCGGCGACCTGCGCTTCGAGGAGGTGCGGCTGCAGACCTTGTTCGACGGCGATTCCCTTCGGCTCGAGGTGGTGCCTGGAGGACGGGTGGTTGCGGCCGACGACCAGGTCGAGCTGCACGACCTGCGGATCGACCTGACCCGGTATTCGAGCACGACCCGGACCTTCGTGCCCTCGGGCCGCCTGCAGTTGGCCGGTGGGCTGCGGTCGGGCGCCGAGGCCCGGTTGACCGCGAACCTGGCGGACGCCGATCTGCTCCTCTTCGGCGGGCCCGCCGGCCGGGGCAGCCTGCGGGCCGCGGTGAGCGGTACCCTGGCCAGGCCCGAGGTGCAGGTCGACCTGGAGGCGGTGACCGACGAGCTGGGCACGGTGCAGGGCCGACTCCGCGGCGACGCGACCGGAGGCCGCCTCGACGCGACCTGGACCCTCGGGCGGGCGGACAGCCTGGTGCTGGACGGCGAGCTGCCGTGGAACCTGGCCGAGGGGCGGCTCGACTACGAGCAGGCGCGCCTGCACCTGCAGTCGGCCGGGATCGACCTGGCCCTGCTGGAGAGCCTGGTGCCGGAGCTGGACCGGCTGCGGGGCCGGGTGAGCACCGATCTGCGGATCGCTGGACTGGGTGACCAACTGGACCTGCAGGGCGCGGTGACGGTCAGCGACCTCGAGGTCGGCCTGCTGGACATCAAGCCGGTCTACCGCTTTCCCGGCGGCCGTCTGGTCTTCAGCGGACGGCGCGGGGAGTTGCAGGGGTTCACCAGTCCGGCCACCGCCGAAAACGGGACCATGTCCCTGACCGGCGATTTGGACCTGAGCGCGCCCGCCGATCCCCGGTACCGGCTGCGCCTGGAGACCGACAACCTGGTCTGCCATTACCTCGATCTGTTCCGGGCTCCGGAGATCGACCTCGACGTGACCCTGGACGGGTCGCTGGCCGCCTCCCGGGCCAGTGGCTCGGTGCGGCTGCGCAACGCCGTGGCCGAGCCGATCCTGGTGGCCTTCAACGCGCCGCCGGTGCCGCCGCCGCCGCCGACCCTGCGGGACGCGTTCCTCGAGAACATGCTCCTGGGCATCCAGATCGACATCCGCGACCTGAAGGTGGACAGCGAGCTGGCCGAGGTGCAGGTCTCGGGCGCGGTCGACGTCGGCGGGACCTTCTACAAGCCGGTCTTCCAGGGGGACATCGAGATCGACCGCGGCCAGGTCTTCGTCCTCAACCGGCAGTTCGACTTCGACCGCGGCCGGATCGTGCTCAACAGCCTGGTGCCCACCCGGTCGCTCCTCGACGTGGCCTACGACCCCTTCCTGCTCAATCCGGACCTCGACCTGGTCGCCTCGTGCAAGGTCACCCCGATCGACGAGGAGGACACCGAGTACGCCGTGACCCTGAGCCTGCAGGGCCCGGTGCAGACCGCCTCGCCGGAGTTCACCTCGGACCCGGCCCTCGACTTCAGCGGGATCTTCCGCCTGCTGGCCTTCGGCTCGGTCTCCTCGCAGCTCGAGTACAGCGCGGCCCTGGGCACCGCCGCCGGGCAGCTCCTCAGCAAGAAGGTGGAGAAGGTCGGACTCGACGAGTTCATGGTCCTCCCCTCGACCCGGCCCGACATCGGCACCGTGGGTCAGCCTTCCCTTCGCCTGGGGAAGTACTTCGATCAGCTCGCTTTCCCGCTCTGGGTGCGGTACGAGGCCGCGATCGGCGAGATGTCCTCGGGAGAGGTCCGCACCGAGTACAAGCTGCGGCCCTACCTGACCCTGTCGGGTACGGCGCAGAGCCGGTACGACCGGTACGGCCTCGGCCTCGGCCTGAAGAAGGACTTCTGAGGTGATGCGACCGGCCTGGATCGGCATACTGGCCCTGCTCGCGGTCTTCACCGGGGCCTGGGCTCAGAATGAGGGTGGGGCGGACTCGTCGATCCAGGTTGAAGGTCGAGAGGTCACCGCGCGCGAGGCCGAAGACTGTAAGGTGCAGCGGATCTCCTTCGTCTACTTGGGCGACAAAGCGCTCAAGAGCAAGGAGCTGCGCTCCGCCATGCGCGTCCAGGAAGGGGGGCGGTTCAGCCGCCGCTTCTTCAGCAACGACCTGGCCGTGGTGCTGGACCTGTACCGCGGCCGGGGGTACCGCAACGCCCAGATCACCCGCCGCACCCTGGTGCTCGACCGCCGCAACCGCCTCCATGCCGCCATCGAGCTGGACAGCGGCCCCAAGTGGACCGTGGGCGAGGTAACCGTTCAGGGCGGCCAACCCTTCGCCGCCGAGGAGCTGCGGACCCAGGTGCGCCTGCAGGCGGGGGACGATCTCGACTACGGCCAGGTGCTGGAGGGGGAGCGGGCCCTGCAGGTCTTCCTCAACGAGCGGGGATACCCTCACGCGACGGTGCGCAACGAGTGGCTCGATCACCCCGAGCGCCACGCGGCGGACGTGGTCTACCACGTGGAGCCGGGCCGACGGATGTACTGCGGCGAGATCACCATCGAGGACGAGGCGCGGCTGCACACGCGGCGCCGCCTGATCGAGCGGTACCTGACCTTCGACCGGGGTGACCTCTACAACCCGCAGGAGCTGGCGCGCAGCCGGAATCTGCTGGCCCGCACCGACCTCTTCCGCTCGGTCTTCTTCCACACCCCGGAGATCAGCGGCGGCGACAGCCTGCAGCCGATCCACATCCGCCTCCAGGAACGCAAGTATCTCCGGCTGGAGGCCGAGGGGCTGCTCAGCGTGGCCGAGCGCCAGGTCGAGCCGCGGATCACCGGCTCGGTGCAGCACCAGAACTGGCTGGGCCGCGGGGCTCAGCTCGGCGCGACCGGAAGCTGGGGCCGGCCGCTGCAGGGGGCCACCGTCTTCCTCACCGAGCGGAACGTGGCCCGCACCGGGGCCGACCTGACCCTGTCCCTGGGCCTCAGCGACGAGTGGACCCGCACCCAGGTCCTCGGTAATCCGGACGACCCGCGACAGTACGACCTGCTGACCACCAACGATTCGGTGCTCGACGGGCTGCTCCTCTTCGGCGGGGAGGAGGTCGCCCGCGAGTACATCCGGACCGTGGTCTACGACTACACCTCGATCGAGCGGCTGCTCCAGGCGTCGGGGACCCTGACCAAGAGCTGGAGCGAGATCTACCGCTCCCACTTTGCCGTGACCTATACCCGGGCCCGCAACCGGCCGGACGCCGAGGAGAGGATCCACTACACCCCGAGCGATCTCTACGGCAGCGCCGCCGAGCCGGACACCGCGGGCGAGGATCCGCTCTTTCCCGACGACGACTGGTTCGACGACGAGGACTTCTTCCCCGACGAGGGGGACGGCCAGACCGACGGCACCGGCGCGACCGATCCGGGCGGGACCTTCCTCGACTACAGCGACGGCCTCATCCCGGTCGACACCGACTGGCGGGAGATCCTCACCGACCGCTCGCGCTCGGTCAACTTCACGGCCGAATTCCAGCGCGATTCGCGCGACGACCGGATCTCGCCGACCCGGGGAACGTTCCTGCGGGCGACGGGTCTGTACGCCATCGAGCTGGGCAGGCGCTCCACCTACGTGGTCGACGGCGAGCTGGAGGGGCGGCGGTACCAGCCGCTGTCCGAGCACCTGGTCCTGGCCCTGGCCGGGCAGGTCACCCAGACCGGGTCCCTGCGCCAGGGGCGGGCCCTGCCCCAGGTCTACTGGAAGCGGTACGGCGGCGAGGGGAGTCTGCGCGGGGTGGAGCGCAACATCGTCCAGGCCGTCGGCGGCGGCCGCCTGGGCGTCAATCTGCGCACCGAGCTGCGGCTCCAGGCCGGGGCCCTGGGGGTGGTCGGGTTCTGGGACCGGGCCAACGTCTGGCGCCACGCCGGCGAGCTGAGCCTGGCCGACCTGGGCCGGTCGCGCGGGATGGTGGACGGGTACGGGGTCGGCCTGCGCTACGTCGTCGGCTTCCCGTTCCGCCTCGACGTCGCCTTCAACGACGGGTACGACAAGGCCCAGACCACCTGGGTCTACTTCTCCATCGGTCAGGCTTTCTGAGAGGAGTCGCTAATGGCACGAC
>JBAZUN010000472.1:0-4809 GCA_041661365.1 Candidatus Latescibacterota bacterium
GATCGAAGTAGACCGGCACGCCGTCCGCGGTCTGGCCCACCTGCACCGTCTCCATGGTGGCCTTGATCGGCGCGCCGACGTATCCCTCGGTCACCCCGTACCCCTCGATGATGGCCCGCTGGTTCTCGGCCACGCCGCCGCCGTGGCTGCCCATGGCCGGCACCAGAAACGGCTGCAGCCCCAACTCCTTCAGCTCGTGCACCAGGCTGCGGATCAGCAAGGCGATGTTGGCGATCCCCCGGCTGCCGACGCTGACCGCCACGGTCTGGCCCGGCTGGACCCGCGAGCCCAGGTTGAGGCGGGCCACCTCGGCGTGCACCGTGGCCGGGATCTCCTCGACGCGGGGAGCCTCGAACTGCTGTCGCAGGCGCATCAGGCGCGGGTAGGGCATGCAGGTCTCCTGAGGGAAGGAACGACGCCGGGAGTTGATGCGGGCGCGGGGATTGCCCGGAGAACCGGGGGACAAGAAGCGGGCGAGGGGGAGGCCTGTCAAGGTCGCCGTCTGGGTGCCACGGCCCGGTCAGCCCGGCGACAGCTCCAGCCGGTCCCACACCTCGATCAGGTGGGCGACCATCTCGGCCTCGGGGACCGGATGACCGGGATGTTGAAGGTGGAGGTACCGCACCCCGGCGCCTTGGCTGGCGAGCTGGTCGTACCGGCCGTCGCCGACGAAGCAGGTCTGGCCAGGCTGCACCTGCAGGCGAGAGAGGGCCAGCAGCACGAGGTCCGGGGCCGGCTTGAGCGGGGCGTCCTCGCGGCTGAGGAGGAGGTCGAAGCACAGCTCGAAGCGCGAGACCACCAGGTCCATGGCCCGACGGTGGTTGTTGGTGATCAGCGCGGTGAGGAGTCCGCGCGACCGCAGCCGATCCAGCAGCTCGACGGCGCCCGGGTTCAACTCGGCCTCGGCAGCGGCGCGGGTCTCCTCGGTCTCGAGGATCTCCTCGCTGCGCTGTCGTTCCTCGGCGGCCAGGCTCTCGATGTGGGCCATGATCGGGACCCCCTCGGGCACGCCGACCCGCTGCCGCAGCTCCCGCCAGTTGATCAGAGGCCGGGTGATGGTGCCGTCCATGTCGAAGAAGATGGCGCGGATCACGACCGTTCCCTGAAGAGACGGGTGAGCTCGTCGGCGGGGAAGACCGGGAGATCGGTCCATCCGTCGGCCCGGCGCAGGCGGAGTCCGAAATCTTCTTCACGCGCGGTGCCGATCCGGGCTGCCGGAATCCCGGCGGCCGTCAGCGCGGCGAGGATCCCCGGGGCATCGGCCGCGACGCAGCCGATCAGCAGGGCGCCCGAGGAGATCAGCCCCAACGGATCCAGCGAGAACTCGGCGCAAAGGCGGCCGGTCTCCTCGGCCAGGGGCAGGGCCTCGGCCTCCACCTCGAGACCGACCCCGGAGGCCGCGGCCAGCTCGAACAGGGCCGTGGCCACCCCGCCCTCGGTCGGATCGTGCATGGCCGTGACCCGGCCGCTGCCGGTTGCCAGGCGGGCCTCCCGCACCACGCTGATCCCCGGCGAGGTGAGGAACCGGGCGCTGCGGTCGAGGAAGTCGGCGGGATACCCTCGCCCGAGCAGCTCCTCGCGGCGCTCCCGGGCGATGACCGCGGTCCCCTCGATCCCGAGGCCCTTGGTCAGCAGCAGGGCATCTCCCGGTCGCAGTCCGGAGGAGCGCACCAGCCGTTCCGGGGAGACTTCGCCGAGCATCTGGCCGACGACGATCGGGCGGTCGAGCCCATGGGTCACCTCGGTGTGACCGCCGCAGACCAGGATGTCCAGGCTGGCCGCGGCCTCGTGAATCGAGCGCAGGATCCCCTCGGCCATCTCGATATCGGCCCGGCCCGCGGGGAGGAGGACGGTGGTCAGGAAGAAGCGCGGCTCGGCCCCCATGGCGGCGATGTCGTTGGCGTTGACGTGGACCGCGTACCAGCCGATGGCGTCGGTGGCAAAGGTGATCGGGTCGGTCTTGGCCACCAGGTACCGATCACCGAGGTCGATGACCGCCGCGTCCTCGCCCAGGCCGGGAGGGACCACCAGGCGCGGGTCGCGGTCGGTGTACGCGGCCAGCAGGCGGGCCAGGTCGGCGTGGGGGAGCTTCCCCGGGGCGAGCGGTCGGCCGGTCATGTCCGCGAACTCCAGTAGGCGATGATCGCCCCCGCGAGTCCGGGAACCGTGCGGTCGTCCGGCGCGATCGCCGGGGCGAACCCTCGGGCCGTGACCGCCGCGGCCGTCGTCGGTCCCAGGCAGGCGATCGCGGCCCGACCGAGCAGATCGGCGGCGCGCTCCGGTCCGAGCACGGCGAAGAGCCCGTCGACCGCCGAGGGGCTGGCGAAGACCACGGTGTCGATCGCTCGGGCCTCCTCCGCGGACAGCGGCGGGGAATCGGCGCCGGAAGGTGGACGGGTGGTGTACGCGGTCACCTGCTCGACCCTGGCGCCGCGGCTCGACAGGGCCTCGGCCAGGTCGGGGCGCGCCAGGTCAGAGGTCGGGATCAGGAACCGCTGATCGGTCACCGGCGTGGCGGCAAAGGCCGCGGCCAGTCCGCTCTGACCGTGCTCCCGCGGTACCAGGTCGACCCGCACCCCGGCGGCCTGCAGTCGCTCGGCCGTGGCCGGCCCCAGGGCCGCGATCCGTGCCTTGCCCGCCAGCGTTTCCGCCGGGGCGGCTGCGGGGCGGCCAGAAATCGTGGCCAGGCGGTCCAGGCAGGCCTCGACCGCGTTGGTGCTGGTGAAGACGATCCAGTCGAAGTCGTCCAATCTGGCCAGGGAATGGTCCAGCGGGGCCCAGTCGTCCGGAGGACCGAGCTCCAGCAGGGGGAGGAGGGTCACCCGGGCGCCGGCCTGCTCGAGCAGCTCGCGCAGCGGCCCTGCCTGTTCTGGACGGCGGGTCACCAGGATCTGCCGGTCCGCCAGGGGCAGGGGAATCGGTGGGGCTCCCTCGGTCACAATCCCGATTCCAGGGCAGCGAGGATCTCGGCAGCCCCCTGGTCCACTAGGGCGCGGGCCACGGTCTGCCCTAGTTCCTCGGCTCCGGCCATGGTCCAGGGACCGCTGGCCTCGGCCCGCAGCAGGCGCGTGCCGTCCGGGCTGCCCACCAGTCCTGCGAGACGGAGATAACCGTCTTCCACGCGAGCCCAGGCCGCGATCGGCGCCTGACAACCGCCGCCCAGGGCCCGCAGCAGGGCCCGCTCGGAGGTGACCGCGGCCAAGGTGGCGTCGTCGTTCAGGGAGCAGACCAGCTCGCGGAGGGGATGATCGGCCCGCATCTGCAGCCCCAGGGCCGCCTGGCCGACGGCCGGGAGGACCTGCGCGGTGTCCAGGTAGGCGCTGATCCGCGTATGCCAGCCGAGCCGGTGGAGACCGGCGGCGGCCAGGACGACGGCTTCGAGCTCGCCCCGCTCCACCTTGGCCAGGCGGGTGTCCAGGTTCCCCCGGATCTCCTCCAGGTGCAGGTCAGGACGCAGGGCGAGGAGCTGGGCCCGCCGGCGCAGACTGCCGGTGCCGATCCGGGCCCCGGCCGTCAGCCCGGCCAGGACCTGCCCATGCCGTGAGATCAGCGCGTCCCGCACGTCTTCCCGCGGCGGGGTGGCGACCAGGGCCAGCTCGTCGGGTCCACGGGTCGGCAGGTCCTTGAGGCTGTGGACCGCCAGATCGACCTGTCGCCCGAGAAGAGCCCCCTCGATCTCCTTGGTGAAGGCTCCCTGTCCGCCGAAGGCGCGGAGCGGCCCGGTGCGGACGTCCCCCGCGGTCCGGATGATCTCGACCTCGACCTCGCATTCCGGGGAGTGTTCCCGCAGCATCCCGGCCACCATGCGGGTCTGGGTCAGGGCCAGCGGACTGCCCCGTGAGCCGATGACCAGTCTCAAGGAGAGCTTCCCGGCGAGGGTGAGCAGGAGAAGGGCGCCGTTCGGCGGGCGCGGCCCACAATATAGGGGCCAGTCCCCTCACGGCAACGGCCGGCAGGCCACCGTCACGGGGCAGCCTGCCGGCCGGGGCGCGCCAGGGAGGGTGGCATCCGGAGCAAGCCGGCAGACGGGTGGTCTGCTCAGGCGGCACCGAGTGGCAAGCCCGGTCCGTTCCGAACCCGCCTTGCCGGAGATGTCCCCTCCCTGGCTGAACCGAGGGAGCCGATCAGATATCGAAGTAGAGCGCGAACTCGTACGGGTGGGGCCGCAGCCGGATGGCGTCCACCTCGTTGGTGCGCTTGTACTCGATCCAGGCCTCGATCAGGTCCTTGCTGAAGACCCCGCCCTGGAGCAGGAAGTCGTGGTCGTTCTCCAGCGCGGTGAGGGTTTCGTCCAGCGATCCCGGGGCCTGGGGCACCAGGGCCCGCTCCTCCGGCTCCAGGTCGTAGAGGTTCTTGTCCAGCGGCTCGCCCGGGTCGATCCGGTTCTGCACCCCGTCCAGGCCGGCCATCAGCATGGCCGCGAAGGCCAGGTACACGTTGGTGCTGGGATCGGGGCAGCGGAACTCGATCCGCTTGGCCTTGGGCGACGAGGAGTACATCGGGATCCGGATGCTGGCCGACCGGTTGCGCTGCGAGTAGGCCAGGTTCACCGGCGCCTCGTACCCCGGCACCAGACGGCGGTAGGAGTTGGTCGTCGGGTTGGTGATCGCCAGCAGGGCCGGCGCGTGCTTGAGCAGGCCGCCGATGTAGTGGAGGGCCATCTCGCTCAGGCCGGCGTACCCCGAGCCGGGGAAGAGCGGCGTGCCACCGCGCCAGAGGCTCTGGTGGGTGTGCATCCCGGTACCGTTGTCCTGGAAGAGCGGCTTGGGCATGAAGGTCACGGTCTTGTTGTTCTTCCGGGACACGTTC
>JBAZUN010000473.1:0-4786 GCA_041661365.1 Candidatus Latescibacterota bacterium
GAAGGTGTTCATGAAGGCGCTGTGCATGATCGAGAACATGTTGAGCGACACCGGCACGTAGAGGTTGGCCTCGCTCGGGTGGAAGCGGAACCAGACGTTGCGGTACCCCCAGACCCGCAGGTCGGATCGCCCGGTCTCCTGCTGATACTCGCGCAGCGCCGCGGTCACCGCCTGGAGAACTTTGTAGTGGGTGTCGGGGCCGCTGGCCTCGGGGTCCAGGGCCACGCTGACCAGGTCGGGTCTGACCTCGCGCAGGAGCTCGGTCACCGGGGCCACGTCCCGGGCCGGGGTCGGCTCCTCGGTGAAGACGTCGCCGGTGTAGAACCCCAGGCGCAGGTGGCGGACGTTGGCGCAGTTCCAGCCGAAGTACCCCCACAAGCACTCGGCCTCCCACTCGCGGCACAGGCTCTTCAGCTGCTGCACCTCGACGATGTCCTTCTGCCCGGGGTAACGGCCGGCGAAGTAGGCGGCCAGGGTGTCCAGACGCCAGCCGAGGGCCTCGGCGCTGCGGTCGCCGAAGACCGCGATCAGGTTGCGCAGGAACCGCCGCGCCGCCCCCTCGTCCCGCTGGGCCAGGTCGTTGGCCGCCACCCCGTCGAGGTACTGCCAGACGTCCCGGTTCCGGCCGATCTCGTCCTCGGGCGCGAAGTATCCCTCGGCCAGCATGACGACGCATTTCGGCGTGGCCAGCAGGGCCCGGGCCCGGGCCAGGTGCCCCTCGATGAAGCGGTTGGTCACCGCGGTGAAACCGCCGGTGAGACAGGCGAAGTAGTGGACGTTGCTGGCGTCGCGGACGTGGCGGACGATGTGGGGCAGGTACCCCAGCATCAGGTCGTCGTGGTGCGGCTCGGTATGGAGGAACCGGGTCTTGGTCAGGGTGCGGACGCCGCGCTCGAGCTTGTCGATCAGGCGGTCCCGCACCCGCGTGGTCAGCACCCGCAGGTCGCCGATCTCCCGGCGCCGCAAGGCCGCGCCGAACTCGTCGGCACGGAAGTCGTCCTCGGTCAGGTCGGCCACCTGGCGGACCCGCCGCACGGCCAGATCGACGACGATCCGCTCGATCTCCTCCTCGTCCAGGCGCCCGCTCCGCTCCACCAGCGCCAGTTGCCGCCCCCGGAGCAGCCTGGCCGCACCGGCGGTGACGTAGAACCGGGCGTTGGGCAGCGCGTGCAGCGCCGTGGCCGGGTACTGGACGTGGGGTTCCTGCTGGACCGCGGCGGCCACGGTGCCGGCCTTGGCCTCGCCGGCGGCCACGATGACGGCGCAGCAGTCGGGGTTGGCCGTGATCGTGCCCAGGCCGATGGTGATGACCAATCGCCGGCGCGCCACCTCGATCCCGCCCAGGTCGGTGGCGGCCGCGGCCTGGGTCTCGTAGTTGACCTCGGTCAGCCGGGTGGTGGAGTGGTGGTCGGAGCCCCGCACGTTGAAGCCGACGTGGCCGTCCGGGCCGATCCCCCCGAGGAAGAAGCCGATCCCCCCCATCCGGCGGATCCGATCCTCGTATTCCTGGCACCACTGGTCGACGCGAGCCAGGGCCTCCTGCCGCACCCGCCCCTCGCCGTCCCGGGGTGCCCGGAAGCGCAGGGAGAGGTCGACCTCACCCCCGGGCCAGAGCTCGGTCAACGCCTGGTCCGGCAAGGGGCCGATCTCGCGGCAGTCGATCAGCAGGGCCCGGTCGGGATCGAGGCCGAACCCCTGCAGGTAGTAGTGGCTGACGTAGGCGTGAAAGCTGTTGTGCTGGGAGGGATCGATCGGGTAGAACTCGTCGATCTGGACGAAGCGCAGGGAGTTCAGGTCAGGTCGGCGGGAAGGATCGAGCCCACCTGCCTCCAGCTCGGCGCGCACCTCGGGCTGGTCCCAGCCGTTGACCAGACGGGTGACCCAGTGGATGAAGTGCTCCGGCGTCCGTCCGGTGGGCAGGGAGACCACCCCGCCGGGGTGATCCTGGACCCATTCGAGGAAGCGGAGGGCCGCCAGCCGGCCGAGGGCCGGGAAGTTGTCGACCACCAGGGTCCGGATCCGCTCCCCGGCGGCCGGCTCCTCCCCCCACGGCGAACCGGCCATGACCCGGCGCTCGACCGGGGTCAGCGCACCGCTGTCACTGGTACCCATGGGCGCTCTTCCTCGGCGACCGCCGGGCGGAACTCAGCTCGACGGCCGGCGCATCAGTTCCCGCGTGTCCCGGGCGATGAGCAGCTCCTCGTTGGTCGGGATGACCAACGCCTTGATCGGCGATCCCGGAGCGGAGATCTCCCCCTCCCGTCCCCGGCAGGCCTCGTTCCGCGCCGCGTCGAAGATCAGGCCCAGGCGGTCGAGCCCCTGCAGCACCCGCCGCCGCATGTCGACCCCGTTCTCCCCCACCCCGCCGGTGAAGACCACCGCGTCGGCGCCGCCCAGGACCGCGAGGTACGCGCCGATGTACTTGCGCACCCGGTAGGCGTAGACCTCCATGGCCAGCTCGGCCCGGTGGTTCCCCTCATCCGCGGCCCGGATGTTCTCGCGCAGGTCGTTGGAGACCCCGCCGACCCCGAGCAGCCCGCTCCGTCGCTGCAGGAGCTGGTTGATCTCGCGCAGGGCCATGCCGCGCCGCTCGGCCAGGTGGAAGATGATGGCCGGGTCGATGTCCCCCGAGCGGGTGCCCATCGGCACCCCCTCGAGCGGGGTCAGCCCCATCGAGGTGTCGACCGAACGGCCGTCCTTGACCGCGGTCAGGGAACAGCCGTTCCCCAGGTGACAGGTGATCCCGGTGAACCCGTTCGCCTTGCCCAGCAACTCCGCGGCCCGGCCCGAGACGAACCGGTGCGAGGTGCCGTGGAAGCCGTACTTCCGAATGCGCTCTTCCTGGTAGAGCTCGTACGGGATGGCGTAGAGGTAGGCCTGCTCCGGCATCGACTGGTGGAAAGCCGTATCGAAGACCGCCACGTGGGAGACCCGCGGGAAGAACTGCCTGGCGGCGCGGATCCCGGCCAGGTTGGGCGGATTGTGCAGCGGGGCCAGGCTGAAGTACTCCTCGATGGTCTGCTCCACCTCCGGCGTGATCAGGGTCGACTCGACGAAGCTCTCGCCGCCGTGGACCACCCGGTGCCCCACCCCGACCACCGTGGCGCCGTGCCCCCACCGCGGATCGCGCAGGACCCGGTGGAACTCCATCAGGGCCGCGGTGTGGTCGGCCGCGGCGATCGGCTGGGTCAGCGCGTCGTCCCCCCAGCGGAACTTGAGCACCGGCTCGGCCTCGCCGATCCGTTCGATCGACCCGTCGGCCACCTCGTGCTCGAGGCTGGTGTCGAACAGGGTGAACTTGATCGAGGAGCTGCCGCAGTTGAGGACCAGGATGAGCTCCACGCCGGAGCCCCCGTCGCCCGCGACCGTCATCGGGCGGCCCCCTGCAGCGAGGCGATCGCCGCGACCCCGACGATGTCGTCGGCCGAGGCCCCGCGCGACAGGTCGTTCACCGGCAGCCGGAACCCCTGCATGATCGGGCCGATGGCCTGGGCCCCGGCCAGGTACTGGGTCAGCTTGTAGGCGATGTTCCCGGCGTCGAGGTCGGGGAAGATCAGCACGTTGGCCTCCCCCTTGAGCGGCGAGTCCGGACACTTCTTGGCCGCCACCCGCGGCGAGATCGCCGCGTCGGCCTGCAGCTCGCCGTCGATCAGCAGGTCGGGCGCCATCCGGCGGGCGATGGCCACGGCCTCGCGGACCTTGTCGACCCTGGCGTGGGCCGCGCTCCCCCGGGTCGAGAAGGACAGCAGGGCGACCCGCGGCTCGACGTCCAGCAGGGCCCGGGCGTTCCGCGCCGTCAGCACCGCGATCCCGGCCAGCTCCTCGCTGGTCGGGTCCACGACCACGGCTGAATCGGCGTAGACCAGGACCTTCTCGGGCGACCCGGGGAGGACCATGAGGAAGAAGCTCGAGGACTGGCTGATCCCCTCCTGATACCCGATGGCCAGGGTGGCCGCCGAGATCACCTGAGCCGTCGGCCTGGTGATCCCCGCGACCATGCCGTCGGCCTTGCCCTCGGCCACCATCATGGCGCCGAAGAAGAGGGGCCGCTTCACCAGCCGGACGGCCATCTTCTCGGTGACCCCCTCGCGGTGGGCCGCGTACGCGGCGGCGAACCGCGCCACCGTGACCGGTTCCTCGGGGTCGAGGATCTCGATCCCGTCGACGGACCGGCCCGCTGCCAGGGCCGTCACCCCCTGCCGCTGGCCGAGCACGATCGGCCGGGCGATCCGCTCGGTCGCCAGCCGGCAGGCGGCCTGGACGATCTGCGGATCCTCCCCCTCGGGGAGGACGATCCGCCGGGGCGCGGCCTTGGCCCGCGCGATGAACCCTTCGATGAGCGACATGACCCCTTCTCCCTGGAGGAGACGCCCGCGCCGCGGCACCGTGGTCCGCCGAACCGGCGCGGCTCTCCCGCGATCAGTGCTCCTGGAACCCGGGTTCCGGGACTCAGTCCACGTACCTGGCGATGAAGTCGATGGCGGCCCCCACCGTCTGCACGGACAGAGCCTCGTCCTCGTCCATCTCGATGTCGAACTCCTCCTCGAAGCCGGCCATCAGCTCGATCGACTGCACCGACTCGGCGCCCAGGTCGGCCACCAGGGCGTGCTCCTCCTGGATCTGGGCCACGTCGACCTTGAGCACCTGGGAGATGACCTTGCACACCCGCTCCCTGATCTCTTCGCGCTCCATGACGGAATCTCCTGCGTTGGGGATGGCGCGCCCTGCCCCGGGGCCGGTACGGCTTCCGGGGCAGGGGGCGGGAGGCGGCTACCGGGGGCTCTTC
>JBAZUN010000474.1:0-4719 GCA_041661365.1 Candidatus Latescibacterota bacterium
CCGGTACTTCCTGTGGGAGATGGTCGATGCCCTGCGGACCGCCCTGGGCCCGGAGTCTCGCCTGGTCCCTTTGTCGATCGCGCACCCGCTCTACCATGCCTGGTACGACTTCGACAGCGGGTTCCCCGGAGAACGGAAATTGAGCACCAACCAGGAGGTATCGCTACCGTCGTGGTACTTCGCCCCCGTGAGGGGGGATACAGCGACGCCCCTGCCGCCGGTGCGAGACGAGGGGTACCGGTGGATGACGGAGCGCCGCGCCCGCGATGCCTCGGTATGGAGCGAGACCTGGGGTCTGGAGTGGGACGGCAAACTCGTGGCCCTGCTCAACCCGCCGCTGGTCAACGTGTCAGAAGTGAACGCCAACATCGGCGTTTATGCCCTGACCCGTCCGGGCGGCTCCACGGCCAAGCTGGAACGGCTGGCCTGGCAGGTCTACAAGCCGTTCCTGCCGGTAGGGGCCACCGGGTCAGAGCCTGCCGCGGCTCAGTCAGACCCGGTGGACGCTGCAGACCTGGCCGAAGAGTTCGACGCCTCGCTGGCAATCCTGACCGACCCTAACGGCACGGCCCTTGGCGCTGACGGCCTGCGCGTGGTCATCGACGGGCGGTACTCGGTGGAGATCCTGAACCCCGAGCTGCACGGACTCCTGCTGCACAACCTGCCGGCTGGAGCGCACTGGCTGGAACTTCGCCGCGACGGCCGGAGCCGCCAGATTGAGGTCGCGCTGGCCGGCGGCAAGGTGACCACCGTGCGTTGCCGACAGAATCGGTTCGCCTTCCTGGCTGGACTCAACCTGCGGGTCGAGGAGCAAGCCCTGACGCCCGAGAGCTGGGCTACGGCATCGGCCGGGCTGCGATTCGAGGAGGTATTCCTCGCAGAAGATCGCAAGGTGCTCGAGCCCGCGACCGGCCGCTAGCGCTCCGCGGTGACCGGAAGGATCTCCCCTTCTTTTCGCCTGGCCCTCTATGGTTAAGGTCGAGGGGGTGCCCTGGAGGGAGTCGCGCAAGGCTTGCCCGGTACCCCTTCCCAGCCTTTCTTTCGGCCAATCGACCCGCAACCATCGTGAGGAGATCCCAATGACTACCCACGTCATCATGGAGGAGTACCGCGTCTTCTACGCCGGCCAGTACCGGGAGTACGGCACCATCGGTGGGTCGGTGGTGCAGCAGGGGGACGAGCTGCTCGCGGTCTTCGGCAGCGGCCCGTTCGAGGACGACGAGGCCGGACAGCACCCGTTCCAGGTACGCACCCGGGACTGGGGCCGCACCTGGTCCGAGCCCGAGCCGTTCGGACCTCCAGTAGAAGGGGACCCGGCTCGCCAGTCCCTCGGCCTGGTCCTCTCCGGCCCGACCCGGAAAGGGACCCTGATCGTCAACGGTTCGCACATGCGGTTGGGGAGCGAGGCCGAGCGCTTCTACGAGGACCTGTCCTTCCGCGCCTACACCCTGGTGATCGGCCGGCAGGAGGCTGGCCAGTCCGGGTTCACCTGGCGCCGGTACCCGCCGGGAACCTTCCTCGGGGAGCAGTTCATGGAGCGGGGGATCGAGCTCCCCTCGGGTCGCCTGGTCTTCGCCATCTGGGGGGTCCGCGAGCGGGGCGAGAACTGGCAGTGCGGGGTGCTGCTGAGCGACGACGACGGGATTACCTGGCGGTACTCCCAGGTAGGGTACGAGGCCGACCCCGCCATCCGTGACAACCCCGGGGCCGACGGGTACCCGGCCGGGTTCAACGAGCAGAGCCTCTTCCTCACCCGGTCGGGGCGGATCGTCTCGATCATCCGCGGTCGCGAGAAGCTGGGACGTCTACCCGACAGCCCGCGGGATACCTGGTTCTTCCGGTCGGTCTCTGAAGATGAAGGCGAGACCTGGTCCCGGCCGGTCCCCACCAACGTGGCCGGCACCGGCGCCGCGGGGGTGGGCTGGGTTCTGCCCGATGGTTCCTTACTGCATGCCTGCCGGGTGCCGTACTCGCGTACCCTGTACGCCCTTCCCGAGCCTGACCTGTTCGGACTGCACCTGGCCCGTTCCTTCGACGAGGGGATCTCCTGGCAGACCGAGCTGTTCCTGCAGCGCGACCCCGAGGGGCGCCCGTTCACCAACCACTACAACGCGATGAACGGCCAGTTCGTACCGCTCGACGACCACCACCTCCTCTACCTCTTCGGTCAGTTCGGCGTGGCCGAGAAGATCTACCGCATCCTGGCCGTGCAGCTCCGCCTGGACTGACCCGCGGACGGCTTCGACGCCGCGGAGGATTGCTACCGGTTGTACGCGAAGTGGTCGCCGCGGACCCTTCGCCAGACCGCGTCGCAGGCCTCCAAGGTTCCCTGGTCGAGTCCGCCGTCGAGGGAGCGGAGGTTCTCCTCGAGCTGCTCGGGACGGCTGGCGCCCAGGATCACCGAGTCCACGTGGGCCTGGGCCATCAGCCACTGCAGGCTGAGCTGGGTCATGGTCTTGCCGGCCTCCTCGGCGAGCTGCCGCAACGACTCGACCGCGGCGTGGTTGACCTCGTTCCAGTACCGGCCGTAGTAGTCCCGGTTCAGCTCGAAGCGGGTGCCCTTCTCCGGGCCGCGGGCGCCGGCGTGCTTGCCGGTGAGCAGTCCTCCGGCCAGCGGGTTGTAGACCACGATCCCCTGGTTCATCCGTTGCGAGAAGGCCACGCACTCCTCGTCCAGGCTCCGGGTGATCAGGTTGTACGGGACCTGCATCACGGCCGGCGGGGACCAGCGCTTCACGTCGCACCGCCAGAGGGCTTCGCAGACCTGCCAGGAGGCGAAGTTCGACATCCCCAGGTAGATGACCTTCCCCTGCTGCACCAGGGTGTCGAAGGCGGCGAGGGTCTCCTCGATCGGGGTATTCGGGTCCGGCTTGTGCAGGTAGCACAGGTCCAGGCAGTCGGTCTGCAAACGCCGCAGGCTGGCCTCGACCCCACGGATCAGGTGCCAGCGGTGCAACCCGGCGTCCTTGCGGCGGTCCTCGCCGACGAAGTTGCAGACCTTGCTGGCCAGGACCAGGCGATGCCGGCGGCCCTTGAGGGCCCGGCCGAGGATCTCCTCGGAGCGGCCGCCCACGTACACGTCGGCCTCGTCGATGAAGTTCACTCCCGCGTCCAGGGCCATCTCGAGCATGCGGACCGAGGCGGCCTCGTCCGCCTGGTGGCCGAAGGTCATGGTGCCCAGGCAGACCCGGGAAACGGTGATGCCGGTGCCTCTGAGGAGCTGGTACTGCATGGCGTTCCTCCTCTTGCTGGCGACCATCCAGCGCCATGGCCGTTGCTGACCCGATACCTGCCTCAATATAGGACGACCATGAGAGACGCGGAAACCAGCCATCGCGCCCGTCGTCGTCGGGCCGGCGATCAGAACCACTGCCCGATCCCGACCGAGACTTGGAGCTCGCGCCGTCCCCAGGGCCAGGCCAGGTCGCCGCGCAGGACCGGGGTGTGGTAGACCTGGGGGAGCCCGACCCGCACCCCGGCTCCGCAGGTTCCATGTCCCTCCGCCTTTGTCTGTCCCGGGGTCCAGGCGGATCCTGCCTCGGCGAACAGGGCTCCGGCCAGGACCCAGCGCGAACCTCGGTACAGGGTCGGTCGAGCCTCGGCCGTGGCCAGCAGACGGCGGGTGCCGTCGAATTGCCGGGGCGCGTACCCGCGCAGGCCCTGGTCCAGACCGAGGAGGAGCTGGGCCTCGTCCTCGGGGCGGTGCAGGGCATCGGCCCGAAGCCGCAGGGCCAGCGAGTGCGCGGCTCCGAACCTCAGATAGGCCAACCCCTCGGCCTGGAGGAAGAGGTGATAGAGTCCGGCCTCGCTCCACCGGCCGCTGGCGTACAGGCTCGCCAGGGCGTAGCCGCGACCGACGGCGGCCCGCGGCGAGAGATGGGCCTGCAGGAAGGCGAAGGTCCGGTCCGACCCCAGGGTGCGCGCCGAGACCCCGCCCAGGACCGCGGCCCAGCTCCCGGTCTGCAGGTCCTCGAGCGGTCCCAGGGCATGGACGAACCGGGTCTGCCGATATCGAGGTTGCCAGAGGGTCAGGCCCACGGCGGGCAGGAAGCGGCGCCGGTCATGCGGCAGGACCGTTCCCGGAGTCGCCTCGTCGAAGCGGCGGTTGCTCAGGCTCAGGCGGAGGGTGGGGCGGATCTTCAGTCGGTCTCCCCACGAGCCGGTGAACCAGGCCGCGGCGTTGTCGAGGCGGTCGCGGTACCGGCCGCTCTGTTCGCCGGCCGCGTAAAGCCGTTGGCTCTCCTCGTGACTGCTGACCTGCAGGCCCCAGGCCTGGCGATCCTCGAGGGTGCGGAAGGGGTGCGCCACCTCTGCGAGGGCATCGTGCCCCTCGTCGCCGACTGCCAGCGAGTTCGTGATCGCCAGGGGGCCTCGCCCGAGACGGGGAAGGTAGTGGCCCAGCTCGTACCGGTTGCCGGTCACCGGATCGTGTTGCGCGGTCAGCCGCACCTGCTGTCCCGTGCCCAGGAGGTTGTAGTCCATCGCCGTGGCTCCGTACCCCAAGGCGTCCAGCTCGCCGCTGACCAGGGGCGCGAGGGCCCGGGCGTAGAGGTCGATCACCTCTACCCGCAGCTCGACCCCGTCGTCGGTGGGGAGGACCGCGATCCGCGGCTCGCCGAGGAAGAGGAGGCGGCGCAGGTTCCGCTCGTTCTCCGCCAGGCGGGCAAGGTCGAGTGAGTCGCCCGGCACGAGGAGCACCTCACGCCGGATCACCTCGGT
>JBAZUN010000475.1:0-4716 GCA_041661365.1 Candidatus Latescibacterota bacterium
CGCCCTGCCAGGTCATGTACCCGTAGATGCTGCCGAAGATGCCGATGAGCACGTACCAGATGTTAAAGTCCTGCGCCTGCCCGGTGTCGAAGGGATCGAGGAGCGACTTGCCTGGCGGGGCGGTCGACATGGCCTCGAAGATCTGCGACCACTGGAACAGGTGCAGGAGCACGATGACGATGATGGTGTAGAACACCACGGTGACCAGGCTGCCGACGCAGTCGGTGACCATGATCGTGAGGTGGCCGCCGGTCATGGTGAGGGTCAGGGTCACCGATAGATACGCGGCCATGATCAGCGCCAGGGTCGGGATCTGCAGGCCGAACAGGATGACCTGCTCGGGTAGCCCGCAGCAGTAGATGAAGAAGCGACCGGCCAGGGCCGGGAAGATCCCGTAGTTGATCGTGCCCGAGACAAAGGCGACGAATCCGGCAAAGACCCGGAAGCTCTTGCTGTAGCGGACCTCGTAAAACTGGGCCAGGGTCATCACCCGGGTCTCGCGGTACCGGTAGATCACGAATCCCCACAGGGTCATGACCAGGCCCACCGGGATGGTGAGCTTGCCCCACCACTGCAGGGTGAAGCCCGAGGCCTGCGCCATCTCGAACCAGGCCACGGCGCCGACGATGGTCAGCCCCGCTTCGGCACCCGCGTTGGTGATCAGGTAGCGGCCGGCCACGCGACTGGCCGACATGAAGTCGGCGACACTGTGGACGTACCGCTGCATCACTACGGCCAGCACGCCGATGAGCAGGGTGGGGACGGCGACGATGAGCCAGTCGATCGTGGTCAAGGATGGCCTTTCGTTACCAGGCCGCGGCAAAGCAGGCTCCAGCAATCTGCAGGTCTGGGGTTCCTTCGGTCGCCCGTCCTTACGGCCGGAACCGGAAGGAGAAGAGGTCGGCATCAATCAATCTGAAGCGAAGACGGACCGGCCCTCCGGCCCACCGCCCCACCTCCGCGCCCGAGTCCCACGCCACAACGCGCTCGATCTCGTCGCCGTAGATCTCCGGGCACTGCGACAGCTCGCGGCCGGGCAGCGGCCGCCCACTGCCGTCCTGCAGCTCCACGCGCACGCTGCCGGCGGCCGAGGTGGCGTAGTTCAGCACCAGCCGCGAGCCCTCGAAGAGCAGCGGGCGTGTGACCGCCTCGCCGCCCTCGTACCCGGCGTGGAGCGAGGCGATGCCGTCCTCGCGTAGCACCGCCCGGCGGATGCGCACGTCCTCCGTGCGGTAGTGCTCCACCACGTAGAGCGACATCTCCCCTGACCCCGTGGGCACCAGCCCCTGCCCGGCCTCGATGGCGCGCTCGTGCCAGTTGAGGGGATCCAGCCCCGGCCGCAGCAGCGCCTCGCGGAAGGTGCGTCGGAAGTGGAACCCGTCCCGGCTGCTCAGGAAGACCAGGTCCGAGACCCCGGGGGACGGCCAGCCCGGCGTGGGGGTGCGGTGCTCCACGAACCGCTTGGGGAAGAGGAAGACCAGGTCAGGCCGCCGGTAGTAGGCGGTCGCGGCGTTCTTGTAGAGGTGCTCGACCGGAGCGTCCCCCAGGTCCAGGAACCCGTCGTCCTTCCACTGCAGGAAGTCCAGTGAGGTGGCCCGTCGGATGTGGCGCACCCCCTCGATGAAGTCCCGGTAGTAGGCGACGTAGCAGCCACGGGCGGCGTCGTGGAAGGTGATGTTGTGCGAGTCGAAGGCCCCTTCGGTGAGGATCGGCTCTTCCCGCAGCAGGCGCCATCGCAGGCCGTCCGGGCTGGCCAGGGCGCACAGGCCGGACGCTCCCTCCAGGTGCACCAGGCAGATCCCCTTGTAGCGCTGATCTGCCGGGCAGTCGGCGCCGGGGTCACGGAAGAGGGAGAGCACGCAGGGATTCCCCGGCCCCAGGGCCGAGGACCAGACCAGGTTGTTGTTCGTGGAGCCGGCGAACTCCACCAGCCCCAGGGACGGCTTCGTCCAGTGGACCCCGTCGGCAGACTCGGCGTACCCGGTGTAGAACGGCGGCTCGTTGAAGTTGGTGCGGTACCACAGCCGGTAGCGGCCGTCGTCCAGCATCACCACCGGGTCGTAGAGGGTGGAGTCTTCCCATGGCCGGTCCCGGGCAATGGCGATCTCCGCCAGGCGAGGGGGATGCAACTGCAAACACACGCCCGCCATCTGCTCCACGAGATCCCGGTCCACGAACAGCTCCAGACGGGATCCCAGCGGATAAGGGGGGTGCCCGCCGGGCTGTGCCGCCGCACCCGCCTGATGGCCACTTACCGGCACTTCCCTAGGCTTGAGCCCGGATCCCTCGTTGCGCCACCAGCGCAGCTCGTTGCTGCCGCGCTCGGCGGCAGCGAGGATGTCCGGCCGGCCGTCGCCGTCCAGATCGGCCACCAGCACCTGGTCGGCGCGGGTCCAGGGCTCCTTGAGGACGCGCATGGTCCACGCACCCCTGGGATCGCCCCCATGGTGGAAGAGGGCCACCCGTCCCGGCTCGGCCCAGGCCGTGGCCACTACCTCCATCCGGCCATCCCCGTCCAGGTCCGCGGCCACGGCCTCGAAGGCGTGGGGAAAGCCTGCGCAGATGACGTGCTTACGCCAGAGACCGCGGCCCGGCTCGCCGTCGTTCTCGTACCAGACGATCTGCTCCACCCCGGGCTCGTCCGGTCCGAAAGCCCCCAGGGCCATGACGAGGTCCACGTCCCCGTCGCCGTCCATGTCCACCGGATGGCCGTGGGACGGGCCCTTCGCAACGTCGATGAGGTGCTTGATCCACGGCCGACGCACCGGGTCCCCGGGGTTCTCGTACCACACCACCTGATTGCCGGTACGGGCCGTGCCGATCAGGTCCATCCGCCCGTCGCCATTGACGTCGGCGGCACAGATGGTGCGGGTCTCGCCGATGTTCGCCTCGACGACGTGCTTCACCCACTCGCCCTGCCGGTTCTCGTACCAGACGAACTGGTTCCCCTTGCGCCAGCTCGAGGCTGCAACGTCGAGGTCGCCGTTCCCGTCGAAGTCGGCCACGGCCACGTCGTAGGCTCCCGGCAGGCCGCCCAGGTCGAGGTAGTGGGGGCTCCACGCGGCCGCGTCCCGCGGATCCCCCTGGCAGGCGAAGTAGAGCACGCTGCCGCCGAGGTTGTCGACGATGACGATCTCCGGCCGGCCGTCGCCGTTGATGTCCGCCACGGCGTGGCGTTCCAGCCACTCCCCTGTACGCCGGTGGATGACGTGCTGGGTGAAGTGGCCGCTCCCGTCGTTCTCGAACCAGTAGAGACCGACGTCGGTATCGGCGGCGATCAGGTCCAGGTCACCGTCGCCGTCCAGATCGGCCACGCTGATGCCGTAGGCGTAGCCGAAGCCGCCCATGACGAGGTGTTCGGAGAACCGCAGTGTCTGTGCCATGCGCACCCTCCTGCCTTGCCGTGACCCTTCACCATCCCACGGGACCAGAGGCGACCGCGTCAGGCCGGCGACGCCTGCGCCAGCACCTGCCGCACTCGGGCCGCCACGATCTCTTCCTGGCCCGGCTCGAGGTGCTGCGGGCTGAGCCACAAGGCCCGGATCCGTGGCTCGATCGAGATGGCGATGGACGGCTCGCCGGCGATGAGCGTCTCGGCGACGGCCCCTACGTCCATCAACGCGGCGTCCACCGTCACCCGCGCCTTGGGCACGATCACCGGCCTGGGCCCCTTGGTTCCCAGTGCCACCTCGGCCTGCACCCCGCGCAGGCCGGCCAAGGCTTGGCAGATCCGCTCAGACTGAGCCTGCCACTGCTGCACGCGCGCCCCGTGGTCGAGCGCGGCCCAGCGCCGGAGCGCCCACACCAGCCCCACGATCTGCTCCTTCCCCACCTTGAGGGGGCGGCCGATCCCGGAGTTGGGGAAGGACTGGAAGGCAGCCGCCTGCACCAAGTCGGCGCGACCGCACAGGATGCCGCTGTCGTTGGGGCCAGCGATGTCCTTGCCACCGCTGAAGATGACCAGGTCGGCGCCCTGCCGCAGGAAGGCGTTGAGGTTGCCGGCCGGGGGGAGCTCCGCGGCCGCGTCCAGGATCAGCGGGAGCCCGTGGCGGTGGGCGATGGCGGCGGCCTCGGCCAGCGGAACCACGGCCTGCGGGTGCAGATCGACGTACAGCAGGGCCGCGGTCCGCTCGCCGATCGTGGCCTCGAGCTGGGCTGCCGTGCATCCTGCCGCATCCCCCGCCTCCACCAGCCGGGCCCCGGCGGTGCGCACGGCCTGGTCGAAGCTGATGCGGTGCAACCGCTGGACCACCACCTCGTTCCTCAATCCCGTGGTGTCGGGCAGTTGCTGCATCCGTTTCCGGTCGAGGCCGGTCAGACAGGCGGCCGTGGCCAGCAGCAGGCCGCCGGCCGAGCCGGTGGTGATGTGGCCGGCCGGTGCCCCGGTCAGTCGGGCCACCTCGCGTCCACCCCAGGCGATGAGCTCGTCCACCTGGACGAAGTGCCGCGCTGCCCGGTCCATCGCCTCCAGCACTTCCGGGGCCATCAGCGAGCCACCGAGGAAGGTCATGCTCCCCATGGCGTTGATCACCGGCCGCAGGCCGATCTCCGCGTAGATGCTCTTGTCCATGTCGTCTCCCTTGCGGTGGCCGGTCGTGCCTCTAGCAGCCCGTTGAAAAAGCCCATTCGGGCTGCGGCCGGTGCTGACGGGCCCTGGCGTCGTTCCGCTCGCGCTGCGCATCTTCCCTCGATGCGCTGTTGCTCGCGCGCCTAGCC
>JBAZUN010000476.1:0-4696 GCA_041661365.1 Candidatus Latescibacterota bacterium
CCATTGGGGGATCGGAGACCTGAGCGAGGAGGGGCTGCGAGCATCGCGCGAGCGCCTCGATCGGCTCATGGCCAAGGGCCGGTATACCGCCTTCAAGGGAAGCGCCTGTTACACCCTTTGGCGCGCCCACGAGCCGCCGGCGATCATCGACCAGTTCGTCCGGTGCGCCTACCTGATGCGCGAGTGGGTAGGTCCCGAGGTCGAGCTCTGCTTCGACTTCCACGGCCGCATGACCCCGGCCCTGGCCATCGAGGTATGCCAGGAGATCAAGGGGATGCGGCCGATGTTCGTCGAGGAGCCGGTCCCCCAGGAGAACGTCGACGCCCTCAAGCTGGTCTCCGACCACGTGACCTTCCCGATCGCCACCGGCGAGCGGCTCCTGACCCGCTGGGGATTTCGAGAGGTGCTGAGCAAGCACGCCGCGGCCCTAATCCAGCCCGACGTCGCGCACACCGGCGGCATCAGCGAGCTGAAGCGGATCGCCAACCTGGCCGAGATCGAGTACGTGCACCTCATGCCCCACTCGGCCATCGGTCCGGTCGCCTTCGGCGCCTGCCTGCAGGTCGACGCGGCCGTGCCCAACTTCTTCATCCAGGAACAGATCGACCAGGGCCTGGGCGAGGGGCTGCTGGTCGAGCCGTGGAAGGTGCGGGACGGGTACATCGACCTGCCCACCGGCCCCGGCCTGGGCCTCGAGATCGACGAGCGGGCCCTGAAGGAAAGCGCCGCCTACACCGAGGAGCTTGGGGGCGAGCTCTACGATCCGCGGGACGGGGCGGTCATGGACTGGTAGCAACCCGCCGCACGGCTCCCTTGAGCATCAAGCATCCCCATGCGTACCTTCGTGCGAGGCTTTCCGCTCCGCGCCCAAGGACCCCTGCGTGATCACCGGTGAGATCAAGAACCAGGTCGACCGCATCTAGGATGTCTTTGAGGGAGAGCTGTAGCATGACCGCTGCTGATCCCCGCTTCACCATCACCAACGCGGTCACCGCCGGACTGACGGCTATCGAGCGGGCGCGGGGATTCCTCGAGGCGGCCATGCTCTCGGATGAGTGGGTCGAGCGGATGAGCCAGCGAGCCTTCCTCCTCGAGGCTCATCACACCACCCACATCGAGGGAACCCAACTCACCATCCAGCAGGCCGAACGGCTGTGGGCCGGGGAAACGGTTGACGAGGCGAGGCCCGACGACGTCCGCGAGCTGCTCAACTACCGCGATGCTTTCAACCTGGTCTCGGGGTATCTGTCCAGCGGCGAGCCGGTTACCGAGGGGCTGATCCGCGAGATCCACAAACGCCTAGTCCAAGGCGTGCGGGGCGGTGCCGGCGATCCGGGCCGGTACCGGACCATCCAGAACTACGTGGCCAACAGCCAAACCCATGAGATCCTCTACACCCCGCCACCGCCCGAGGCCGTGCCGCCGCTGATGCACGACTTCGTGGCTTGGCTGCAGGATGAAACCGGCATCCATCCGGTATTGGTGGCCGGGATCGCCCAGTTCCGGCTGGTGCACATCCACCCCTTTGTCGACGGGAACGGACGAACCTCGCGGCTGCTGTCGACCCTGTGCCTGTATCGGGCCGGGTACGACTTCAAGCGCCTCTTCACCTTGAGCGAGTACTACGACCGCGATCGGAGCGCGTTCTACCGGGCCATCCAGAGCGTGCGGGAGCAGGAGATGGATCTGACCGGGTGGCTGGAGTACTTCGTTGGGGGATTGACCACCCAGTTGGACGAGGCCAAGGCGCGTGGGGAGATCGCGATCCGGCGTGACGTAATCGCACGCGAGCACAGACTAAACGACCGGCAGGCCCTGGCCGTCGAGGCACTGCTAGCGCGTGGCGAGCTTGGTATCGAGGAGCTCGAGGCCCTCGTTCCCGGCGTCCACCGGCGCACCCTCCAGCGTGACCTTCGCGGTCTGGTAGAGCGGGGTGTCGCGGTCACCAAGGGAGCCGCAAGGTTGGCTCGTTATGTTCTGAAACGCAAGTACTTATGAGGAATCACGACAAAATCGCGACAGGTATCGCGACAGGATCGCGACAGGATCGCGACAGGATCGCGACAGGAATGGCGACGGAGAAAAGCCGGCGGAATGACTTGAGCGAGCGCGGTCGAGCCGGCTCTCACCCACCGCAAGCGATGATGAACTCGGCGGCTTCCTCACCCCGACCGACCTCGACCCACCCCACGCCGGTATCCGCCTCCCACCGGCAGTCCAGCACGTGGCCGGCCTCGACCACCACCGGCATGGCTGGCGCGTAGAACCGGACCCAGGCGCGGCCGGGACCGGCTAGGGAGAGGCGCAGGCCGCTGGCGTCCTTGCCACTGTCCAGCAGCCGCAGGCCGACCGAGTCCAGGACAAAGGGGGTGGCGGGCGGCTGACTGGCCCGCTCGATCTCCAGGCGGTGAGCGCCGGGGCCGAGGAAGCGCTCGGGCACCTTGCAGATCCCGCCCTGAGCCAGGCCGTCGACGACGAAGCTCGAGATCCAGCTCCCCTGTCCCGTGATCCGGATATCCCAGGTGCCGCCGCGATACGGAAGGTGGTGCAGCTCTACCGCCTCGTGCTGGTCCGCAGGCACGTAGACCAAACCGCCGGGCTCCTCCCAGATGCCGGCGGCGCCGCTGAGCAGGGCTTCATACCAGCCGGTCGCCGACCAACCGAACCAGTACGCGCCGGGCGAGACCTGCTCCTGAGTCATGTCGCGCCACATGTCCACCATCTCGCGGGCGCAGTGGAACCACTGGTACTGCCGCTCGATGACCTCGAGTACGGCCTGCAGCCCCTCGGGATGATTCCCCCGGCGCATGGTCTTGGCGGCCAGGTGGTCCCAGAGGGGCCAGTGCAACCGCTCGTACGCCGACGGGTAGGCGCTGTCCGTGGCCACCCCCCGGATCCCGGGGAAGGACATGTCGACCTGGGTCCGCAGGAAGTGGTCGGCGATGGCGTGCACGCGGCCGGCCAGCAGCTCGTGGCCGAAGCATCCCTGGAACGGAGTCAGCGCCCAGGTGCTGTAGGTGCGCAGTGGTTCGAGGGTGTCGGGGAAGACCGCGTCGCAGATAGCGCCGACCTCGGCGTCGTAAAAGAGTTCGAGGTAATGCGTCCTGATCTGCTCGGCCGTGGCGCGCACCTGCGCGGCCAAGGGGCTCTCCCCGAGGCGGACGAGCAGCCCCTCCCACCAGCGCAGGGCCTCGTACCACAACCCGGTCTCGGTGGCCGGATAGGTGATCCCCTTGCGGCCGGTGTCCAGCGGCGGCCAGTCCGGGAAGATCCCCCGGCACGGGATCAGGCCCAGCTCGGGATCGGCGTCGCGCAGCATGACCCGCAGCATGTGGGTGCACTTGGGGGCCAACCGGTCGAGCATCTCGTCGTCGCCGGCGTGGGCGATCCACTGGGCCGCGATGATGAGGTACATGAAATCATCCAGGTCCCATCGCCGGAAGAGCATGGCCGGGCTGAGGTCGAAGTCGCTGACGTGGAAGATCTGGCCGTCGAGCTGGTACTGGTGGAGCCAATGCTCCAGGTACCTGGGCATCATCTCCTCGTCCCCCATGCGGACCATCGGCGAGGCGATCATCAGTTGATCCCAGCCGCCGGTAACCGCGCCGTCGTGGGGACGCGAGCGCATCAGGACGAAACCGGTCTTGAGACTCTCCAGGAACAGGGGCACCTGGGCCGCGACCTCGTCGAGGAGGGGATGGTCCTCGAGGTGCAGGACCGGTCGGCGCTCGACCACCGCGGCGTACCGGTGCTGCTGGCGACGGGCCGGCAGCTCGCTCCCCTCACGGGCCGCGGCCAGCTCGGCCAGGGCACCCTGGCGGGTGCTGCCCAGCCCGATCATCACCTCCACCCGGCCGTCCCCGGTAAAGGCGTGGATCGTTCCGGTTTGAGGCGCGCCGGCCCGAGGCCACGGCTCGGAGGTGATGTACTCGGGTGAGCCGGGCTCGCGCCTGACCTCGGAGGCGGCGTATACGGCCAGGGGATCGGGCCCGACCGCCACCCAGCAGGTGGCGACCTTGGCGGTCTGGCCCTGGGCCACGTCCTCCCACTCGGTGCCGATGTAGTCACGGGCCTCCTCGTCGGAGAAGCCGTCGTAGTCCTTGGGTCGCTCCCGACGCTTGTCCGCACGGGTATCGATGACCTGGAAGAGGACGCAGCGCTCGGCGGCGTCCCAGCCGTGACGGACCAGCTCGCGGCCGCCCTGGTACTGCCAGGGACGCAGGCGCGAGTCGTCGAAGAGCCAGGACACCGGGCGACCGGGGGCTTCGAGCTCGAGCCAGAGGCGATCGCCGCACAGCAGCAGGCGGGAGCGCTCGGTCGGGTCAGCGGCCTGGTGGTTCTCGTACCCGTAGTGGGTCAGCCGGACCTGGTCGAAGGGGTGTCGGTGATCGGCCACCCGCGCGTCGAGGAAGCCGTGGTCGAAGAGCCGCTCAGAGGACATCCCCGCAGTCCGCTGGAAGGCGCTCAACATCTCGATGGGGGGACCTTCCTGCTGCACGCGGACGGCGTTGAGGCCGTCGCTGAGTACCCAGCGCAAGTGCGGCAGGCCGCCGTCGCAGACCAGGGTCGCGCCGTCCTGGTCGAGTCGAACCGGTACCCGCGGTCGGGTGGTCTCGGGGGTCAGATCCGACGGGTGGTCGTGGAACCGTTCGTAGTAGATCAAGCCAGGATCGCCGTCGAACGGTCCGTCCTCGGC
>JBAZUN010000477.1:0-4688 GCA_041661365.1 Candidatus Latescibacterota bacterium
TGAAACGGCCCGCGCTCGACGAGGGAGATGCCCAGGGCCGCGGGATCGACCCGCACCCGCCTGAGCCCGGGCTCCTGCAGCAGCAAAAATCCGCCGGTTCCAGCCAGGGCCAGAACCACCACCAGCAGCGCCCAAGGCAGGAGGGTGCGTCGGCCCCGCGGAGCTGTTGAAGGTGAGGGGGAATCAGGATTCATTAGGCTTCCCCTGACCCACGGCCGGCTCAGCGGAGCAGTCGGTCGAGGTCCGGGAACAGCCGGCGCTGGAACTCCCGCTCCGAGGCTCGACCGTCGAAGACCTGGTCGGCAAAGTCCAGCAGGGCCTCGAAGTCGGCGGCCGCGTGGGCATGCCCGCCCTCGCGCACGGCCCAGCCGATCCGGGTCGGTTCCCCCAGCAGCCGGTAAACCTCGAGCGCGGTCCGGCAGGCGGCGTACGATCCCGGCGGGTTCGCCCCGGGATCGGCGTAGGCCTCGGTGGCCAGGAGCGCCCGGGGCGCAACCAGGGCGTGCAGGAAGTGCTGGTCGTACGGCAGCTCCCGGTCGCGGTGGCGGTACTCACCCCACCCCCTGCCGAACCAGAAGATGCTCCTCGCCCGGAAGAAGTCGTCCACCACCTCCGACCCCGCGGCCTTGAGCCGGTTGAGCCCCGAGCCGCCGATCCCGGAATCGTTGGGGTTGGTCAGACCGATCCGCTCGTCCGTGGCTCCGGCGAGGAGCGCGGTCTTGCCGCCGCGCGAGTGCCCGGTAACCGCGATCCGGTCCGACCGCACGAACTCCAGGCCAGCCAGGGCGTCGACGGTGCGGTGGTACCCCCAGGCCCAGGCGGACAGGGCGCCGAACTCGGCCTCCGGGAACAGACGATACAGCCCGGTGCGGCGATAGTGGTCGGGGTTGTCGGCGGCCAGCGCGGTCCGGTTGAAGGAGGCGAGGAGGTAGCCTCGGCCGACCACCGTCCGCACCACCTCGTCGGTGAAGGTGCGCCAGCAGCCGTCCCCGGTCAGGATCACCGGCCACGGCCCCTCGCCACGCGGCACCCAGAGGTTGAGGAGGAAGGACAGCTCGCGGTCGTCGGTGAAGCGGGGTCGCACCTCGAAGGTCAGGTAGCGCGCCACCTCTCCGGAGCGAAGGGAATGGCTACCCAGCAGCAGGGCCTCGGTGGCGGCCGGAGCCGGAGGCAGGCCGCCGTACTCGTGGAACAGGACGGCGTCCTGCAGCTCGCGGCGGCGCCTGGACCAGGTGGCCGCGGTCACTCTGGTCCCGTCGTCGTGGGCGAGCAGGTCAGGGATCACCTCGACCATGGCAGCTTACCTTTTCCCAGCCCCGGCTGGACGGCGGCGCCGTCCGGTGGTCCGCATGGCCCGGGCCGCGGCCTGCACCGACTCGACGATCCGGGTGTACCCGGTACAGCGGCAGAGGTTCCCGGCCAGGGCCCGGCGGATCTCCGCCTCGCTGGGGTCGGGGTTGTCGGCGAGCAGGGCAACGGCCGAGAGGATCATCCCCGGGGTGCAGAAGCCGCACTGCATCCCACCGGTCTCGATGAAGGCCCGCTGCACCGGGTGGAGCTCGCCGTCCCGGGCCAGGCCTTCGATAGTGGTGACCTCGTGACCGTCCGCCTCGACGGCCAGGACCAGACAGGAGGCGACCGGCCGGCAGTCGAGCAGGACGGTGCAGGCGCCGCAGTCGCCGGTGCTGCACCCCTCCTTGGTGCCGGTAAGCAGAAGCTGGTCCCGCAGCACGGCCAGCAGGGTCTTGCGGGGCTCGACCTCCAGGGAACGCTCCACGCCGTTGACGGTGAACCGGATCGCTCTCGTCACGCTGCCTTCCTCCGCGTCGGGCGCTGTCGTCGGGCATCCTCCACGGCCGCCTCGAGCATCCGCCGGGTGAGGACCTCCACCAGCTCGCGGCGGTATTCGGCCGAGGCCCGCACGTCGCTGATCGGTCGGGATTGAGCCGCGGCCAGACCCGCGGCCCAGGCGATCCGCTCCGGGGTCAGCTCCTCGCCCTCGAGGACGGCCTCGGCCTGGGTCGCCCGCATCGGGGTCGGCGCCACCGCGCCCAGGGCGATGGCGATCTCCTCGCAGACCGGCCGCCGCGGTGCCAGCCGCAGGGCCACCCCCACCCCGACCACGGCGAGGTCCATCGCCTCCCGCAGGGTGTGACGGGCATAGGCCGAACCGCTTCGGCCGCGCGGGGCCGGCACCTGGATGCCGACCACCAGCTCGCCCGGCTGGAGGGCGTTCTCCCCCGGCCCGAGGAAGAACTCCTCCAGGGCCAGGGTCCGCCGACCCTCGGGCCCGGCCAGCCGCATCCGGGCGCCCAGGACGAGGAGGGGCGGCGCGGTGTCGGCCGAAGGCGCGGCGTTGCAGAGGTTCCCGGCCAGGGTGGCCCGGTTGCGGATCTGCACCGAGCCGACCAGGCCCGCGCCCTGGGCCAGGGCCGGATAGCGGCGCTGCACCACCGGATCGCCGGCGAGCGCGGCCAGGGTCACGGCCGGCCCGATCGCCAGTCCGGTGCGGACGTCGAAGCGGAGCTCGTCGAACCCGGGGATCCGCTTGACGTCGACCACCAGGCGCGGGGTCGGCTGGTCGGCCTTCAGGCGGAGCAGTAGGTCCGTGCCTCCGGCCAGCACCTCGGCCTGGCCCTGGCTCAGCAGGGCCACGGCCTCCTTGACGCTACCGGGGATCGCGTAGTCGATGGCGTGCAAGAGCCTTCTCCTTGCTAGTCCCCCAAAGCGGCGAGGACCCGCTCCGGGGTGATCGGCAGCTCCGTGATCCGGACCCCGATCGCCGCGTGCACCGCGTTGGCCACCGCCGCCGCTCCCGGGATGATCGGCGGCTCCCCCACCCCCTTGGCCCCGTACGGACCGTCCGAGCAGGGCTCCTCCACGAGCACGGTGCGGATGGCCGGCAGGTCCATCGCCGTGGGGATGGCGTAGTCGAGGAGGTTAGGATTGAGCAGCCGCCCGTCCTCGCCGTAGCGGTACCCCTCCATCATCCCCAACCCCACGCTCTGCGCGGCGCCCCCCTGCAGTTGGCCTTCCACCAGGGTCGGGTTGAGGGCGCGGCCCACGTCCTGTCCGGCGACCAGGTCGAGCAGGCGGACCCGACCGGTTTCGGGATCGACCTCGACCGTGGCCACGTGCACCGAGAAGGAGGGATGAGGCGGGACCCAGCCCAGCACCCGGTGGCCGCTGAGCGGTCCCTCGGGCTTCCAGTGCACGCTGGCCGCCAGCGCGGCCAGACCCACGGCGCGGGAGGGGTCGCCCTTGACGCGAACCTGCTGCTGGACCAGCTCGACCTCCTCCTCGGTCTGCAGGAACTCGGCCCCGGCCCGCAGGATCCGCTCGCGGGCCCGGCAGGCGGCCTCGCGCACTGCGGTCCCCGCGGTGTAGGCCGCCAGGCTGCCGGCGCTGACCACGGTGTACGGAACCATGTCCGTGTCGCCCAGACTCACCCGCACCTTCTCGACCGGCACCCCCAGCTCCTCGCTGACGATCTGGGCCAGCACGGTGTGCAGTCCGGTGATGTCGACCTGGCCGGTGAGCAGGGAGACCGAGCCGTCCTCGGCCACCGTCACCGCGGCGTTGGTCGGCCCGGACCAGTTGGTCCACTCGGCACAGGCGATCCCCATCCCCTGGTGGGGACCGAGCCGGCGCTTCCCCCACCCCGCGGCCTCGGCGGTTCGGCGGATCGTCTCCCGGAGCCAGTCGCGCTCCAGCGGCTTGCCGGCCAGGGAAAGGTCCCCCGGCCCCAAGGCGTTCCGCAGCCGCAGCTCGACCGGGTCCATGCCCAAGGCCGCGGCCACCTGGTCCAGGTTCGACTCGCGGGCAAAGGCGGTCTGGATCGCGCCCGGCGCGCGGTAGGCCCCGGGGGTCGGCTTGTTGGTGCGCACCCCGTACCCCTCGAGTCGGAGGTTGGGCACGCGGTACAGGGCCCGCAGACGCTCGGGGCCGTCCGCCCCACCGGCCCACCCCGCCTCCCAGACGATCCGGCCCTCGAGGGCGGTGAGGGTACCGTCGCTCCGGGCCCCGGTCTTGAGCCGCACCACGCACCCGGGAGCCGGGGAGCTGTCGAGGAACTCCTCGTCCCGCTTCATCACCGCCTTCACGGGACGGCCCGTGCGCAGGGCCATCAGGGCCGCGTAGCAGGCGAGCACGACGTCGTTCCGGCCGCCGAAGGCACCGCCGACCTGGGTGCCGATGACCCGGATCCGGCCATGTGGAATGTGCAGCGCGCCGGCGACCTGATCACGGATGGCAAAGGTCCCCTGGGTCGAGGTCCACACCGTCACCCGGCCGTTGGTCTCGGGTCGGGCCGTGGCGCAGCTCGTCTCCAGGTAGGTCTGGTGGAAGTAGGGGATCCGGTACTCGGACTCCACCACCACGTCGGCCTCGGCCAAGGCGCGGGCCACGTCTCCCTCGACCAGCTCGCTGTACCCGACGACGTTGCGGCGGGGACGACCCTGCTCGTCGCGGCAGTCGCGGGTCGGTGCCCCGAGCCGCGCCTCCGGGGCATCGGCGGCCATCCCGGCGATCGGGTCGACGACCGCCTGCAGCACCTCGTACCGCACCCGGATCAGGGCCAGGGCATCCTCTGCCAGATCGGGATCCTCGGCCGCCACCATGGCGACCTTCTGTCCCTGGAAGCAGACTTCATCGCGCGGGAACAGGTCCAGGTTCGGAAGGTCGGCGGC
>JBAZUN010000478.1:0-4685 GCA_041661365.1 Candidatus Latescibacterota bacterium
CGCGGCGAGAAGACCGACCGAGCCTGGCCCCGCTCCAGGCGCCCCACCGCCTGAGGCTCCTGCTGCTGCAGATGCTGGCTCTGGTTGTCATGATCCTTACCTCCGGTTGTCGGTGGTGGGTCAGGAAGCCTTGATGGTGATCTTGCGGGGCTTGTGCTCGGCGATCCGGGGCAGCCGTACGGTCAATACCCCGTGGTGGCACTCGGCCTGGACCTTGTCGCCGTCGACCTCGAAGGGTAGCTCGATGGTCCGCACGAAGGCGCCGCTCCAGCGCTCGCGTCGGTGCATGCTCTCGCCCTGCTTGAGATCCTCGGGCTTGCGGCTGCCCCGCACGGTCAGGGTGTTCTGGACCACCGAGATCTCGATCTCCTCGGGTGCCAGCCCCGGCAGCTCGGCCTTGACCACGATCTCCTCCTCGTTGGTCCAGACGTTGACTGGCGGGTAGTCGGCGACGCGGTTCGCCCAGGACTGGTCGGCGAGCCGGCCCATCCCTTCCTGCAAGTGCCTGAACTCCCCGAAGGGATCCCAAAGACGGGGCGCGCTGCGAAAGGTAGCTGGGTGGAAGGTGCGGGTGAACATGGCCGCTCTCTCCTGGTGGCTGGTTCGGCCCGAGGTCGCAGGGGCCCTCTCGAGTCGCTTGGGTCGCTCTGCTTACTTACCCCCGGATCAACGCAAGCCACATGCCACGGCTGCAGGCTGGTCGGCGCTGGCCCAGTTCATGTCTCTTTCCTGCATGGCGTTGGGAGTATCTTCTACCGCTCGCTCCCCGTCTCGAACCGGTCAGCACCAGGAGACCGAGTGCCATAGTGCGATCACGCCTGAGGTGATCTGCGAGCGACCTGCCACCATGGCAGACCGACCCCTTTCCGGGTCTTATCGAGCTCTGCGATAGAAGGGGACGGCGGGAAATCGGGCGCGGGCTCTAGGGGGCAGTCAGGGGTGGATCGCTGGCTCTGGCCAGGAATTCCAGGGTGTGAAGGCGGGCGCGCAGGGCTTCGACCTCTTCGAGCAGGTCCAGGGCCAGGGCGACCCCAGCCAGGTTGATCTCCAGGTCGCGCTGCAGACGCAGGGCGCGGCGCGCTCGGAGAATCTCGACACCGCTGAAGCGCCATTCTTCCGGACGGCTGCCGCTGGGGTGGACCACCCCCTCGGAGACCATTAGGTACACCATCGGCTCATCCAGCCGGCACAGGTAGGTCAACTCGGTGACGGTGACGGTCAGACGTTCGTCGAGCACCAGACCTTCGAGCTCGGTCACGACCTGCTCCATGGCTCACACTCCCAGCTTTGCCCGGGGGTTGAAGGCGAAGGCCTTGGCCATCTGCGCGTACGCCTCCTTGGCCTCGTCCGTCGCCGCCGGTGGGGTCACGATCTCGATCTGGAAGTAGGCGTCCCCCGGAGGGGTGCCCGGAAGCCCACGGCCCTTGAGACGCAGGCGCTTGCCGCCCAGTGATCCCGGCGGCACCTTCATTCTGACGGGGCCAGCCAGGGTGGGGACCGAGACCCGCGCCCCCAAGGCCGCTTCCCAAGGGGCGACCGGCAGGTGCACGTGGATGTCCCTTCCCTCCGGGCGGAAGTAGGGATGCGGCTCAAGGTCGATCTCGAGGAACAAGTCCCCGGCCGACCCACCGTTCACCCCGGCGCCCCCCTGCCCGGCCAGACGGACCTGCTGCCCCTGCGTCAGTCCGGCCGGCAGGCGCACCTTGAGGGTGCGAGGCCGACTGACAAGACGGCCTTGGGAGTCAAGCTCCGGGACGCTCAGCTCCAGTTGCCGGGTGACGCCGGTGAAGCAGTCCTGCAGACCGAGTCGCAGCAGGGCGGTCTGGTCCTGGCCACGGCGGCTGCGCGGCTGGTCCCGGCGCGGCGGGAAGCCGCCGAAGAGCCCAGCGAAGAAGTCGCTGAACTGGGCCGCTTCGTCCGAGGTGAGGTCGGACCAGCCACGGCCTGCCGCGCCAGCCGGCGGGGGCTGGAACTCCTGCCCGGCCTGCCAGCCGCTGCCCAAGGCATCGTAGGCCGACCGTTTCTCGGGGTCCCCCAGCACCTCGTGGGCCTCGCTGACCGCCCGGAAACGGGCCTCGGCCTCCGGCTCCTTGCTGAGATCGGGGTGGTGTTTGCGGGCCAGGCGGCGATATGCCCTCTTGATCTGGTCCGGGGTGGCGTCGCGGGAGACGCCCAGGACGCTGTAGTAGTCTCTGTATTCCATTCGGTCGACCAAGGATGGGGGCTACCCGGTCCGCGGCAAGCGGGCGCCGAGGTAGTCGCCTTTGGAGTCCGGGTCGCCGCGGTCGCGCCCGGCCGCGCTGCGTCGCAGCCCCGACTCCGACGTCCCCATGGTAAAGGTTTCGGCCTCGATCCAGACGAAGTCCATCGTCGCGCCACCGGGAAGGTCGGTCGTGAGCCGCCTGGTCACGGGCTGTCCTGGTCGCTCTCCAGCTCGCTGACCAAGTCCAGGAGGGCGCCGCCGCGCGACGGGTGGCGGAGCTTGGCCAGGGCGTGCTCCTTGAGCTGGCGAACCCGCTCGCGGGTCACACCGATCAGCCCGCCGATCGTTTCCAGCGTGGCGCCGCCGTGGCCATCGAGACCGAAGTAGAGGCGGATGACCCGCAGCTCGCGGTCGTCCAGGCAGGTCAGCACCCGGGCCAGCTCCTGTCGGGCCGAGCCGCGCACCGCCTCGGCGTCGGGGGGCGGCTGGCCGGGGGCAGGTATCATCTCGAGCAGGTTGAGGGCGTCCTCGTCATCCCAGGCGGGCTCATCCAGCGACAAGGTGCTGCGGCCGCTGACCAGCAGATCCTCGATCTCCTCTCCGCGCAGTCCCAGCCCGACGGCGACTTCATCCCGGGTAGGCATTCGGGTCCACCGCTGGCCCAGCCGCTCCGACGTGCGGTGGAAGGCGGCCAGCCGGCTGATTTTGTGGAGCGGCAGGCGAATCGTGCGCCCGTGCTCAGAGACCGCCTGGACGATCGACTGCCGGATCCACCAGACCGCGTACGAGATGAACTTCAGGCCCTTGGTGCCGTCGAACCGCTCGGCCGCGACCAGCAGACCGGCGTTGCCGGCGCTGATCCGCTCGGACAGGGGCACCCCGCGGTGCCCGTACCTCCGAGCGACCTGGATGACGAAGGTGAGGTTTGCCCGCACCAGCTCGTCCCGGGCCTCCTGGTCGCCGGCCTGGATGCGCGCCGAGAGCTCGGTCTCGCGCTGCCGCGACAGCGGCATGACCGCGGCCGCCGAGGCCCGAAGGTCGGCCAGGTACAGGACCAGTGCGGAGTCGTCGTAGGCGAACGGTGCTTGCATGAGGTGTCCGATGGTGGTGGGTGAGCGACCCGGATCCCGCCCGAGAGGGAAGCTCAGCGGTGGGGCAGGCCTCGAGGCCGGAAGGAGCACCTGCGCCGCGGTTACCCGTCCTGATCCGGCGGGAGACGCTGCTCGCCTGGTGTTATGGAGAGTGGCACAAGCGCCGACACCTGCCCAAAGGCAGGATCGATGACGGTACGGCACGAAGCGAAGCAGGCGAGTCCTCCCGGACCCGCCTGCTTCCTTGATGGTACGGGTGCCGTCAGTGGGAATGCCCGTGGGCCGGGCCGGCTTCCTTGTCTTCGTCCTCTTCAGCGACCAGGGCATCGGTGGTCAGCATCAGTCCGGCGATGCTGGCCGCGTTGCTCAGGGCGGTGCGCACCACCTTGGTCGGGTCGATAACCCCCATCTTGACCAGGTCACCGTACTCCTCGGTCTGGGCGTTGAAGCCGTAACTCCCCTTCTTCGAGGCCACGCTCTCGACCACCGTGGCCCCCTCAAGGCCGGCGTTAAGCACGATCTGCCGGAGCGGCTCTTCGAGCGCCCGGCGGATGATCTTGACGCCCATGGCCTCGTCTTCATTGGCGGTCAGGACGCCCTCCAGGCTGGCGATGGCGCGGAGCAGGGCGACGCCGCCGCCGGGCACGATCCCCTCCTCCACCGCGGCGCGGGTCGCGTGCAGGGCATCCTCGACGCGGGCCTTCTTCTCCTTCATCTCGCTCTCGGTGGCCGCCCCGACCCGGATCACCGCAACGCCGCCGGCCAGCTTGGCCAACCGCTCCTGCAGCTTCTCCCGGTCGTAGTCCGAGGTGGTGTCTTCGATCTGGTGGCGGAGCTGCTCGACCCGGCCTTTGATATCGGCGGCCTTGCCGGCGCCCTCGACGATGGTGGTGTTGTCCTTGTCGACGACGATCCGCTTGGCTTGGCCCAGGTCGGAAAGCTGCACGTTCTCCAGCGAGATCCCAAGGTCCTCGCTGATCACCGTGGCGCCGGTGAGTACCGCGATGTCCTCGAGCATGGCCTTGCGGCGGTCGCCGTACCCGGGAGCCTTGACCGCGGTGGTCTGCAGGGTGCCGCGGATCTTGTTGACGACCAGGGTGGCCAGAGCCTCGCCCTCGACGTCCTCGGCGATGATCAGCAACGGCTTGCCTGACTTGGCCACCTTTTCGAGCAGGGGCAGCAGGTCCTTCAGGTTGGACAGCTTCTTCTCGTGGATGAGCAGGTAGGCCGTCTCGTGGACCACCTCCATGCTCTCCTGGTCGGTGACGAAGTAGGGGGACAGGTAGCCGCGGTCGAACTGCATCCCCTCGACCACCTCCATGGTGGTGTCGGTGGTCTTGGCCTCCTCGACCGTGATCGTGCCGTCTTTGCCCACCTTGTCCATGGCGTCG
>JBAZUN010000479.1:0-4665 GCA_041661365.1 Candidatus Latescibacterota bacterium
CGACCGAGGGAATGGCCGAGATCCGGCGCAAGCACCTCGAGCTGAAACACGAGGTGCTGGCCCTGCTCAGCAGCCGCACCGAGGCCGAGCTGGCCGACCCGCTTCGCGTCGAGAAGCTACAGGCCGAGCTGCTCGAGCGGATCAACGCCCGGATCATGCGGAAGGGCCGGGCGGTGCAGGTCATGGTCACCGGCTTCGAGCTCGAGTAGGCCGGCGGACGCCGGCTCAGCCCCCCTCCTCCAGCAGCACCGCGGTCTCGGCGCACAGATGCTCGGCCTCGACCGGGTCAGCGCTCTCGGCGATGATCCGCACCACCGGTTCGGTGTTCGAGGGCCGGAGGTGCACCCACGGGCAGTGCAGGCTGCCGTCCAGGTAGAGCTTGGCGCCGTCCTCCACCGGGTGCAGGTAAGCCCGGGGGTATCGCCGCTGCAGTGCCGCCACCGCGTTGTCGAGCTGGCGCGGCGTGGCCGTGACCTTGCGCTTCTCGATGGCGTATGCGGGGAGCGAGCCGGCCAGTTCGGAGAGGGGCTTTCCGGCCCGGGCCATGGCCTCGAGGATCACGGCCACGCCCACGGCCGCGTCGCGGCCCGGGTCGATCTGGGTCAGGATCACTCCGCCGTTCCCCTCGCCACCGACCACCGCGTCGACCTCGAGCATCTTCTCCACCACGTACACCTCGCCGACCGGGGTGAGGACCACCGGACAGCCGTTGCCGACCGCCGCGTCGGTCACGGTTTGGGAGGTCGACAGGGTGGTCACCACCGGGCCCGGGGTGCGGGCGGTCACCTCCCTGACCGCCAGGGCCAGGGTGTAGTCCTCGCCGACCGGCTGGCCGGTCTGGTCGACCAGGGCCACCCGGTCCGCGTCCGGATCCACGGCAAAGCCGACGTCGGCCCGGCCGGACCTGACCGCCTCGCCGAGCTGGACGAGGTTGGCCGGCAGGGGCTCGGGCTCGTGGGCGAAGCAGCCGTCGGGCTCGGCGTTGATGAGGACGGCCTCGACGCCCAGGTGCTCGAGCAGCTCGGGGATCAGCAGGGCCCCGGTGCCGTTGCACGGATCGACCGCGGCCCGGAGTTCGGCCCGGCGGATCAGCTCGACCTCGACGTGGGCCAGCAGCCGCTCCAGGTGGCGGCGGTTGACCTCGGCGCGGGGCAGCTTCTCGCGGCAGCCGCCCGGCTGGCGGCGGAACCGGCCGCTGGCGAGGACGGCCTCCACCTGCTCCCCCTGTTCCGCGTTGAGGAAGATCCCGTCCGCGCGGATGAGCTTGAGGCCGTTCCACGGAGCCGGGTTGTGACTGGCCGTGATGATCACCGCCCCGGCCGCGCCCAGCTCGGTGACCATGAGCTTGGCCGCCGGGGTGGTGCAGAGGCCTAGATCGATCACCCGGCACCCGGCCTCGACAAAGGCCTCGGCCGCCTGATCGGCCAGCCGCTGGCCCGAGGGACGGGTGTCCCGAGCCAGGACCACCGTGGCCCCCTCGGGCAGGACCGTGGCAAAGGCCGCGGCGTATCGGCGGGCGACCTCCACGGTCAGGGAGCGGTCGACCAGACCGCGGATGCCGGAGATACTCACGATCAGAGGGGCGTCGGCTTCCATTCAGACCTTTTTCATGGGAGTGGCGTAGCCAGGGGAGTGGCGCCGCCAGGACCGAACAGGTCGTCTCGAGGATCAGCCGCTGCCGGCAGGGGCTAGGGGTCCGACCAGGCGAAGGACCACCTCGACGCGCGCGGTGTCGCCGGCGGTGATGGTGATCCCCTCGGTCCGTCCCTCGAAGATCAGCGCCCCGAGGACGTCGTACCCCTCGAGGACGAGGACCCGGTCGGTTCCGGGGAGGAGGGCCCCGATGACCCCGGTGGCCGGCCCCAGCGGCGTCACCGACAGCTCCCTCTCCACCGGCTGCTGGTCCGGGCTCTCCAGCCGGGCTACCACGCGGTGGATCACGGCAGCCAGGGCCTTGGGGAGTGGTACCCGCACCGCGATCGCTGCCTGATCCTGCGGCGCCACGGGCCCCGCCGGGCTGTCCGGTTCCGGAGGCGCACAGCCGCCGCCTGCCAGGAACACCGCGCAGAGGATGATCGGAGCGATACGGCGAACAGACATCGGGCAGCGATCTTCCGAGACAGGGCCACGCCTTCCGGCGGATCATCCACCGGAACGATGGAAACGATGGAGCTAATCTAAGGGGAAACCGCCTCGGGCTCCAGCGCGCCGGGCGCCTTGACAGGGGTACGGGTCCCGGCTATCGTTCCCGGCCATGCGGTCCGTCCTCTTCATCGTCTCCCTCGTCTTCCTTTCCGCCTGTCTCTCCCCCTTCATCGGCCAGGATCCTCCGACCGGCCTTTCGGGCCCGCCCGCCCTCCGCGCGCGCTTCGACAGCGTCATGGCCGCGGCCCATCTGAGTTGGCAGCGCGGCCCGGAGGAGGGGTTCCTCCGCTACGAGCTGGAGCGCCGGACCGCGATCGATTCGGCGGTGGTGGCCGTGCTCGACGACCTCGAGGACACGACCTACGTCGACCCGGGGTTGCTGGGCGACGTGGTCTACCGCTACCGGGTAGTCACCTACCTCGACCGCGATCAAGGCGAGGTGAGCCTGCCCAGCAGCGTCGTCGAGGGCGGGATCCATCGCCAGGTTGTCGTCTGGCCGGCGGGGACGGAGGAGGAGCGCTTCCTGCCGACCCGTCTGGTGGTCGGTCCGGACGGGGTGATCTCGGTGGTCGGCGTCGGGAGCGGCTCGGTGCGACGGTTCGACGGCACCGGGAACCTGCTGGCCACGCTCCCCTTCACGCGGGACCGGCTGGCCTGCATGGAGACCGCCTGCCTGGACGGCCCGTCCCTGGCCCTCGATTCCCGGGGCAGCCTCCACGTGGTCTACAATGTTCGCCGCGAGAGCGGTCCGGTGCAGGCCCTCTGGACCAAGTTCGACCCGGAGGGGCGGCCGGTGTGGACCCGCCCTCTCGGGGTGCTCTTCGCCCGACAGATCCTCATCGACGCGCAGGACCGCGTGCGGATCGAGAGCGTGAGTCAGCTCCTGGAATACGACCTCGAGGGGCAGCCGGTGGGACCGCGCCGCCTGCTGCCGCCGCTGCTGGCGACCAGCGTGCACCTCTGGACCGGCCGGGTAGCCGCGCTGGTGGAGCCGCTGCAGACCGACGACGCACCGACCCCGGCGCCGCGGCTGATCGTCTACCGCGACGCCGACCGGCGGGAGACCGACTTCACCGTCGGCCGCGACCCGATCGACGCCGACGACCGGGGCGACGGCCTGCTGCAGCGACCGGCCGATTTCTGCGTCGAGGATGGGGCCGACCGCGCCTTCATCCTCAACGCGGGGCTCCACCGGATCGAGGTCTTCCGGCGAGGGCAGTTCCTCACCCGGTGGGGGGAGGCCGGCGAGGAGCCGGGGCAGTTCCGCTTCGGCGGCTCGGTCGAGGTCGTCGACGATCCGACCCGGGGACAGGCCAGCGAGCGCCAGGTGCTGGCCGGCGGGATCGCCCGTGACCGCGAGGGGTTCCTCTACGTGGCCGACACCTTCAACGACCGGATCCACAAGTACGGTCCCTGAACGACTTTATCCGTCGGCCGCCAGGTTTGACATCGGCTGGGGCAAACCTTACATTACGCCCCACATAACATCCGGCATCCGAGTCCATCTGGGAGCGGGTATGGCGCGCTGAGTTGGCTCTTCGATGAGCACCTTGGGCGAGCGACTCTCTGGGAGGCGATCTCAGCGGTCGCTCGCCTTTTTTCTGCCGGCTCCCCGAAGGGTCGATCTCCCACTCCTCTTATCCGGACGGAGACATGGCGAAGGAAGAGGCGATAGAGGTCCAAGCGGTGGTCAAGGAAGCGCTGCCGAACGGCTTCTTCAAGGTGCAGATGGAGAACGGCCACGAGATCCTGGCCCATATCTCCGGCAAGATGCGCAAGTACTACATCCGCGTGCTGCCGGGGGACCAGGTCACCGTGGCCCTCTCTCCCTACGACCTGAGCCGCGGCCGCATCACCTTCCGCAGCCGCTGAGTCGGTCCGGGTCGGCGGGTCGCCTCGCGCCGTCGACTCCCTCCTCTGCGCGGCGTCCCCCCTGCAGAACCGGGCCGGCGATCCGTCGTGCCGCCGGGCCGGCAGTCCCTGTTCACCCCTGTTCCGGTAGACAAGGTTCCCCACCGTGAGCCAGGACTCTCCGAGGTACCGGGCCTGGCCGTTCGAGCAGGCCGTCCAGATCATCGCCCAGCGCGCACCGCGCGGCGACCGCCCCGTCCTCTTCGAGACCGGTTTCGGCCCGAGCGGTCTGCCCCACATCGGCACCTTCGCCGAGGTGGCCCGGACCACCTGGGTCCGGCACGCGTACGAATTCCTCACCGGCCAGCCGACCCGGCTGCTGGCCTTCAGCGACGACATGGACGGGCTGCGCAAGGTGCCGCTCAACATGCCTCGGCCCGAGATGCTGGCCGGCCATCTGGGCAAGCCCCTGCACGCCGTTCCCGACCCGTTCGGCGAGTGTGCCAGCTACAGCGACTACATGAACGCCCAGCTGCGCGAGTTCCTCGACGCCTATGACTTCGACTACGACTTCCAGAGCTCGCGCGACGCCTATACCGCCGGGCATTTCGACGAAGGCCTGGTTGCCCTGCTCCACCGGGCCGAGGAGGTACGGCGGCTGATCCTGCC
>JBAZUN010000480.1:0-4653 GCA_041661365.1 Candidatus Latescibacterota bacterium
TCACCAGCGGCGTGGCCATGTTCAGGGCCACCGCGACGGTCAGGGCCACGTGGGGCAGGGCCAGCAGGTAGAGCAGGGCGCCCGCGGTCTCGGTGCCGGCCCGGCCCCAGACCAGCGGCTCGGCCAGGGTCCGCCAGTGCCGCAGGGCGCCCGTGGCCCCGGCCAGGCCCGCGAAGGCCAGGGTCACCATCGCGTTCCGCAGGGCCAGGGCCTGAAGCATCGGCAACCCCGCGGCGATCATCTTCATGGTCGCGTCGTTGGCGACGAAGGCGGCCATGGCCAGGGACATGATCCCGGCCGCGCGCGCGTTTTCCGACGGCATCCGCGACGGCATCCGCGGCTTTCCTTCGGTCATCGCGCCGCGGTGTCTGATCCGGACGGGACCGGCTCGACCACCGAGGCGTCGGTCCCCAGCAGCCGCAGGGCCCGGTCAGGCCAGTTGCTGGTGAAGGAGTCCACGTTGATCCGGATGACCTTGGCCAGCAGCTCGTCGTCGCGCACCCCCCAGGCGCCCACCTCCAGCCCGGCGGCGCGGCCGTCGTCCAGGATCTGAGGCGTCAGCAGGTCGGCCCTCCCCGACAGGAAGCGGAGGCCTGCCCCGGCGGCGCGATGGATGATCTCGGGGTCCACGGCCTGCACCAGCCAGCCGACCCGCGCCTCGGCGGACAGGGCGCAGAGGCACTCGACCACCTCCCACGAGAAGGAGCTGAACTCCACCTGGGCGAGCAGCCCCACGGCACCCACCGCGCTCAGCAGTCGCGCCTCGAGATCCTCCCCCTTCACCTCCAGGCGGAGCCTGACCCGGCCGCCGTACCGAGCCAGGAAGGTCGGGAGCGTCGGGATCCGCTCCCCGGCGAACCGCGGGCCGAACCAGGAGCCGGCGTCGAGGGTCTGGACCTGAGCCAGGGATAGGTGTGCCACCGGACCGGAGCCGCTGGTCGTGCGGTCGACGCGCTCGTCGTGCAGGAGGACCAGGTGACCGTCGGCCGTGGCCCGGACGTCGGTTTCGAAGGCCGGCGCGCCGATCTCCAGCGCCAGGTCGAAGGCGGCCAGGGTATTCTCCGGGGCATAGGCCGAAGCCCCGCGGTGGGCCAGGACGAGGGGGCGGATACCCAAGGGCGCGCTCCTGTCGATGGAGGCCGGATGTAGTCTATAAACGATTGCGTCTATCGCGTGCAGTCCGCGGTGGGCCTTCCGGCCAGGGGAAGTTACGTGCCCGTTCCTTCTGCGCCAGCCGGAGGGGCTGCCAGGTCGCCGTCCCAGGCCGGCGAGGTTCTCCTCGCCCTCGGGTTGTGCCCCTTCATTAGAGGCGCTAGACTTGACCGGACGGCCGGAGACGGGATTCGAGCGCATCGATCGAAGACCAGCGAGCAACGGGGAATTACCGTATACGGGAGCGGGCGATGGAAGAGCGGACCAGGAAGGTGGTCGAGCGGCTCAAGGGACCGGTGGTGCCGGTCAACCTCTGCTTTGCCGAGGACGACTCGCTCGACCTCGGCGCGGTGCAGCGGTACATGGGGTGGCTGTGCGAGCAGCAGGTCCCGGTGGTGCTGCTCACCTACGGGAGCAGCGAGTTCACCAGCTTGACCGAGGCCGAGATCTGGACCTTGACCGAGGCCGTGGGCCGCGCCGTGGCCGGTCGGGCCCTGTTCATCGCCTCGACCGGATGGTGGCCGCCGGCGAAATGCCGGGAGTTCCTGCGGCACGCGGAGCAGGCGGGCGCGGACGCGGTGAAGGTGCAGATCCATCCCTGGCTGGGGACCCGGCGCGAGGTCCTCGTGGGGTACTTCGACGCGCTTCAGGGAGCCAGCTCACTGCCGCTGCTGGTCTGGGGTGCCTGGCCGTCCCCGTACCCGGTGGAGGTGGTGGCCGAGCTGGCCCGCCGACCCGAGATCGCCGGGATCAAGAACGACGGCGACCAGTTCTACGTGTACTACGACCTCATCCGCGCCACGGCCGACCAGGACTTCGCCGTGGTCAGCGGCGGCCAGATGCGGAACTTCATGTTCGGCTACCCGCTGGGCTCTCCCGCGTACCTCTGCACGGTCGCGCCGTTCCGGCCGGACCTGTCCCTGCGCTTCTGCCGGACCCTGGCCGAGGGGCGAACCCAGGAGGCCTGGGAGATGGTCTTCCGGTACGAGGAGCCGTGGCTCGGTCTGACCGAGCAGTTGTCCTGGCTGCCCAGCATCAAGTCGGCGCTGGAGGTCTTTGGCCTGTACCCGAATCGCCGGCTGCGGTCGCCGGCGGTGTCGCACACCGACGAGCAGTTCCAGCAGATCCGGCAGACGCTCGAGCGCACCTTCGGGCCGATCGCGCCGGTGCGTCTATAAAAGGAGGAGAGCATGGCCATTCGGACGATCCACGTGGGGGTGGGCGGTCGCGGGGTCTGGCCGCTGCAGCGGATGCAGCAGCGGGACGACTTCCGTCCCGTGGCCCTGGTCGACGTCAACCCGGTCAACATGGCCAAGGCCAGGGAGCTGACCGGGCTGCCGGCCGAGGTCTGCTTCACCCGTCTGGAGGACGCCCTGGCCGCGGTCGAAGCGGAAGCGGTGGTGGTCATCACCCCGCCCGACCTGCACGCGCGGCAGTGCCTCGACGCGGTGCGGGCCGGCAAGCACGTGCTGGTCGAGAAGCCGTTCACCAAGTGCCTGGCCCACGCCCGGCAGATCGTCGACGAGGCCGGCGTGCGAGGGCTCAAGGTGGCGGTTTGTCAGAACGCCCGGTACGACGCCACGTGCGTGACCATCCACCGGCTGGTCGCCGAGGGGGTCTACGGCCGGCCCTCCTTCGGCCTGATGACCAAGTACGGCTGGCGGCCCGGGGTGCACCACTCGGGGATGGACCTGCACGCCTACCTGTGGGAGCGGGGGATCCACGACCTCGACGCCATGCGGTTCATGTTCAGCGCCGCGCCGCGGCGCACCTGGGGCCACTCCTTCAACCCGGGATGGAGTCCGTACCGGGGCGGCGGCGGCGCGTACGGCTGGGTCGAGTTCGAGGGCGGCGCCACCTGCGGGTACATGTGCACCTTCGCGGCCCACAAGGGCGGCTCCTCCTTCCGCCTGGAGTTGGAGGGTGGTTGCCTGGAGCAGACCGGAGAGGGATTGACGCTCAAGCGGCCGGGAAGCCAGGCCGCCGAACTGCTGCCGCTGGACCAGGTGCCCGAGCCTGCCCAGATCCTGCTCGACGGATTCCGCGACTACGTGGAGAAGAACGTCGAGCCGGAGTTCAGCGGCCGGCAGAACCTGATGACCATGGCCATGGTCGAGGCCATGGGGGTGGCCTCGGACGAAGGCCGGATCATCGAGTTCGCGGAGTACCTGGAGCGCCCCAGCGCGGGGTGACGGAGGCTTCTCACGCGCGAACCCGAGACCCCGCGCCTAGCCCGATCTATGCACGCGTCGAGGCCAAGGGTGAGTGTCGGCGTCGCGGAGGGCCTCGGCGGCGGGCGCTGGGGCGGCAGCAGGGGGGTGCCGGGCTTCGGCCGGTAGTTTTGGCCGGGATCACGGACTGGGTGCCGGGTGGCGAGGGCTTATTACGGCCGTGGGGCGCATAGCAGGGTCTTCCGGTCCGGCGGTGGTGGGCGCCGGACGCGGTGGCGAAGCCGTAAGGTGGTGGTCTGGGGGACGAGCTACCCGCCGGGAGCGGCCAGCCGGGTGTGGATCAAGCGATAGAGCGGCTGCAGCGGGAAGGCGCTGGCCAGGTGGAAGCGGATGACGGTAGCCCGCTCGACGACGCGGGCGCCGATCTTGAGCCAGCGTCGCTGCAGGGTGTCGAAGGTTGCCTGCTGGAGTTGGGTGCCGGCCAACAGCAGCTCCTGCAGGGCGTGCAGCAGGAGGTAGGCAGCGCTGTGCAGCAAGAGGCGGAACTGGTTGGCCTCGAAGCGATGGCACGAGGTGCGGTCCGAGTGCAGGAAGGTCTTGTGATTCTTGATGAAGTTCTCCATCTGGCCGCGGCCCGCGTCCGCCTGCTGGTAGAGGAAGGACGGCTGGCCGGTCTGCAGGTTGGTGGTGACGAAGCGAACGTTGGTGCCCAGCGGCGAGACCTCCACCTTGGCCACCAGCCGCAGCGGCGGCGACCAGGTCGAAGCCTGGTAGTCGAACTGGGTGAACCGCCGCACCGGGTGCGGCGCGGTCGACGCCGGTTACGGCGCATCCTTGCTGCGCCAGGGCGATGGAGCACCGGCCCGGGCCGCAACACAGGTCCAACGCGGCAGTGCCGGCTGGCTGCGTCAGGGCGAGCAGGCGCTCGACCTGCTGAGGGGTGTTGGTGAAGCGCTCCTCGGGGAACATGAACGGGAACAGGTCCCGCCAGAACGACTCGTCGGCGAACCACTCCTTGTGGCGGCTGGGGGTGCGCTTGGAGGGCATGGCTGGCTCCTGGATTGGGAGGGCACTACTGGCGGTGGGGGCCGCAGGTCAGTCGCCGCCAGGTGCCCCAAGGTAGGGATTGTCGGGCGGTCAGCATACACCCACGTCTGCGCGGTGATCCCATCGCTGAGGCGCTGTGGTGGTGGTGGCCAGCCGGATTGGGGCGGACGGAGTCTGTCCTGGGTGCGGGCGTGAGCCCCTCTCATCGGGCAGGGGGCGCCGAGCTGGGTGTTCGGGGAACTCCCTCGGCTCGCACCCCCTCCGCTGCACTCCTGCGTCCGGT
>JBAZUN010000481.1:0-4604 GCA_041661365.1 Candidatus Latescibacterota bacterium
GGGTACCGGGTGCGGGCCCTGGTGCGGTACAGCTCGTCGAACCACTGGGGCTGGCTCGAGCCTTCGCTGCAGGACTCGGGCCTGGACGTGCGGATCGGCGACGTGCGCGATCTGGATACCTGCCTGTCCGCGCTTGAGGGGGCGGAGACCGTGTTCCACCTGGCGGCGCTGATCGGCATCCCGTATTCCTATCGCGCGCCCCTCTCCTACCTGCGGACCAACGTCGAGGGGACCTACAACGTGTTGCAGGCGGCCCGGGTCCACGGCGTGGCCAACGTCGTGGTCACCTCGACCAGTGAGGTCTACGGCACCGCCGAATACGTCCCGATGGACGAGCGGCACCCGCTCAACGCCCAATCGCCCTACGCGGCAAGCAAGATCGCCGCCGATCAGCTCGCGCTGTCCTTCCACCGGTCGTTCGGTCTGCCGGTGCGGGTAGCCCGGCCCTTCAACGTCTACGGTCCACGCCAGTCCGCCCGGGCGGTCATCCCCACGGTGATCACCCAGATCCTGGACGGGAGACGAGAGCTGAAGCTGGGCAATCTGACGCCCACGCGGGATCTGACCTACGTGCGGGACACGGTGGAGGGCTTCCTGGCCGTCTCCGAGTGCGCGGCCCTGGCCGGCCAGGTGACCCACATCGGCGGCAACACCGAGATCTCGGTGGGCGACCTGGTATCCACCATCGCCCGGATCATGGGAGTCGAGGTCACCGTGGTCAGCGAGGAGGAGCGCCAGCGTCGGCCGGGGAGCGAGGTCGAGCGGCTGGTATGCGACAACCGCAGACTGCTGACTTCCACCTCCTGGCGGCCGCGGCACGACCTGCACGCCGGCCTGCGGGCCACCATTGATTGGTTCGCCAACCACCGAACCCTGTACACGCCCACGCGGTACAGCGTCTGAGACGGGGGAGCGCATGAAAGCAGTCATCCTGGCCGGCGGTCTGGGAACGAGGCTGAAGCCCTTCACGCAGGTCATCCCCAAGCCCCTCCTGCCCGTCGGCGAGAGTTCGGTCCTGGAGCTCCAGATCCTCAGCCTCAAGCGATCCGGCTTCGAGGAGATCTTCATCGCCACCAATTATCGCGCCGAGTTCGTGCAGGCCTTTCTGGGCGACGGGGCCAAGCTCGGGGTGAAGCTGACCTTCAGCAAGGAGGAGAAACCCCTGGGGACCTGCGGCCCCATCCTGCTTCTGCGCGAACGACTCGACGAGCCTTTCCTGCTGGTGAACGGGGACATCCTCACCACCCTCGATTTCCGCACGGTCTACGACTTCGCCTTGACCAAGGACAGCTCCCTGGTGGTGGTGACCCGGGAGATGATCACGCCGTTCAACTTCGGCAAGGTGGTCTCCGAGGGCGACTATCTCGTCGAGGTGCAGGAGAAACCCGATTTCCGCCTGGAGATCCTGGCGGGGATCTACGTGGTCAAACCGCCGGTCTTCGAGTTGATCCCGCCCGATACCTACTATGGGATGGACTCGCTCATCAAGGAGATGCTGCGCCGACAGCTCCCCATCGCCTGTTTCGCCATGAAGGACTACTGGCTGGACATCGGGCAGTTGGCCGATTACCAGCAGGCCCAGGAGGTCTACGAGGAGCACTTCGTCCACCTCAAGACCGGTGAAGGCGAGGGACGATGAGCACCGGGAGCGACGCCCGGCGACCGCGGCGGCGAGGGGCGCGATGATCGACCCCGACGTCCAACTTGGTCAGGAGGTGCGGATTTTCGATGCCGGGCTGGTCAATCTCTTCGGCTGCCGGATCGGCGACCGGACCTTCGTCGGCCCGTTCGTCGAGATCACCTACGGGGTGTCGGTCGGCCGCGACTGCCTGATCGAGAGCCATTCCTTCCTCTGCGACGGCGTCGAGCTGGAGGACGAGGTATTCATCGGCCACGGGGTGATGTTCACCAACGACCTGTATCCCCGCACGGACCGGCGGGTCGCGCATCCGCGCACCCTGGTGCGGCGCGGGGCCAGCATCGGCAGCAACGCCACGGTGATCGGCGGCGTTACCATCGGCGAGCACGCGGTGATCGGCGCCGGCGCGGTGGTCACTCGGGACGTGCCGGCCTGCGCCATCGCGGCGGGGAACCCGGCCCGGGTCACCCGCCGGTTCGACGGGTTGACCGAGCTGCTTAGCTACATCCACGGCAGACAGGCGAGCGCCCCTGCGCGGGGGCGCTGAGAAGCCGCGTCGGATGCGGCGAGAGAGCGGGCAAGATGGACCATGGACCCAGCCATCGAGACTACCTGAGGCGCATCGACGGCACGGCGGCCACCGGACGGATCCCCTCGGTCTACGTGAAGCTGGTGAAGGGATAGCCTCGTGGCCGCGACGAGCCTGAACGATCCGCGCCGCGTCGTGCTGGTGTTGGGCGGAGCCGGGTTCCTCGGCAGCCACGTGGTTCGGCGATTTGCGCGGGGAGGATGGCGGGTGGTCGTCGTCGACGGACTGCTGCCCCGCACCGGTGGACGGGCGGCGTCTCTGGCCGACCTGGCCGGACGGATCGAGTTGATACCTCGCCGGGTCGAGGAGCTGGCCGACCTGACGGAGCACCTGGAACGGAGCGAGGTGGTGATCGACTGCATGGCATGGACGCGGCACCAGGAGGCGCTGGCAGACCCCTTGTACGATCTCTCGCTCAACCTGACGGCCCATCTGCACCTCGTCGGCAGGTTGCCGGCCGGAGGCGGTCAGCGGGTGATCTACCTGGGAAGCCGCGGCCAGTACGGACGGGTGGAGGGAGAGGAGATCACCGAGGACACCCCCATGGTGCCCTGCGATGTGCAGGGCGTGCACAAGGTGGCCGCCGAGTCCCACTACCGGATCTTCGCCGGGCTGCGGCGCCTGGCGATCGTCAGCCTGCGTCTGCCCAACTGCTTCGGACCCGGACAGCCCGTCGACGGGGAGGACGTCGGCCTGGTGGGTGGCTTCGTGCGCGACCTGCTGGCCCGGCGTCCGGTCGTCGTGTATGGAACGGACCGGTCCCGCTACCTGGCGTATGCCCCGGATGTGGCGGAGGCGGTGTGGCTCCTGGCGGAGTGCTGTCCGCCCGGTTTTGCCGCCTGCAACTACGCCGGCCGGCGAGTGGGATTGGGAGAGCTGGCAACCCGGCTGTGCGAGCTTGTCGGGACCGGGGAGTGGCGCGGAGCGCCGATGCCCGAAGCCCTGGCGCGGACCGAGGTCGGCGATGCCCGGATCTCGGACGCTCGGCTGCGCCGGCTGCTGCCCGTGATCCCGTGCACCCCTCTGGCCGCGGCCCTGCGGGAGACGGTGGCCGACGTCCGGCGACGCCTGGAGCCCGGCGAATGATCTATCTGTCCCGTCAACAGGTGGCGCCAGATCTCAACGAAGCCGCCTTTCGCGAGGTGCTGGCGACCGCCCGTGAGGGGGGGTACCGGTTCGCCCGCTTCAACGAGGTTGACCGGGATGGTCGTCTCCTCCTGCTGCGGCACGACGTCGACGTCGATCTTTACTATGCGGATCGCCTCTCGGCGGTCGAGCAGGAGTGCGGCGCGGTCAGCACCTACTTCGTCATGCTGCACAACCCGCTCTACAATCCCTGGTCGCGCGAGGGACACGCGGTGCTGCGCGAGATCGTGACGCGGGGCCAGGCCGTGGGGCTGCACTTTGATCCCCGCTTCTACGGCCCGGACGAGGCGCTGCCCCTGCCGGTCCTGATCCCGCTGATCGAGTCGGAGCTGGAGATCTTGAGCGCGATCGCCGGTGTACCGGTGGACCTCGTCTCCTTTCATCAGCCGCTCCCCCGGCTGCTCAACGCGCCGCTGCCGTCGGCGCGATTCCGCTCGACCTACGCCCCGGAGTTCACCGCGGGGATGCGCTACATCGCCGACTCCGCCGGTCGCTGGCGGGAGGAGAGCATCCTCGAGCTGCTGCGCCGGGGAACGACCGACCGGATCCAGTTCCTCAGCCACCCGGTCCTCTGGCTCAGCTCAGGGGGGGCCACCCTTCAGGAACGACTGGAGGTGGCCGTCGGCCGACGACAACAGGCGGTCCGCGCCGAGCTGGCGGCGGCGGTCAACGACCCCAGCCGGCAGATGGTGCTCTATGAGTGAACCCAGGATCGTCTATCTCTCGAACCACTTCTCGGGAGCCGTCAAGCTCGGTTACCTGGCTGACCGGGGGGTGCGGCCGACCGCCCTGATCGCCCTCTCCCCAGAGGACGCGGATCGGTACCGCGTGGCCGGGTACCACGACTTCCGGGAGGACGCGGCCCGACTCGGGATCCCGCTGCACCAGGCCCGCAGCTTCACGCTGGAGCACCCCGACGACGATGCCTTCGTCCGGTCCCAGGCGGGCGACCTGCTGCTGATCAGCGGCTGGCAGCGGCTGATCCCCGCGTCGATCCTGGAGCTGTTCTCGCGGGGGGCCGTGGCCGAGCACGGCAGCGCCGAGTACCTGCCCCGAGGGCGCGGCCGATCGCCGGTCGCCTGGACCCTCATCGCCGGACGCCCCCGATTCGTCGTTCATCTTTTCCTGGCCGATGCCGGCGCCGATTCCGGCCGGATCATCGACTTCGATGCCGTCGACCTCAATCCGTTCGACGACATCTTTACGGTGTACGCCAAGGTGGGGCTGTTG
>JBAZUN010000482.1:0-4597 GCA_041661365.1 Candidatus Latescibacterota bacterium
GCTCCCCGGTACCCCTGGGCAATGGCCTCGACCAGGAGCCGGTTGTCGCTGTAGTTGTAGTCCCGCTCGATCCCGGCCGGGGCAAAGAAGAAGCTGGGATCCCCATCGATCAGGCTGATGAGGAGATCCACGGCAGAATCCGCCACTGCCGGTTCGAGGTAGTAGAGGGGATCGGCCGCTTCCGGTCCACCGATCAATCCGCGTCGGGCCGGATCAGCGGTAACCTGCCGCATCAGGGCAGTGCCCGGATAGAGCCGCACCCCCAGCGACACCCCGACGCGGTCGGGCCGGACGCGCTGCATCTGGGCGATGGTCCGCCGCAGGCTGGCCTCGCTCTCGCCGGGGCTGCCCAGGAGGAGGTCGACCATGGTGGCCATGCCGGCCCGACGGCAGGCCTCGACCGCGTCCTCGATGGCCTCGGGACCGAAGTCCCGTCCCAGGCGACCAAGCATCCCCGGGTCGCCGCTGTCCGCGCCAAAGTTAATCCCCACGCACCCGGCCCGGCGCATCGACTCGGCCAGCTCGACCGAGAACGGGCTCGGGGTGCAATAGGCGTACCAGCGCAGCCGAGCGCCCAGGCCGCGCCGCGCCAGCTCGCGGCAGACCTCCACCGCGTGTTCCGCGGGCAGGTTGAACTCGCCGTCGCAGGTGTGGAGGTGGTCGATCCCCTGGGCCAGGAGCGCTTCCACCTCGTCGGCCACGGCCTGGGGCGGCCGTAGCCGGACGGCCTTGCCCTTGGCCAGCGGGTCAGCGCAATAGGTGCAGCTCCCTGGACAACCACGGTGGGTCTCGAAGCCGATCTGACCCCCTTGGTCGTAGTAGCGCCGGTTGTCCACCCCGGTTCGGCGCATCGTCGGCAGGCCGCGCACGTCCGGCCCGGCGGGGGGATTCTGGCGCCAGACCGCGCCGTCACGCCACACCAGGCCGGGCAGATCGGTCCAGTCACTTCCCCGGGCCAGCCGGTTGGCCAGCAGGGGCAGGACGAACTCGCCGTCGCCGCGGATACCCCAATCGGCCTGGCAGCGCGCCAGCACCTCGGTCGGCATCACCGAGAAACCGACGCCGCCGATGACCACCGGCGCGTCTGTGTGCTGGCGGACCCAGCGCACCATCTCCCCGAACTCGTCCAGGTAGGAGCGTTGCCCGGCGAGCATGCAGTCGTCGGTGTTGCGCAGGGTCATGCCGACGAGCCCGGCGTCGTTGCACGCGAGGTGCGCGGCCACGGCCGCCCGCCAGTCGGCCTCCCAGCACAGGTCGAGGAGCGCGACCTCGTGCCCGACGGCACGGACCGCCTCGGACACGTAGTCCAGACCGATCGGGGCGATGGGGGGAACAAGCTGGTTGGTGTTGACCAGGACCAGGCGCACGTTGCCTCCTCGGCTCTGATTCTAATAAGGTCAGGCTGCCAAGGAAGGCGCGGTCAGTGGTCGCGTCAAGGCGATGCGGGGGACGCGGCGGTTCGGCGGACAGTCGGTCAGAGGTCGAGTCTGGATCGGGGTCGGCAGAGCAGGGCCACCCAGAGCCTGGTCCTGCCTACGAGCCCGCAACCTCGTTCAGGCCCAGCTCGCCCCGGACCAATCGCTCCTTGTCGGCCCTGGACAGGCGCTTCACCCGCGCTTCTATCTGGGCCGCCCGCGAGCGGGTCCCGACCTCCACGGCAAAGGCCAGGCGCAGCGGGCCCCTGCCGCGCAGGTACCGGGCGCAGCGCCGTCCCTGGGCCGCGTGGTCGCCGAACCGCCGCACCACGTCGACGGCGATCCCGGTGTACAGGGTGTCGTCGTTGCAGCGGATGAGGTAGAGGGACCACCCAGCCGACATGGACGACTCAGCCTGGTGCTCCGTCGGCAGCGGACGAGGACGCGGGACCGGTTCCCGGCCGCTCGCGCCGGCTCTCGGGCCGCAGATGGGGGAAGAGGAGCACGTCGCGGATGCTGTGGCTGTCGGTGAGCAGCATGACCAGCCGATCGACCCCGACCCCCAGGCCACCGGTCGGCGGCATCCCGACCTCGAGCGCCTGGAGGAAGTCCTCGTCGAGCTGCTGGGCCTCCTCGTCCCCGGCCTCGGCCAGGGCCCGCTGGGCCTCGAACCGGCGGCGCTGCTCGCGCGGATCGTTCAGCTCGGTGAAGCTGTTGGCCAGCTCGAAGCCGCAGGCGAACAGCTCGAACCGCTCGACCAGCCCGGGCTCGCTGCGGTGGGCCTTGGCCAGGGGGGACAGCTCCTGGGGATGATCCATGACAAAGGTGGGCTGGACCAGCCCCGGCTCGACCAGCAGGCCGAACAGCTCGTCGAGGACCCGGTCGCGGCCCATCTCCCCGGTGACCTCGATCCCGTGGGTCCGGGCCAGGTCGGCCAGGGACGCGTCGTCGAGGGTGCGGATCGACAGACCGAGTCGGGCATCCAGGGCTTCGAGGAAACGGACTCGGCCGAAGGGGACCGAGAAGTCGAGGACCTCTTCCCCGTACGGCACGCGGCCGTCTTCGCCGAAGCGCCCGACGAGGGTCCGCAGCAGCCGCTCGGTCAGGTCCATCATGTCGTGGTAGTCCAGGTAGGCCGCGTAGCACTCGAGCATGGTGAACTCGGGGTTGTGCGTGCGGTCCATCCCCTCGTTGCGGAAGTCCTTGGCGATCTCGTAGACCCGGTCGAGGCCGCCGACGATGCACCGCTTCAGGTAGAGCTCGTCGGCGATCCGCAGGAACAGGGTCGTGTCCAGGGCGTGGTGGTGGGTCACGAACGGACGGGCCGTGGCCCCGCCGTAGAGCGGCTGCAGGGCCGGAGTCTCCACCTCCAGGTACCCCTCCTCGTCGAGGAAGCGCCGGATCTCGCGGACGATCTCCGAGCGGCGACGGAAGCGGGCCCGGGACTCCAGGTTCATCGCCAGGTCGAGGTACCGGCGGCGGCTGCGCAGCTCCAGGCTGAGGTCGTGGTACTTCTCGGGGAGCGGCCGCAGGGCCTTGGCCAGCAGGTCGAACTCCTGCACCTGGACCGTCAGCTCCCCGGTCCGGGTGACGAACAGCGGGCCGCTGACGCCGATGAAGTCGCCGATGTCGAGGAGCTTCTCGACGCGGGCGAAGAGATCCTCCCCCAGGTCATCCCGCTTGAAGTAGACCTGCAGGCGTCCCCATTCGTCGTCGACCGGGGCGAAGAGGGTCCTGCCCATGCCGCGCTTGGCCATCAACCGCCCGGCGTACCGTACGACCCGGCCGCTGGCCAGCAGGGCCTCGCGCTCGACCTTCGCGGTGGCGCTGGTGTGGGTGCGGTCGAAGCGGCGCGGGTAGGGATCGACCTCGCGCCCCAGCCGGGCCAGCTTCTCCTCGCGCTCGGCGATCAACCGGCGCAGCACCTCGGTGTCAACGCTCACTCGACGATCCCGCCCGCGGCCCGCCACAGCGCCTTGACCTGGCCCCAGGAGGAGGATTCCACCGCCGTGCTCGGGGCGACGAAGGTCACGTACCCGTACTCCTTGGGCTCGTGCCAGGCGCCTGACGCGGCAGAGGGCGACCACTGGGACAGCTCCTCGCGGCTGGTGCGGCGGTAGTCGTACCGCATCACGTTGATCCGCCAGGTGTCTCCCTGACGCGGGGGAAGGGACATGACTCCGGAGACGATGGCCACGTCGGCCCAGGGCAGGGCCAGCTCCATGGACCAGCCGGTGTCCGTGTCCTGCCGCTCCGGGGCGGTGCGGGTCTTGCCGCCAAGGGTGCCGTCGAGGCGAACCGCGGTGCGCAGCCCGAGGGCGTTCCACTCGAAATGCGACGGGCCGCCCTGGGAGAAGAGGGGCTTCTCCACCCACAGGTCGAGTACGACGTTCCGCGGGCTGATCTCGAACTCGAGGTACCCCTGGGCGTCGCCTTCCGGGTCGATGAACATCTCGACCACGTCCTCCTCCCACAGGTTCGAGTCGTGGGCCGTGTAGCTCGACCAGATGTCCTGGTCGGTAGCCTCCACGCCGAGGTAGAGGTTCTCGGCGTCCCAGGCGATCTTGGCCCGCGTGGGGGTGACCGGCACCCCGGTCAGGGTGCCGTAGAGGATGTAGGTGTCGGTCCAGGGAACCTTCTCCCAGGCGGCATCATCGAGAGCGCCGTCGACGACGATGGGATTATCCAGACGCACGGCCTCGTAGTGGCGGCTGTACTCCTGGGCCTGGACGGCGGCGGCGACGCTCACCCCCAGGATCAGGGCCGCAAGGCGGAACGGTGACATGGCTTGCTCCCTCGATAAGCCGGCCTGGTGTTGGAGCACCCCGCGGGACAGACGGCAGGCCTGGCCGGATCGGCCGCCCCTCTCCTTTATAGGCTGTAGGCTCGAGTAAAGGCTCGACGCCGCCCAGGAACGAACAGCGGTAACCTGAGCCTCGTCAAGGAGGGCGGTCTCCCCAGGGGCTTCCGAGAGCCCGGTGCGGACGAGGGCGTGGTGTGAAACCACCCCTGACTAGTTACCTTTGGTGCGGAACCGCCCGGCTGGACCCTACCGCCGAGGATGAGGGCGGTTCTCAGGATCGGCAGCCCGATCGCGGCTCCCTCGGAGCGTACCGCTCCCCGAACGACCGGCCGACACAAGGACGGGTATGGAAACGACCGAGAAATGCCGCCTAGTCACG
>JBAZUN010000483.1:0-4595 GCA_041661365.1 Candidatus Latescibacterota bacterium
CGGAAGGTCCCGCTATGCGCCCCACCTCCGCAAAAAACCCTTTCCGCCCGGCCCTCGGTCCGCGATCCCTGCCGGAACTACCGGCCGAAGCCCGGCACCCCCCTGCTGCCGCCCCAACGCCCGCCGCCGAGGCCCTCCGCGACGCCGACGCCTGCCCTTGGCCTCGACGCGTGCATAGGTCGGGCTAGTGCCTCCCTGCAGCAATCGGCTGCATTCGGGCGCCGATTCATCCCGGGCCGCGCCAACCAGACCCCGTCATCCCTCGGCCTTGCCAGGCAAAGCGGCTTCTTCTACGGGCTGCTGTCGCGTCACGGGAGGCCAAGGGTATCGGGATGTCGGCGCCTGAAGAGATCGAGGAAGTGGAAGGCCGCCACGACCAGTCCGTGCTCGATGCTGCCGTCGAGGATCAACGCGGGGATCCGGTCGAGAGGAACCTCCTCGACCTCGATGTCCTCGCCGGCATCCAGTCGCTGGCCGCTGCCGGGTCTCGCGTCCAGGGCCAGGAAGGTGTGGCAGCCGTTGTTCTGGATTGCGGGATTGGGCGCCACCCGACCCTGGAGGAGCACCTCCCCGGCCCGATACCCCGTCTCCTCGGACAGCTCGCGTCGGGCCGTCGCGGCCGGCGAGGGATCTCCGGCGTCCACCACGCCCCCCGGAATCTCCAGCCCCACACGGCCGTTACCGTGACGATACTGCCGGATGAGCACGACCCGCCTCTCCGGCGTATCCGCCACGACATTGGTCCACTCGGGCATCTCCAGAACGAGAAAATCGTGTGCTTTCCCTGTCCGCGGCCGACGGACTCGATCGCACCTGACCCGCTGGATCCCGTAATCCGCCTGGGGCCGGCTGTCCAGCCGGTCCCAGGATTCGATCATCTGCCCCTCCTCGATGCCCAGGAACATAGGAGGGGACCACGGGCTTGTCCACGTCGCCCGCCCCGTACAGACCGAGGGGCGACTGCCTGCTGGCAGCCGCTCCTCGGCAATCCCGCGACCCCGGAAACCCGGGCCGGTTCAGTTCGTCGTCGTCCTGCCTTCCTGCCGTATCGGCAGCTCCAGCACCATGCAGGTGCCGAGAACCCGGGGCTCGATCCGCAACTCCCCGCCGTGTTCCCGGGCGATGCCGGCGCAGACGCTGAGTCCTAATCCGGTTCCCTTCCCCCCTTCCTTGGTGGTGAAGAACGGCTCGAAGATCCGCTCGCGGATCCGTTCGGGGATGCCGGGGCCGTTGTCCTCCACCTCGAGGGCCACGTGGCCCTGGCGCTGCACCGTGCGCACCTTGATGATCCCCTGGAGGCGGTGCCCGCGAAGGGCGTCCCGGCTGTTCTGCACCAGGTTGAGCACGACCTGCTGGAGCTGCCCGGCATGGGCCTGGGTCCAGGGCAGGTTGTGGGCCAGCTCCTCCTGCAGGTCGATCCCTTCCTTGCGCAGCATGCGGCGCAGCAGCCCCAGGGCGTCGTCCACCAGGCGGTTGAGGTTCAACCACTCCTTCTCGGCCCGGTGTCCGCGCACGAACTCGAGCAGCCGGTTGCTCACCGCCTGGACCTGCAGTGCGGCCTTGCCGATGGCGGTGACGCTCTCGCGCAGGAGGGGATCGAGGTTCCCCTCGAGCAGCAGGTCACACTCCCCGATCACCACGGTCAGCGGGTTGTTGATCTCGTGGGCCACCTCGACGGCCAACTGACCCGCTAGCTGCAGGCGCTGCACGTGCCGCAACTGCCGCTCCTTGGCCATCAGACGGTCAAGGTCCTGGAGCCGGTGGTGCAGGGCCGAGAGGCCCAGGGCGATCTGTCCCACCGGCTCGACGTGCCGCTCGGCAAAGGCTCCCGGCTCGGCGGCGTACAGTCCGAGTACCCCGTGCGAGAAGGGGACCTCGAGGAGCGAGGCGACCGGGTGGTGCAGGGCCTGCTCCAGGGGATGGTCCGACGGTCCTTCCGCCCGTAGCGACTCCACGGCGGCGACCCCGCGACGCCAGACCCCGACGAGACGCGCGTGGTCCGCTCCTTCAGGCAGTTCCGACCAGCCGGTCCCGACGGCCAGCTCGCGGTAGCGGACCGCCGCCCCCCCCTCCCGACTCGACGCCAGATAGAGGACGCAACTCCGGAACGGCAGGTCCAGCGCCTTGAGCAGCGCCACGACCTGGTCCAGCACCTCCGGCCCCTGGTCCGGCTGAGTCATCTCCCAGACCGCCGCGTAGAGCCGCCCCAGACGCGGCGTCAGGTCAGGATATCGCTCGTCGCTGTCCGACTTGCCCGTCATCTTCCCGTCCTCAGGCCACCCGCACCCGACCGGTTGCCCAGATCGAGCGCACCGCTTCATCCACCCGTGCCGCCTGGGCCTCCAGCCCGGCCCGACGGAAGAGTTGGGCCGCGACCGTCCACATGGCCACGGCCTGGTTCGGATCCTTCCGGCGCGCCGCCAGGTCCCCCAATCGGCTGTAGATCCCACCGCTCCCGACCTCGTCGTGTAGCAACTGGTAGGTCTCCAACGCCCGCCGGTACATCCCTTCCACCTGCTCCTCGCCCTCGCTGGCCAGGTTGCCGTAAAGGTCGCCCAGCCGGCGGCAGACCGCGGCCAGGTTGGCGCGGTTACCCATCCCCTCCCACAGCTCCAAGGCGGCTTCCAGCTCGACGCAGGCCGACTCGAACTCGTGCCGCTCCTGGGCCAGGATCGCCAGTTGCACGTGGGTGGCGGCCTGGTGCGCCCGATGACCGGTTCGCTGAAAGAGCTCCTGAGCCTGGTCGTACAGAGCCTTGGCCTCTTCGACGTCGCCCGTCCGATGCCGGATCTCGGCCAGCGCGGCGTAGTCCAATCCCATGCCCAGGGGGTAGGCAGACTCCCGGTCCAGGGCCAGTGCCTGCTCGAAGGCAGCGGCGGCACGCTCTACCTCGCCGTGGTCGAGCCAGATCCAGCCCAGGGCCCGATGCTGACCGGCCGTGCCCCGGGTATCCTGCACCTGGGTGAACAGGGCGAGCGACTGCAGCGCTCTGGCCTCGGCCTCGGCCGCCTGACCTCGAGCCAGCGATACCGCCCCCAGGTTCCCGTGGTCCTCGGCCTGTTTGGCCAGGTCGCCGAGTTGCTCGTGCGCGACCAGGGCCTCCGCGTGAAGCGTTTGAGCCGTCTGCAGATCGCCCTGCAGTTGGGCCAGCAGACCCAGGTAACCTGTGGCGTCGGCTTGGCCGCGCTCGTCGCCCAGGTGAGCCGAGATGGCCTTGGCCTCGGTGAAGTAGAAGCCGGACTGCCCGGTATCGCCGCGCATCTCGAAGAGCAGGCCGAGCCGCAGGCAGACCCCGGCCACCGCCAGACGGTCGCCCACCGATTCGTAGAGCACCAGGGCCCGCCGGAAGACCTGCTCGGCGCGCTCCAGCTCGCCGAGGTCCCGGTAATGGGTTCCCAGCTCGAGGCAGATCCCCGCCATCTCCGGTCGGGCGCCGCGGCGCTCATGGGCCCGGAGGGATCGCAGCAACCTCATCTCGCGCTTGACCTCAAGCGGTGTGCTCATGGGTGACCTCGGGTTCCAGGAAGGAGGTGAGGGTGGGATGCTGCCGGAGCACCAGCTCGCAGTCGCGCCAACCGGCAGCGGACTGCTCGCGGTACCGGTTGTCCAGGTCGACCAGATCCCGCACCACGGCCTCACGGGGGATGAAGGGATCGGGCCACAGGGAGGCGTACCAGAAGTAGAGGAGGCGAACGCGAGGGTCGAGGTGCTTGGCCGCGAGGTGCTCCACGGCCTGGAACCTCACCCGCGTCTCGCCCAGCGGATCCTGGGTAAAGGCGTGCCGGTGATAGAGATGGTAGGATTCGGCGCCCACCGCCCGCACCTGCACCCCGCGGCGGCGCTGCAGCCGATACGCCAGCTCCCACCCCTCGCTGAAGGTCATCCCTTCGTCGAAGCCGCCGTTCGCGGCGAGCAGCTCCCGCGGCACGGCGCCGTTGTGGGGGATGAAGGCGACCCAGGCCACGGACGATTCGGGACGGGCCCGTAACAGCTCGAGCGCCTGCCGCTGGCGTTCGGCCGATTCCGGGAAGGGGTACCCGCCGTCCTGGGCCCGCGCCCGGACGGCGGCGAAATCCTCCGCCACCATGGTCGGCGTCACCAGCAACTCCGCGGCCCGCGCGGTGAGGAAATCGCGCACCACGCTGGGCAGCCCCTCCTCGGGGAGCGAGCCGGTGGCCGGGTCGCAAAGGTATTCGACGCAGGCCAGACTGCGCTGGAAGCCACAGAGCACCGCCGGCTCGGGAGACCCGCGGTAGGCCTCCCAGTAGGCGTCCACCAGCTCCGGCCCCGGCAGGGCATCGCCGTCCAGAAAGACGATCAGCTCACCGGCAGCGGCGGCAAGCCCCCGGTTGCGGGCCCGGTTGCGGCCGGCTCGCGGCCACTGGCGGATGACCCGCAGGTTGACCGGCCCCTCAGCCGCCAGCATGGCCGCGGTGCCGTCGACGGAACCGTCGTCGACCACGATCACCTCGAAGTCGTCCGTTTTCATGGTCTGGTGCGCCAGACCGGACAGCACCAACCGAAGGCGGCCGATCTGATCGTGGGTCGGGATCACCACGCTGACCGCGGTCAAAGGCACTCCACCTCCAGTGAGC
>JBAZUN010000484.1:0-4586 GCA_041661365.1 Candidatus Latescibacterota bacterium
CGACGTATCACGAGAGGGTGTGACGCTGGTCGCCTGGCGCGGGCATCTCGCCGAGGCCATCGTCGGCCAGGTCCTCGCGCGCCACCAGATAGGTGTAGCTGATCATGCCCGTGGCCGGCCCGAGCTGCCCCCGGAAGAGCGTGGTCCAACCCCAGGCGCGTCCGCGGGCGTCACTGCGGCCCGAGTAACTGACCCGCACATCGTCCACGGCGTACGGCATCAGGTGACGGAGGAGACGGTAGTACACTTCGGACCGCCACGCCAGGGCCGGGTGGATCTGCCCGTCGACCCAGATGCTGGCTTGGTCAACCTGCTGCGCCTGGAGTCGGGCCCCGGGCTCGGCCGCGGCCAACTCACCGTACTGCGGCGGCTGGGCCTGCCTGCCCGCCGCTGCTCCGAGAGTCCAGCCTCGGCCGACCGCGCATTCGGCGCTGCCCCTGGGGAGCACTGCCGTCTGGCCGGTAGCGCCGAACCGGCTGACCCGCACGGCCGGAGTCACGGTGACTCGTCCCGCGGGCACGCGACATTGGCCGTACAGGTAGAGGTCGGTGGGGCACTGGTCGACCTGGTACCCCACGTAGGCCAGAGCGTACGCCCCCTGGGTCGAGATGACCTGGCTGAGACCGTTGGCATGGCCCTCGGTGTCGGTGGTGACCGCGCCCAGTCCGGCCTCCCAGGTACGCTGGTCGCGGTCCAGCCGGAGCTGTACCCCGGCCTGGCCCCGCCAGACACGGAGGCGGCTGAGGTACTGCTCGACGCTACGCACCCCCGCTGTGGAGGGAGTCCGGGCCGACTTTGGCTGCCAGCGCAGGACGTATGCTACATCCGTGTCTTCCTGCTCGTCGTGCCGCTGGACCGAGGCGAAGGCCACCGCCTCGCCGTGTTGGTACTGCCGGGCCGCCCGCAGCCCCAGCAGATCCGTGTCGAGCCGGTACGACTCATCGCCCTCCCCCTCGCCGTAGAACCGGTCGCAGCCGGCGAAACCGCAGTTGTAGAGCAGGGTCTGCGAGGTCGGCGTCAGGACGAAGTGACTGCGCAGTACGGCGCTGAGGAGTGATACCTGGGTGCGCGGAGCTGGGTTCCACACCAGCAGCGTCTGCCAGTCCCAGCCGCGCGGCTCGTACTGCCCTGTTACCTGCAGGCCGCTGGCCAGCCGTCCCAGATCGACCCGCCGCAGACCGCTCACCAGCCGCCATCGGGGACTGAGTCGCGCGTGTGCGGTCAGGGACTGCTGCACGGTACCCAGGTCGATCTCCGTACCGGGGCCCGCATCGGGGGGCCGGTACCAAGCGTCGAGCACGCTGCCGACCCGGTCCCCGTACCGCACCGGTACGTACCCGGCGTAGAAGTCAGCCTGCCGCAGCAGGTCGGGGTTGATCAGCGAGAAGGACTCGGCCAGCCCGTGGCGGGCCTGGAGCGGCACCAGCAGCTCCAGGCCGTTCAGGCTGACCAGGTTGTCGGACGGCGCGCCGCCGTGGACGCGGTACGTGCTGCTCTGGTCGTTCCCCGAGCTGACGCCGGGGAGGATCTTGACGAACCGCAGCGGGTCAGGACTGGGGTCCGGACACTGCCTGACCATGGCGACCGGCAGGGGCACGTGTCCGGCAGCTGGCACCTCGCGTGGCGCACGCACCTCGGTACCAGGAACCTCAACGACCAGGGGTACCAGGCGCAGCGTGAGGGCCGCCGTCCGGTCGTGCACCACCAGAGGATGGCGTAGGAGGGCGTACCCGAGGCACTGGGTCGTCAGGTAATACGCCCCGGCCGGCAGCACCAAGTCGGCCTGCCCCTGGGCGTTGGTGGTCTGGACGACCAGGGAATCCTGCACCACGAGGGCAGCGCCGGCGACGGGCTCGCTGCTCTCCGCGTCAAGCACCGTGACGGTGACCTGAGCCCCGACCGCGGCCCGGGTCACGATCGCCACCACGAACAGGCTGCGGCACGCGCGGGCCAGCAGGTTGTCCAAGGCCACATCCCTGGAATGCCGGCGCAGAAATCGCGTTCGGGCTGGCGTGCGCCGGCGGGAGTCGAGGTCGCCCCTGCCCGATCAGCCGCCCACCATCTGACCCACCGCCCAGGGCTGATCCTGCTCTGTTTCGCCGTCAGCCTGGGCTTCTCCCGTCAACACCGACCGCAATCCGAATGGGCTTTTTCAGCGGGCGTGCTCGAGACTCCGGGCACGCCTCGATTCAGCGCCCGCTCCCCTTGACCCATCCCCAACTCACCACGCTCACGGCCGATGGCGTGCCGGGCAGCGCGGCCTGCAGGCGGGTGTAGAGCGTTTCCTCGCTCTGCGGACCGGTGAGGCGCTCGGTCCAAAGGCTCGAGGCGCGCGGGTCGATGAGGCAGACCAGGGGCAGGAGGAAGGCGTCCAGGCCCACGGCGTACGGTTCCCAGGCAGGGTCCACGTCGACCTCGGCGAACCAGACCACCAGCCGCTGCCGCACCAGCGGCTTGAGCGGCGGCCACATGCTCTGGATGGCGAGGTCGAGGATGCGGCGGGTGTAGGGGTCGCTGCTCCGCCCGGCGACCAGCAGGATCTGGCGACCGCTCTCCCCGGCCGCGCGAAAGGCCGCGTCGCCGTCGGTCTCCCAGGTCAGCAGGCTGGTCTCGCCGGAGCAGATCCCCGGCAGGTACCGGCTGACCGCGACGGGGTACCCATCGGCCTCCCACTGGTGGTCGAGGCCCAGCGCCTCGTCCGAAAGGTTGAAGTAATCGTAGCGGATCAGCCCGTCGTCCGGGCCGGACCGGACGGGATCGTCCCAGGTCAGGTCGAGGTGGTACCACTGGCCGCAGACCTGGACCAGGTTCCAGGCGTGGTCCTCGCCGCTCCCCAGGCCCGGGACGATGCGAGCCGACAGCCCGGCCTGGGCCAGGAGGCGGAGCCCGAGCAGGGCGTACCCCTGGCAGACGGCCCGGCCGTTGGCCAAGGCCCCGTAGGCCGTATAGCGGAGCACGTCTTCAGCCGCTGTAGTTTCGTAGGTCACGTGGGCCACGACCCAGTCGTGGATCACCTTCTCGCGCTCTTCCTCGCCCATCCTCGAATCGATGATCTCCGCGGCGATCTGGGTCACCCGCGCGGTCACCGCCTCCTCCTGCTCGGGGGTGGTCAGCCAGTCGAAGCGGAGGGTCACGGTGACGTCGCCGTCGTTCCCAGACCAGCCGGTCTCCCGACCGGCGTAGGTGAACCGCAGGTAGTCGTCGCCGGCCAAGACCGCTTCCTGGGCCTGGTCGATCAGCCCCGCCACCTCGCCAAAGGCAAAGCGATAGTGGAGCCGCAGGGCGAACTCCGTGGCGCGGGCCTGCAACTGCGCTCCCAGGGCTGACTCGAAGGCCTCGTACGAGGGGCAGTCGATCGGGGTCGAGAGAACGGTCGAGGCGGCCTTTGCAGACCGGGCCACGAACCCGGCCAGGCGGTCGCCGTACAGGGGATTGAGGTCGCGGAGCCCTCCCTGACGGAGCTCGGCCCCCGCGGTCCCCTGAGCCATCGCCGCCACGAGGGCGACCGGGATCCAGCATCGCCTCAGCCAACGCCTGCCCCTGTTCATCCTCATCTCCCTCTCATCTCCTCGGTCGGGTTCGGTCGCGGGCACCGCGGCAGAGGGTCCGCGTCAACGGGCGACCATCGGCTCGACGCCGGTCCATCCCACGACGGTGAAGAGATAGTAGGTGGCCACCGCGATCAGGGCCGAGGCCGGGATGGTCAGGATCCAGGCCCAGACTACCCGTCCGGCCACCCCCCATTTGACGGCCTTGATCCCCCGCGTCGAGCCGACCCCGACGATCCCGCCGGTGATCGTGTGGGTAGTGCTCACCGGGATCCCCAGGCCGGTGGCCGCATACAGGCAGAGGGCGCCTGCGGTCTCGGCGGAGAAGCCGTGCACCGGCTGGAGCATGCAGATCCGCTGGCCCATGGTGCGGACGATTCGCCAGCCGCCGCTGAGCGTGCCCAGGCCCATGGCGGCGTGACAGGCGAGGACCACCCAGAGCGGCACCGGGTCACTGGTGGTCACGTGGGTCAACGGGCCGGCGGCCAGGAGCACGGCGTAGATGATCCCCATGGTCTTCTGGGCGTCGTTCCCGCCGTGGCCCAGGCTGTAGGCCGCGGCCGACAGGAGCTGCAGGCGCCGGAAGAGACCGCCGACCCGCCTGGCCGTGGCGTTGCGGAAGAGCCAGTAGGTGAGCTGCATCAGGATCCACCCGATCACCATCCCGAGCAGGGGGGCGATGAAGATGAAGGCCGCGATCCGCAGCAGTCCGTTCTCGTGGAGGCCGCCCCACTTGAGCGCATCCCAGCCTTTATAGGCCACCGCCACCCCGGCCAGGCCGCCGACCAGGGCGTGCGACGAGCTGCTGGGGATCCCGCCGTACCAGGTGATCAGGTTCCAGGCGATGGCCCCGACCAGGGCCGCGGTGACCACCGGCAGGGTGACCGAGGTGGGATCGACCACCCCCTTGCCGATGGTGGCGGCCACGTGGGTTTCGAAGATCAGGAAGGCGATGAAGTTGAAGAAGGCGGCCCAGATCACGGCCCAGCGGGGGGAGAGGACCCGGGTGGAGACCACCGTGGCGATGGAGTTGGCCGC
>JBAZUN010000485.1:0-4569 GCA_041661365.1 Candidatus Latescibacterota bacterium
CTGTTCCTCGAGGCGGGCCAGCGGGAATCGCCGCTCCAGGTCGTACCGGGCGTCGAGGGCGTCCCAGCACTCGCGCAGCCCGGCCGCGCCAGGCGGGAACTCGGGCTGGGTGAAGCCGTAGTACTCGACCTCGGGATAGGCCTCGGCGTGGGCCAGGAACCACGACTCCACCATCTCGAGGTAGACCGGATTGAGCGGGGAACGGTACCGTTCGAGCACAGGATCGCCGCCGACCTGGGCCAGGCCCAGGCGGGCGCACTGCGGCTGCTGCACGTCCCCCTCGGGGAGTTGCACCCCGTCGGCCTCGGTCCACTCGGGCAGGCGGCGCAGGAACTCGGGCGGGAAGTCGGAGAAGTGCTGCACCAGGTTGACCTCGAGCCCGCGGTCGTGGGCCGCCCGAATCAGGCCCCGCATGAACCGCTGGCCAACGGCCAGCCTGTCCTCGTAGGTGACCGCGCCTTGGAAATCGGGGTTGGTGAAGGAGGGGATCTCGCCGAACCGCTCGCGGCCGATGGTCTGGGGGTGGATCGGGTGCTCGTACCCGTAGCACAGCCCGCCGCTGCGGCGCTCCACCCCGCGGAAGCTCCAGTGGGTCCACAGTTGATGCGGATAGGTGGAGACGAGGACGGCGTTGAAGCGCAGCTTGGCCAACTGGGCGAAGAGCCGCTGATGGTCGGCCAGGCTCCAGAAGATCCCGGAGTTGGCCATGTCGTTGATGACCCGGAAGCCGCGGCGAACGAACAGAGGCTGGCGCTGCAGGTGCACCTGGGGCAGGCGGAAGGGACCGGCCGTCTCGGGCAGCACGTCCCCCTGTACCAGGTAGTGTACCCCCCACTGCTCCACCAGCTCGTAGACCGCCCACAGGGTGGCCCGAGGCGAACCGCCCGCACAGGTCACCATCTCCCGGCCATCGACGATCCGGTGCTCGACCAGGTACTCCTGCTCGGCCAGAGGCGGCGCCAGCACCGGACCGCCGACCTGCACCGTGGGGCCGGTGGGGCGCTCCACCACCACGGGGTGAAACCCGAAGAGGAGGCGGACGTACCGCTGAAGCTCCTCGACGGCCAGGCGCACCAGCGGATGAGCGGGATCAGGACAGACGATCTGCAAGGGGGGCATGGCAATGGTCCTTGAAATGGGACAGATAGTTCGCGGCGGATGCCGGTCGTGTCTGCGGGCAAAGGGACGTCACCAGCGGTCAACAGGCAGGTATCCGGGAGCCAGCTCGACTCGACGGATACGAGACGTACCAAGGGTCTGCCTACGACGGGTGTCAAGTCCCGCGGGGTAGGCGAGCCGGTTGGTCACCCGATCGGAGGGCGTCGATCGCGGTTGCCCGGCGTGCCCCTGGTGAGTATTGTCGAGTGCAGGGCACCGCGCTTCCCGCCTCAGGAGGAAGACCGCCATGGACCATTCCGATCCTGCCAAGGCGTCTTTCCTAGTTGTTGTCGCTGTCCTGCTTATCGCTGCACCGACCGCGGCCCAGCAGGCCACCGAGTCCCCCCAGGACCAACCCCCGGCTCCCACCGTGGACCTGTCCGGCGTCGAGCTGGCCTCGCTCGACACCAGCGGGGTGTCGGCGCAGGTCCTCGGCCGTCCGTGGTATCAGAACCTCCGGCTTTCGGGATTCGCGGCGTTCTGGCTGGCCAGGACGGGGAAGAACGGCACCCAACCGGACGCGGGATTCCTCGTCAAGGAGGCGACCCTGTTCGTCGAGGCCGAGGCCTGGGAGAAGGTGGAGGTGTTCTGCGAGGTACAGATCCCCCCGCCGCTGCAGGACGGGTCCACGCCGGTGCGCACCGGCGAGCTGTACGTCCACCTCCGCAACCTGCTCGGGCGCTGGGGAGAGGAGCTGGTCAGCCTCAAGGTGGGCCGTTTCGACCTCCCCTTCGGCGAGGAGTACCTCTGGCAGGACGCCCCGGACAACCCGCTGGTCTCCAACTCGGCGGCCTATCCCTGGCTGTGGGACGAGGGGATCGCGGCCCACGGCAAGCTGCGCGGACTGGCCTGGGTGGCGGCGATCACCGACGGCACCGTGCGGCGGAGCCAGGAGAGCGGCCCGGGGAAAACCCTTGCCGCCAGGATCGGCGGCCGGCCGTGGCCGAGGATCTCCCTCAGCGCCAGCCTGATGAAGAGCGGCCAGACCAGCGGCGGCCCCCTCCTGCTCGGCGGTACCCCCCTGAAGCCGGTCGGGTCAGGCGGAAGCTCCACCGGCGGGATCAGCCCCAGCGCCTCGGTCGATGGTCTGTACTACGAGCTGGACGCCGGTCTGCTGCCGGTCCGGCGGCTGCGGCTGGACCTGACCTTCGGACAGGTCTGGATCGACGACGCGGTGGCCCGTTTCGACCGCCGGCTGACCTGTTTCGCGGTGCAGCCGGTCTACCGGCCGAGCCCTTCGTTTCACCTGGCCGTGCGGTACAGCGAGATCGGCACCTACGACGCCGGCGAAGGGTACTGCATCGACGGCGAGTTCCTGGCCGGAGGTCAGGAGGCCTTCGGCTACGACGCGCGGCGGCTGCGGCGCTGGGCCGCCGGGATCGGCTGGAGCCCCAATCCCCGCACCCGGATCAAATTCGAGGTCGGCGCTGATCGGTTCTGGGTGATCGACGGTTCCCCCGCGGCGTCCGGGGCCGACCGCGGGGTGGTGGTGGGCGAGGTGGCCGTCACCTTCTGAGGAGGGGGGTTCGATGGGAATGCGCCTCCGGTGCCTGTTGGCGGGGTGCTGCCTGGTCGGGCTGGCGGCCGGTCGGGTTGAGGGTGAGAGCCGCGCGGAGACCGCGATGGAGGCCCTGGCCAAGACCGTGCTGGGGATCGAGGAGCGACTGACCGCGGAGGACGCGGCCGGCGCGGCGGCATTGGCCGACGAGTTGGCCGGCGTGGCCGGGGAGATGAGCTACCTGACGCCGGAGACCCACGGGGAACTGACCGGGGTGTTTCACGGGTACCGCACCGACCTGGCCCGGCTGGCCAAGGAGCTGGCAGCCACCTGCCGGACCGATCCACCCGCGACCGCGGCGCAGGTGCTGACCGAGGTCAGGACCACCTGCGTCTCCTGCCACGTCAAGTTCCGCCGGCGCAACGATGCCGACCACCTCTTCCCGAACCCGGGGAGCGTGGTCGCCGGCCAGGTGCGCGTCACCCGGCAGGACGGGGAGGAGCGGACCGACCGCGCGGGGGTGGTGGTCTTCCTCGACGGTGCCGACACCACGGCGCCCGTGCTCCTCCCCCGCCGGCATCCGGTGATTTCGCAGCGGGACCAGCGATTCTCACCGCGGGTCCTGGCCGTGGTCAGGGGGACCACGGTCGAGATGCCGAACGACGACCTGATCTTCCACAACATCTTCTCGGTGTCGGTGGCCCGGCCGTTCGACCTCGGGATCTACCGGCCGGGCGAGACCAGGTCGGTGACCTTTCCCACCCCCGGGTGGGTGCGGGTCTACTGCAACATCCACCCCGCCATGGTCGCCCATATCCTGGTCCTGACCAACCCGCTCTACGCCGTCACCGACGAGCTGGGCCTGTTCGTCATCCCCGGGGTGCCCGACGGGCGGTACCTGCTGCGGACCTGGCACGAGTTCGGCGGGGAGATCAGCCGGCCGCTGAGCGTGGTCGGTCCGGCGTTGGTGCAGGTCTCCCTGCCGGTGCAGGAGGACACGCGCTTCGTGCCCCACCGGAACAAGTTCGGCCAGCCGTACCGGGACGCGTACTGATGCGCGTCTCGATCCGGACCAAGCTCTTCCTGGCGATGGTCGCCGTGTCGCTCAGCTTCATCGGCCTGTCGCTCTACCTCATGGACCGCTTCGTCGGCCGCATCGCCGAGCGTGAGGTCAGCGCCGCCCTGCGGCGGGGACTGCTGGCCTACGAGCGGTTCGCGGCCCTGCGCTCGACCCTGATCGCGGCGCGCAGCCGCTCCCTGGCCCAGGCCCCGCATCTCCGTGCGGTGATGAACGTCCCCGACGTCGATCACCAGACCGCGCTCTTCACCGCCGGGGAGCTGTCGCCGGCGGCCGAGAGCGACCTGATGCTTCTCCTCGACGTGCGCGGCCGGCTCCTCGCCGAGGTCGACGCCCCCTCGGACTGGGGGGATGACCTCAGCGCCCAGCCCGGCGTTGAGGCGGGCCTCAACGGGATCGAGTCGGTCACCTTCTGGCGGTACCGCGAGCGGCCCTACCGCGTGGCGGTGACGCCGATCGCCCTGGCCGATCAGTTGCTCGGCCTGTTGGTGCTGGGGGAGCGGTACGACGCCGAGGCCGCGGCCGAGCTGCGCGAGGTGACCGGCCAGGAGGTGCTGATCGCCGAGGGGGACAGCGTCCTGGCCGAGTCTCTCGGCGACCCGGGCCCGCGGGCCGTGCAGCGCGAGGAGGTGCGCCGGTTGCTGGCGGTCGACGGCGGCACGGTCCCGCCCCATCCGGTGCGAGGGATCATGGGCGGACAGGAGGCCCTGGCCGCGGTCGTGCCCCTGGACGGCACGGCGGGACGGGTCGTGCTGTTTCGGGGGCTGCACTCCCTGACCCGGGAGATCCTCGTCCTGAGGGTGTCGATCCTCGCCGCCGGTGGGGTGAGCGCGGT
>JBAZUN010000486.1:0-4560 GCA_041661365.1 Candidatus Latescibacterota bacterium
ACGGCCTGGCCAGCGATCTGGCTTGTGCCCTGGCCGAGGACCGGCAGGGCCGGCTCTGGGTGGGAGGTGGCCGGGGGGGGATGAGCGTGTACGACGGGCGGCGATTCACCGCGCTGGAGGGCCTGCCACCCCGGACCGTGGCCGCCATCGCCGAGGACCGGGACGGGCACCTGTGGGCGGCCACCTGGGGCGGTGGTGTCTGGCGCTGGGACGACCAGGGCTTCGCGCCTCTGGCCGCAGCAGGGAGGACGCTCTACCCCCTGGCGAGCTCGCTGGTGGCCGACCGGGACGGCCGCCTGTGGGTGGGGACCTGGGGAGGCGGGGTGTACGTGTACGACGGCCAGGTGCTGCAGCGCCTGACTCGTAAGGATGGTCTGGTTCACGACGGAGTGCAGGCCCTCTTCCAGGATCGGCGCGGGGATATCTGGATTGCCACCGAAGGCGGGGTGACCCGGTACCGGCCGGGGCGCCTCCCCCCCGGGGTGCGACTCACCGACGTGATCGCCGACCAACGGTACGGGCCGGTGGGGGAGCTGGAGATCCCGGTTTCGCAGAAGCTGGTGGCCTTCGAGTTCGAGGGTCGGAGCTGGACCACCCGGCCGGAAGGGATGGCCTACGTGTACCGGTTGGAGGGGTTCGACGACAGGTGGAGGACGACCTACGGAGGGCGGGTGGAGTACCGGGACCTGCCCCTGGGTGACTACACCTTCCAGGTCAGGGCGGTGGACCGCGACCTGAACTACTCCGATCTGGCCGTGGTCCGCCTGCGGGTCGCGCCCGACCCTCGACTCGCAGCTATGACCCAAGCCCTGAGCGGAACAGCAGAGCGGTTCGTGGGCCACAGCCCAGCCCTGCAGCAGGTCCAGTCGTACCTGACCCAGGTGGCCGGTACGGACCTGACCGTGCTGATCCTGGGCGAAACCGGCACGGGCAAGGGCCTGGCTGCCCGCACCGTGCACCGGCTCAGTCCCAGGGCCGGCGGTCCCCTCATCCCGGTCAACTGCGGCGCCCTGCCCGAGGGGCTGGTAGAGAGCGAGCTGTTCGGCCACGAGAAGGGGGCGTTCACTGGGGCCGTCTCCCGCAAGCTGGGCAAGGTCGAACTGGCCCAGGGCGGAACCCTGTTCCTCGATGAAATCGGCGATCTGTCCTCCTCGGCCCAGGCCAAGCTGCTGCGGCTGCTGGAGGAGCGGACCTTCGAGCGGGTGGGGGGGACCCAGATCCTTCGGGCTGAGGTCCGGGTGGTCGCCGCGACCAACCGCGACCTGGCCGGGATGGTGACCGCCGGCCAGTTTCGCCAGGATCTCTACTTCCGGCTGCAGGGCTTCACCGTGTGGCTGCCGCCCCTGCGGCAGCGGGCTGAGGATATCCCCGAGCTGGCCGTGTTCTTCGCCGGCCGGATGGCCGCCCACCTGGACAAGGCAGTGGACGGGTTCGCGCCAACGGCCCTGGCCCGGCTGAAGGCGTACCCCTGGCCGGGGAATGTGCGCGAGCTGGAGAGCGCGGTGCAGCGGGCGGTGATCGTGGCCGCGGGACCCATCCTCCAGGTCGCCGATCTCACCCTCCAGGCTGAGTCCGCGGCAGCCGGTCTGAACGACGAGGCGTTGAGCCTCTCCCCCGAGGAATACGAGCGGAGCTACCTCCTCCAGGTGCTGGCTCAGACCGGCTGGACGATCAAGGGATCCAGGGGGGCCGCGGCCCGGCTGGGGATCTCGCCGTCCACGCTGCACGGCCGGCTGAAGAGGCTGGGCATCGTGCGGCCCTCGGGCCACAACGCGTTGCTGGCAGCGGGTGGCCATCCCCCTCGACAGCCTGGGCCTCGACTCTAGACCCTCGTGCTCACGACTCGCGCCCTTCTGCGGCGATCGCCGCGCGCAGGGACGGTCCGGCGTCCTCGGCCATCAACAGGTCGACCGGCATGCCCGGGTCGATGCTCAGGAGTCGTGCCACGGCTCTGATCCCGCAGCAGCGGGAAGAGGATGACGTCGTGGATGGACTGCAGGTTGCACAGCAGCATGGCCAGGCGGTTCACGCCCATGCCCAGGCCCGCCGTGGGCGGCAGGTCCAGGCAGATGGTGTATACACCGGCCTCCTCCATGGCCTCGGCAATCGCCAGCGTCGCGATGCCCTTCTGACCGCGAGCACCGCAGGACAGGACGAAATAGCCGGGTCCACCTGACTCCTCCACGTCCCCTGTTGACCCGCGATCCGCCAGGCCCCAGGTTGACGGTCGATGCTGGCCGGACACCTGCTGCAGATCCTGCGGGACATCGTCTTTCCGCTCTTCGCCATCATCGGCCTGGGAGTGGTGGCCGGCCGCGCCTTCCACTTCGACGAGCGTACCCTCTCCCGGCTCTGTTTCCACCTCCTGCTGCCGCCCCTGATCTTCGTGAAGGTCCTGGAGTCTACCCTGGACCTGGCGCAGTTGCGCCTGGTGATGGGAGCCACCTTGCTCCACCTGGGCCTGCTACTGGCGTTCAGTCGCGTGCTCTTCGGCCGGGGCGCGCTGCGGCCGTATTGGCCCGTCGCGGGGCTGGCGGTGGTCTTCGCCAACTGCGGCAACTACGGCATCCCCCTCATGGAGATGGCCTTCCCCGACGGCGGGGTGGGCGTCATGGCGGGGATCCTGATGACGCAGAACCTGGCCTTCTTCTCGGTGGGCATCTACCTGGCGGGGGAGCGCCAGCGGTCGCTGGGGAGAATGGTGGTTGACCTGCTGCGCGTGCCGGTCATCGACGCCATCCTGGCGGCCCTGGCCTTGCGCTTGCTGCACCTGTCCCCGCCGCACCTGCTGCAGCAGCCGCTCAGCTATCTGGCCGGAGGGCTCGTGCCCGTGGCCCTGATGACCCTGGGCTTGCAGTTAGGGCGCACGCGACTGACCACGAACCTGGCGCCGCTCGGGCTGGTCTGCGGCGCGCGCCTGGGGCTCTCGCCGCTGCTGGCCGCCGGCGTGGGCCTGCTGCTGGGCCTCGAGCCCCCGCTCTTCGCCATCTTCGTGGTGGCGGCCGGCCTGCCCGTGGCGGTCAACGTCTACCTCCTGTCGGCAGAATACGGGCTAGACAGCGGCCTGGCCTCGCAGACCATCGGCTGGACGACGCTGCTGAGCGTCCTGACCCTGTCCGTGCTGCTGGCCGTGCTGCGTTGAGGCCACTGCCGGAGCCGGCACTGGTGCCCCAAGTGCCGGAGCACCCAGGTGGAGCGCCGCCTGTCGAGCTTCTTCACGCAGACCAAGAAGAAGAGCTGAATCCGCGAAGGGGCAGCCGCCCCATCTGCCTCCCCATCACCACGCCCCCCCGACCCTCAGAGATCCGCATCCCGCCGCTACGGTGCGCGAGTTCGGCCTGGGCCCCGGCTAACGCTCCGAGCCGTACGCCACGGGATTCCTGCGCGCCGACGGCTCCCGCAAGCCGGCCTACAACCTCATGCTGTAGGTCTATCCATAGGGCGCCAATGAGTTACACGCATCCAGCTAAGCAGCATCTAAGATTGACCGGATCTGCGCTGTCCTCACCCTTATCGCTATCCTTCTGCATAATGCGCTCCCTGCCGCCTTGACCTGGATGGTTGCCAGGCTATATCCTACTCCTGTCGCCTACCCCTCGGATCAGCAGCACAGTCAGCAGCAAAGAGAGAGATATATGGCGCAGGCTGCTCGTTGTGGCGTGATCGATGCAAGGATTGTGCGCCTTCAGGAACGTGTCGCTGAGCTAGAACAGGAGAATGAAGCGCTGCGCAATAGAATCGCCTTAGATGAGCAAGAGCCACGAGAACAGGCAGGATTTCTTGCCGAACGGCTTCTGGCCACCTTGATTGCCAATGTTGCCGGAGAGGAGTGCATGGATTGGCAGCAGCGCCTACAAGCGAAGTATTCCGCGCTGAGCATCAGTGTGCATGGAAGGCCAACTAAAAGGTGGGTATGGAATTACATAGGGGTCTTTGGACCTGGCCAACGCCGGAAAACTCATGTCCTTATCGGGGATACCGACGAGCGCTTCCGAGACTTCTACCGTGATCCTATATCGAAGTACGTCCTGTTCGCCTTGCCCACTTTAACTGCAATCCGTTTGGCTGCAGGCAATACGCGCTCATTCACCCTCACCACCAATCCTTGTACCGTGCGCACAGAAACCGGAAGGGCGATGTTCAACAAGTACCAGATAACCTTGTCTGAGCTTATTGCGAAGTACTGCACTTAGGAATCCACCGCGGAATGTAGGCTTGGTGCTTCTGGCCGGAAGGGGCGCCCGATGGCACCGCGACACAGGCAGCAGGCGCCTCCGCCCAGTTGGACCGGGCTCGGTGTGGTTCTGGGCGTCGGGGCGGGATTGCCGCCGGTCTCCTGACGCACGAGTTGGCCCTCGGGAACGTCCCTTGGGGCTGCGGCCGGTGAGGGGCTTGGAACGATTGTCGAATGGTGGCGCCCCCATGGTTTACCCGGATCCCTCCCGCAAACTGGGCCCGCTGCAGGGCGCCGATCAGCCGGGTGACCCGGTCGAGCACCTCGTACCGGCTCACCGGGCCCGGCGGGCACTCCTCGTCCAGCGAGTACGCCAGCAGCGCCGG
>JBAZUN010000487.1:0-4560 GCA_041661365.1 Candidatus Latescibacterota bacterium
GCGATCGCAACAAGGCCATCAACCGACTCGTCCGCCGCCTCCATGACCTCGGCTGCGAGGTCGAGCTCAAGAAGCAGGCTGCCTAACGCAGCAGTTTCTTGGTAGCTCCTCCTCCCCCGGCGCTCAAGGACCATCCCGATCTGCCGATAGAAGTAGCAAGTGGAGCGTGGCGCCGCCCCCGGGCCAAGGCCGACCTGCTCCGCGGACAGGGATGTCGGCGTCACTACCCCACAGGGATGTGGGGGCTTTTTTGTACCCCCCGCGGTCACGGCGCTGCTTTCCTCCCTGCCGGTCCGCGTCTATCTTCTCTTCCTCACTCGCTCCTCCCCGGTACTTCCCCGCGGCTCTCTAGCGAACGCGCCATGAACGACCACCTCCAGTTGGCCATCGCCGCGGCCCAGGCCGCTGCCGAGATCACCCTGCGGTACTACGGCGGCACCTATAAGGTCGGACACAAGGGCGGAGACGATCCGGTGACCACCGCCGATCTCGAGGCCGACGCCTGCCTGCGCCGCCTCCTTCTGGCCGCCCATCCGGAATACGGCTGGCTGTCCGAGGAGACCGCGGACGATCCGGGCCGCTTGAAGCGCGAGCGGGTCTGGATCGTCGACCCGATCGACGGCACGCGCGAGTTCGTCACCGGCATCCCGGAATACGTGGTCTCCGTGGCCCTGGTCGAACGGGGCGAGCCGGTGGTGGCCGTGATCTGCAACCCGGTGCACAAGGAACTCTACGCGGCCGTGCGCCAGGGGGGGACCTTTCTCAACGGCCGTCGGGTCTTCTGCACCGAGACCACGGCATTGGCAGAAGCCGAGCTGGTGGTCAGCCGGAGCGAGACCAAGCGCGGCGAGACCGCGGCCTTTGTCCCCCACCTCGGTACGGTGCGCCCCCTGGGGAGCGTGGCGTACAAGCTGGCGGCGGTGGCCGCCGGCCAGGCCGACCTCAACGCCAGCGTGCAGCCCAAGAACGAGTGGGACGTCTGCGCCGGCGACCTGCTGGTCCGCGAGGCAGGGGGCCAGATGCTGGCCCTGGACGGCACCGTGCGACGGTACAACCAGCCCGATCCCCTCATCCCGGGGGGGCTGGCGGCCGGCAATCCCCAACTCATCGCGGCCATGCTGGAGCTGATCGGCCGGACCCGCTGAGGTGTCTCGCCGACCGCGTTTCCTCGGGATCGCGGGGCCGTCGTGCTCGGGGAAGAGCTCCCTGGCCCGGTACCTGGCCATCCACCTGCCGGACGGCGGCGCAGTGCTGTCCCTGGACGCCTACTACCGAGACCGCGCCGACCTGGAGCCCGAGACCCGGGCCCGATTGAACTTCGACGACCCCGAAGCCCTGGACCTGGAGCTGCTGGACCTCCACCTGGAGCGGTTGGCCGCAGGCGCGGCCGCGGACCGTCCGCTGTACAACTTCGCCACGCACCGGCGCGAGCCGCGCACCGAGATCCTGGCGCCCCGGGCCTGGGTCGTGGTCGAGGGACTGTTCGCCTTGCACTGGGAAGGGATTCGCCGGCGGTACCTCGCCGCGGTCTTCGTCGAGGCGACCGAGGGCGTATGCTTCAGTCGCCGCCTGGCGCGGGATACGACCGAGCGGGGCCGCTCCCCCGACTCGGTGCGCGCCCAGTTCGAGGCCCAGGTCGGTCCCATGACCCGCCGGTACGTGCTCCCCGATCGCCGGTACGCCGACCTGGTGGTCGACGGCTCAGTCCCGATCGAGACCATCGGAGCAGCCGTGCTGGCCTTCCTGGATTCCCCGCCGGCCCTCTTGTCGGGTGCCGGTGCAGAACCTCCCCTCACCGACGAAAGGAGGGCGCCGTGCTAGTCGTGCACGTCTCGGTCCACGTCCTGCCCCAGTACCTCGAGGCGTTCTGCCGGGCCACCCTCGTCAACGCGGCCTGCAGCCGGCGCGAGCCGGGCGTGGCCCGGTTCGACCTGCTCCAGCAGGAGGATGATCCATCGCGCTTCGTGTTGGTCGAGGCGTACCGGACCCCGGCCGACGCGGCGGCCCACAAGGAGACGGCCCACTACGCGGCCTGGCGCGAGACGGTGGCGCCGATGATGGCGGAGCCCCGAAGCAGCGTGCGCTTCGACCGCCTCTCACCGGAGTGAATGCCGCCGGTGATGGATGACGACGCCGGCACCGTGGTCCTCTTCGACGGGGAGTGCCCGCTCTGCTCGCGGGCCGTGGCGGCCATCGCCGCGCGGGACCCCGGCCGGCGGTTGAGGTTCGCGGCCCTGGCCTCTGCCGCCGGGGCGCGGCTGCTGGCCGAACACGGACTGACCGGGTGTCGGGACACCCTGGTCCTGCTCGACCAGGGCCGGGTCCACCTCCGCTCCGGCGCGGCCCTGCGGATCGCCGGCAAGCTGAACGGCGCGGTGCGCCTGCTCTGGCTCCTGCTGCTGATCCCCGCGCCGCTGCGGGATCTGGTCTATGATTTTATCGCCCGGAGGCGCCACCGCTGGTTCAAGCCGGATGGCACCTGCCCGGTACCGCCCCCTTCCCTGCGGGACCGCCTGCTCGATTCGTAGCCAGCAGGATCAGATAAAGCGGCGCCGCTCGGGGTCCTGCTGTAGGGCCGCGACCACGTCCTTGACCCGCTGGGTCCGGTCGCGCGGACAGACCAGCAAGGCATCGCCGGTGTCGACCACGACCAGGTTCTCGACGTCGACGAGGACCAGCACCTTCCCCTCGGGCCCGTACGCGGTGACCTGGCGCGAGCCCAGGGTCAGGACGTTCCCCGAGCACAGGTTCCCCTCGTCGTCGAGCGGCAGCACGTCGCTCAAGGCGCCCCAACTGCCGATGTCGCTCCAGCCGATCTCAGCCTCCAGGGCCAGCACCTGGTCGTACCGCTCGAGGAGGGCGTGGTCAACGGCGACCTCGCGAACCCGCGGGTAGAGGCGGGCGATGGTCTCGGCCTGGTGTGGGGTGCCGGCCGCGGCCTGCACCGCCACCAGCATCTGGTGGATCTCCGGCTCGAACCGGGCAAGCAGGTTGAGCACGGTCCTCGCCCGCCAGACGAACAGGTTGCTGTTCCACAGGTAGCGGCCGCTCTCGAGGTAGGCGCGCGCCCGGGCCTGGTCCGGCTTCTCGGTGAACTCCTCGACCCGATAGACCGCCTCCTCCCCGACCCGCAGCCGCACCGCCCCCTTGCGGATGTAGCCGTATCCGGTCTCCACCCGCGTCGGCCGGACCCCGATGGTGACCAGGGCCTCCGGGGCCTCGGCCAGGGCCGCCTCGGCGACCCGCAGCAGGCGCGCGAACTCCTCGGGCCGGCCGATGTAGTGGTCGGAGCCGAGGCTGGCCACGACGCACCCGGGGAAGCGGGCCTCGAGCAAGGCGCACTCCAACCCGACCGCTGGTCCGGTGTTCCGCAGGGCCGGCTCGACGATGAGCTGCTCGGGCGGCAGCTCCGGCAGTTGCTCCCTGACCAGCGCCACCTGGTCCGCGCCGGTGGAGACGAACAGCTCCCCTGGACCGACGAGGGAGGCGACCCGCTCGACCGCCTCCTGGAGCATGGTGCGCCGGCCGACCAGGGCGTGGAACTGCTTGGCGCGGTCCTTGCGGCTGTACGGCCAGAGGCGCGTGCCGATCCCGCCGGCCCGGATGACGATCTTCATGCCAGGGATGCTCCTTCAGTCAGCGGGATCAGATGACGACCAGGGCGTCGGCCGGAAGCCAGCCGCCGAGGCCGCTCCCCAGGCGCACCAGGGCCCACCCGGCCTCACGCCGGGCCACCTGCACCTTGGTTCCCTCGTGGACCACGAAGACCGCGGTCTGGGCCCCGTCCGGACCGCTGCGGGCCGTGGCCTCGCGGACCACGATCACGGCCTCTACCGTCCGCTCCTGGGCGTAGACGCGGGCGGCCAGGAAGAGCGCGGTCACCCCGGTCACGCCCCCAATCCCCAGGCTCAGGGCCAGCCACATGGCGCCGTTAGTCGTACCGCGCAGCACCCGCCAGACGAGCAGGCCGACCCCGAGCAGAACGAAAGCGGCAAAGACCACGCAGATCTCGTTCAGGGTCGGGTACTCGAACGTCGCGACCGCGGCGCCCCAGAGCGGGTTGGTCTCCTCGGGCTCGCGGTCCTGCTTGACGGCGTTGACGAACCTGAGGTTGGCCGCGAGGTCATCGTCGCGGGGGTCGAGCCGGCGGGCGCGCTCGTACCACAGGACGGCCTCCCCGAGATGGCCGGCCTTGAAGCAGGCGTTCCCCAGGTTGTAGAACAGGCGGGGGTCCCGGACGCCGGTGGCGACGGCCTGCAGGTACTTGCGGCGGGCCGGCTCAAAGCTCCCGCTCCGGTACAGGGCGTTGGCCTCGTTGTAGAGCCCGGCGGCCTCGGGTGCGGCCGCGACCGTCTCGGCCAGGAGCAAGGGTAACAGCAGGAACAGCCAGCGGACGCGCATCAGATCCGCGCCTCCAGCTCGCCGATCAACCGGCCGGCCCGGTCGAGCACGTCCTCCATCTCGGTCGAGGAGACCGAGGCCGGGGCAAAGCGGATGAACTCGCACTGGACCAGCAGCTCGCGCAGCCGGTCCGCGACCTCGGGGGCCACCCCCCGGTCG
>JBAZUN010000488.1:0-4551 GCA_041661365.1 Candidatus Latescibacterota bacterium
GGGCCGGGACCGGATCTGGGCGAGTGCTCCGGCCGCGACCCTGCCACCGATCAGCGACGAGGTGAAACGGACCAACGGTCCCCTCTCCCGCAAGCTCAAGGACGGCGGGTTCGCCGTCAGCGTCGAACTGCTGCCGCCGCGGGGCACCGGTGGCCTCAAGGGGAAGCTGGCCTTTGTCGAGGCCCTGGCCGCCTCAGGCCTGGCCGACGCGGTCGACCTGACCGACGGCTCGCGCGGGATCCCGCTGATGCCGCCCGGCGACTTCATCGGCGTCATCCGCTCGCGGCTGGGATGGAGCGGCGGCGACCGCTTGGAGCTGATCCCCCACTTCACCACCCGCGACCTGAACGTGATGGGGCTGCAGAGCCGCCTGGTGGGATACTGGGCCCGCAACATCCACAACGTCCTCTTCGTCACCGGCGATCCGCCGAAGATGTCGCCCACCTATCCGCGGTCGACCGCGGTCTTCGACCTCGACTCGGTGGCCATGATCCGCTATGCCCACGCCTGCCTCAACGCCGGGGTCGACTTCGGCGGCCAACCCCTCGGGCCGCAGGCCGATCCGCGCACCCGCTTCACCGTGGGCTCGGGGTTTGAGCCCGAGGCCCTGGACCTGGCCCGCGAGCTGGACCGGCTGGAGCGCAAGCTGGAGGCTGGGGCCGACTACGTCATGACCCAGCCGGCCTTCCGGCCAGAGCCGCTGGAGGCTCTCGACCGGTTCCGCGGCCGGGCCGCCTTCCTGGTGGGGGTGCTGGTCCTGACCGGGCTGGCCCACGCCCAGCGGATGGCCCAGGTCCCCGGGGTCATCGTCCCCGCGGCGATCCTCGACCGGCTGGCCCGGTACCCCGATCCCGAGGACCAGGCCAAGGAAGGCCGTCAGCTCGCGGTCGAGCAGATCCACCGGGTACGGCAGGAGGGATGGGCCGGGCTCTACCTGATGTCGCCGGCGAGCCACCAGCCGGTGCTCGAGGTGCTGATCGGCGGCCTCGCCTGACCGTTCCTCGACGGCTCAGGGAACCGGCCGGCGAAAACGGTCGACGAACCGCTCCGCCTCTTCCCGGGTCGATATCCTGCCCTCTAGTTGCTCGTCCTCCAGGGCCTCCAGCGCCCGGCCCAGCTTCGGACCGGCTTCCCAACCCAGGGCGATCAGGTCATCGCCAGTGAGCAACCGGACCGGCCGGAGCCCCTGGACCCCGGCGTCGGCCAACTGCCGGCAGCAGAAGTCGTAGAGGTCGAGCTGGCCGTGGCTGGCCAGGCAGTCGGCCCGGTGCAGCTCGAGCAGCTCGGGGAACCACGGCTCGCGCAGCAGCCGCTTGAGCTTCCCCGGCCGCATCTCCCGAACGTGGCGCAGGCGCATGTGCTGGGCCACCAGGTCGCGGATCCGCTGGGTGTCCTGATTGGCCATCCGTAGCCGCCGGCAGATCCCCTCGGCCATCACCGCGCCGACCTGGTCGTGGTTGTGGAAGCGGATCCGGTCGGTCACGGTCAAGGTCCGGGGCTTGCCGACGTCGTGGAGGAGGGCGGCCCAGGCCAGCCGCGGTCCGGGTCTGGACAGGTGCTCGAAGACCAACTGCACGTGTCGCCACAGCTCCCCCTCGGGATGGTGCTCGGGCGGCTGGGGCACGTCGACCATGGCCGCCACCTCGGGGAGGACCTGGCCCAGCAGTCCGGTCTCGAGCAGAAGCTGCAGACCGGTGGAGGCGCCCCCCTCGGTGAGGATCAGGGTCAGCTCGCGGCCGACCCGCTCGGGGCTGACCGAGGCGATGGCCTCGGCGCCGGCGCGGATCGCGGCTTTGGTCCCCGGCTCGAGGCCGAATCCCAGGCGAGCCGCGAACCGCACGGCCCGCAGGAGCCGCAGGTGGTCCTCGGCAAAGCGCTGCTCAGGGTCACCGATGGTCCGGATCAACCGGCGCTGGAGGTCGTCCCGGCCGCCGACGTGGTCGATGACCTCACCTGTCCCCGGGTCGAGGAACATCCCGTTGATGGTGAAATCGCGGCGGGCCGCGTCGGCCCGGGGATCGGCGGGATCGACCGTGGCCGGATGCCGGCCGTCGGGGTACGGGCCGTCGCTCCGGAAGCGGGCGACCTCGTACCTTCCGCCGCCGAGGAGGACGACGGTGACGCCGAACCGCTCGCCGACGGCGTAGGTCCGGGGAAAGAGCCGGGCCACGGCGGCCGGATCGGCGTCGGTGGCCACGTCCCAGTCGTGCGGCGGCCGCCCCATGAGCCAGTCGCGCACGCACCCGCCGGCCAGCAGCGCCTGGTACCCCTCGGCCCGCAGCCGCTCGACGATCCGCACGGCCCCGGGGTCGAGCATCAGTTCACCTTGAAGCTCTCCGCCAGGCTGACCGAGTTCTCGGTGCGGTCGGCCCGGGTGCTGGCCGCCACCCGCCAGTAGTAGATCTCGCCGGAGCGCAGCACCTCGGCGCCGCCGCCGAGGAGGGTTCGACCGACGAAGGCGGCGACCGTGTCGCCGGTGGCGAGGATCGCCGAGATCTCGCCGGTGGTCGGCGAGGTGGTCACCACCACCTGATACGACCTGGCGCCGGGAACGGGGTGCCAACGGAAGACCGGCGTAGCCGTGGTCAGGCTCCCCTGGACCGGGGACTCCAGCTCGGGCAGGGGCAACGGCAGGTCGCTGGCCTCGTCCGAGGCCAGGCTCTCCTTCCCTCCCCGGTCGACGCCGGTGATCCGGTAGTAGTAGGTCGTGCCGACGCTGACCTCCTCGTCGACGAACCGCGGCCGGGCCACCACCGCGCGCAGGCGCCCGCCGTCGATCGGCTCGCCCGGGACGGTCGAGCGGTAGACCCGGTAGGCCGCCAGGTCGGTCTCGGGGTTGGCGTCCCAGTCGAGGGCGATCTCGAGCCGCGAGAGCAGGACCAGGTTGTGGGCCACGGCGCGCAGGGCCTCGGGAGGAAGGGGGGCCAGGTTGTTCAGCGGCTGGCCGCCGGCCGGGTTCGAGGGCGGCCCCTCGTTCCCCGCCGCGTCGACCGCCGCGACCTGATAGGTATACTCGGTGGCGTACTCCAGCCCGACGTCGCCGAAGCGGGTCTCGGCAATAGTGTCGACGGCCGCGGCCGCGCCTCCGTCCGCGGCCCGGTAGACCCGGTAGGTGACCCCGACCTCGGACACCGGGGCCCAGGTCAGCCAGACCTCGCCGTCGCCGATCCGCTCGACGCGAAGCCGCGCCGGTGCCGGCGGCGGGGTGGTATCCTCGACCGGACCGGCCGCCGTGGTGCCGTCGCTGCCGCAGCCGCTCAGGCACAGGACCACGGCCGCTACGGCCAGTACCCGCCGGCCGATCGATGCGGTGGTCGGAATAGCGGAGCCGCTCATCGCTTCTCCTTCGGCTAGAGAACATCCTCGGCATGCTGGGCGAGGTGGCGCTCCAGGCCGGCCATCCCCGCGCTCAGGTCGACCTTCGCCCCCTCGCGGTCGAGGGCCACCCCCAGGGCGTGCAGCACGCGGAAGAGGTTGGGGGCCCGGCATTGCTCCCCCATCTGTCCGATGCGGACGATGCGCAGGCCGAAGGCGCCGGCGATCTCCACCTTGAACATCGTCGACATGTAGTGACGGGCCCGGGCGTCGTCGACCCCCTCGGGCACCTCGATGGCGACCACCGAGTTGAGCCGGTACGGGGCCGGGGTGGCCAACCACAGACCCATCCCCTCGAGCCCGGCCTGCAGGGCCAGGGAGGAGTGGAGGTGCCGGCGGAAGCGTCGCTCCAGGCCCTCCTCGCAGATCAGCCGCAGGGCCTCGTGCAGAGCCAGCAGGCCGGATACCGGCGCGGTGTAGTGGTAGTGGTGATGCCCCCAGAAATTCTGCGCCCGCACCGCGTCCAGACACCAGTGGGGCTTGGGACCGGGATGGCTCTCGACGGTGGCCCAGGCCCGGTCGGAGAAAGTGATGAGGGAGACGCCGGGAAGTGAGGAAAGCCCCTTCTGTGCGCCGGTGAAGACCACGTCGATCCCCCACTGGTCCTTCTTCAGCGGCATGGTGGTCAGGGTGCAGACCGCATCGACCACGCTCAGGGCTCCGTGGCCGCGCACCAGGGCCACGATCTCGGGCAGCTCGACGGTCCAGACCCCGCACGAGGTCTCCCCCTGCACCATGGTGACCACGTCGAAACGGCCGTTGGCCAGCTCGCGCTCGACATAGGCCGCGGTGATCGGCTCGCCCTCGGCCACGGCGGCCAGGGTCACCTCGGCCCCCACCCCGGCGGCCATCTCGGCGAAGCGACCGCTGAACGAGCCGTTGCGGAGCACCAGGACGCGGCGGCCCGACCACAGCAGATTCCCCACCGCCATCTCCATGGCGGCCGAGGCCGGTCCCGAGACCCCGAAGATGTGCTCGTCGACGGTCTGAAAGGCGTAGCGGGCCAGCTCCTTGATGTGGCGGACCACCATGGTCATGCTCTCGCCGAGGTGGTTGATCACCAGGCCGCCGGCCCGGGCGACCTCGGCCGGCACCGGCACCGGTCCGGCGCCCATGAGCAGGAGCGGCTCGGCGGGGAGAACCTCGGTCAGGGGCGGGAGCTGCGGGTGCGGCACG
>JBAZUN010000489.1:0-4550 GCA_041661365.1 Candidatus Latescibacterota bacterium
ATCCACCATGCGCCCTTCACAACTTACTCCTTAAAGCACTCGATCTATCGTTTTGTGAATATTCCATCAATAAAGACAGAATATACCCAAACTTAAAGACCTCATCTTGATGCACTTGTCAAAGAACGAACCCAAAGCAAAATTATTCGGATCGGACCATTAGAAGGAGATGAAACGAGTGGAGCATGCCGGGATCGAACCGGCGACCTCAGGCTTGCAAAGCCCGCGCTCTCCCGGCTGAGCTACTGCCCCACGGAGGGTGGAGAGGCCTTCCCGTCCTTCTCGAAGCTCAGCAGCACCGTGGCCGCGATGAAGAGCGAGAAGAAGGTGAAGCCGAGGATGTCGGCCCGGATCCGGTCGTACAGGACGCCGACCGAGGGGATCGTGTACCCGCCGAGACAGATCAGGTAGAGCACGATACTGCCGAGCTGCACCTTCTCGAGGAACGCCTTGCTCTTGGCCCAGGCCACGTGATCTCTCCGTTGGCGGTGGGTGCGGCAGGGCGCTGCGCCGCGTCCGAAAAGTACGGACCGCGACAGAACCCGTCAACCGGCCGGTCCGGCAGCCGCGGGGTGGCGCGACGCCGCACCGACCGGAGCGGGGGTTCGGTTCAGGCTGCGGCGAGCTCGGCCTCCTCCTCGATCTCTGCGGCCTCCTCGATCTCGGCGGAGTCGGCCTTGCCGTTCTGCGAGGGATCCCGCTCGAGGATCTGCAGGTGGCGCACCTGCACCTCGACGATGGTGTGCGGCTGGTCCTTCTCGTCGCGCCAACTGAAGCTGCGCAGCCGGCCGTTGACGTAGACCGGGGTGCCCTTGTGCAGCCGCTCGGCGAACAGCTCGGCCGGTTTGTGCCAGAGCACGATGCTGAAGAAGGAGGTCTCCTCCTGCCAGTTCTCGGAGCGATCCCGGTACCGGTGGTTCACGGCGATCCGCGCGCTGAGCTTCGCCACGCCGCTCTCCAGGACCCGGTATTCGGGCTCCTGGACCACGCGGCCGCTCAGCGAAACCTGGTTGATCGTGGGCATATTGAGCTGGGACATGGCAGGCCTCCGGAAGGGAGTGGGGGGTGCTGGAGCGACGGAACCCGGCGGTCAGGTTCGGTCCGGTCGTGCTCAAGCATCCCGTGTGCCAGCACGACAAGGCCGGAGCGAACCCCCTGGCGCGGCGTCGATTGCGGACCAGGGCCGGAGACGGGGTCACGCAGATGAGCGTGAAGGGGAAGGGGCATCGGTGAGTAGACCGGGACACGCGGACCGCTCCGGGGATCCCGGTCTGGCCCAGTTCTTCACCCCTGGGCCGGTGGCCCGTTTCACCTGGGAGGTGGCGGGCGCGCTGGCCCGGCGTACAGGTCCGCTGGACCGCGTCCTCGACCCCGCGGCCGGGGCCGGGGTCTTCCTGCAATTGGCCCAGGCCGACGGCCTGGCGCCGATCGGGATCGAGGTAGACCCGGGTCTGGCCGAGAGGACGGCCGTCTCCTCTGGAGCCCGGGTCCTGTGCGGCGACGCCCTGCGGCAGCGGTTCCCCGAAGCCCCGGAGGGGAGCTTCGACCTGGTGATCGGCAACCCGCCCTTCGGCAGGCTGGGGACCTTCCCGGGATTCGATGCGGCTGATCCTGCCTGGGAGGTCTTCGAGGTGCTCGAGGCCGGCGGGCAGCGCGGCAGGGTGCATCAGCGCCGTCGAGGGTTTCCGATCGACCAGCTCTTCCTCGAGCGCGCCTTGGCCTTGGTCCGACCGGGAGGGGTGATCGCCTTCGTCATGCCCGAGGGGTTCCTCGCCAATGACCGCCACCAACCGGTGCGCGATTGGACGGCCGATCGGGCCGCGGTGCTGGGATCGGTCTGCCTGCCGCCCGGCGCCTTCACCTGGCCGGGCCTGAACGCCCGGGTCGCGGTGATCTTCCTGCGCCGGCGGGACAGCCGGGAACCTCGCCGGGCCGTCCTGGTCCGGCCGCCGCTGGATCGGCGTCCCCCCCTGGACGCTTATCTGCAGGACGCCGCTCTCGCGGTCCTGGGCCGGAGCGGTGCCGCGACCCCGACCGCGCTAATCTTCCGCCTCGCGCCGCGGCGACTGGCCGGCCATCGCTGGGACGCGGGGTTCTGGCTCGGTCGACGGGCCGCGCGGAGTTCGACGGGAGGGAGACCGTGGGCCAGGCTGGGCGATTACATCGAGCACTTGACCTACGGTCCGATCGTCACCGGGACTCGCGCCGTGCACCAGGAGGGAGGGGTCCGGGTGATCCGCCAGGGCGACTTCGGCGAGACCGGGTTGCGCGGTGGTCCGGTGCTCCGGGTGGCGCCCGGCGGGCCCTTCGACCCGGAGCGAAGCCGGGTGCGGTCCCGCGACCTGCTGCTGCCGCGGTCCGGGGCCGGTGCCCTGGGGAAGAACCGGGTGGCGGTCTACCTGGACCTTGAGCCGGCGAACGTCGGCTGCTTCGTCGACCTGGTGCGGCTGCGGGAGCTGAACCCCTTCTTCCTGTGGCTCTTCCTCCGCGCCGGTCCTGGCTGGCAGCAAGTGCAGCAGGTCATCAACGGGGTCGGGACCCCGAACCTCAGCTTCGCCGAGATCCGGTCCCTGCGGGTGCCTCTACTCTCGCCGGAGGAGCAGGGGACCTTCGAGCTGAGGTATCTCGACGAGGTACTGCCTTGGCATCGCCGCGGGGAGGAGACCGAGGCGATCCGTCGTTTTCGCACCGTGGTGGCAGACCTCGAGCGGCGACTGATCGCCACCTGATCGCCGAGCGTCGATCCGCGGGTGATCTGAGCTCGGCGTTCCTTGTTCCGTCCCGGGGGGCTGGTTAGATTCAGGACATCGCGCTGTCGCCTCGCCAAGCCGCTTCGCACAGGTCGATCGCTGCCACAGGGCATGAGCATGGAGAACCGCAGCAAGCTGGCGGCGCGGAACCAGGAGCAGGTGCTCTCGCAGCGCCTGGCCCAGCTTCCCCTCTTCCAACGACTCGGCAGCAAGCAGGTGCAGGTCATCCTGCGCTGCGGGCGCAGTCGGACGCTGGAGAAGGGGGAACCGCTCTGGCGTCCGGGCGAGCCGAGCACGGCGCTCTACCTGTTGATGACGGGAGAGCTGGTGCTGCGGGAGGAGGGGAAGGAGCGGGACCGGATCCACCCGATCACCGCCCTGGGCGAGGTGGCGGTCTTCTCCGGGCTTCCCAACGACGAGGAGCTGGCGGCGGTGCAGCCGTCCCTCCTCCTCGAGTTTCCGCAGTCGTCCCTGTTGGCGGTCCTGCGCGAGTACTCGGAGATCTGCCAGCGTCTCTGCCGGAACGTGGTCGCCCTGCTCTCGGCCCGGCTGCAGGAGGCCAACGAGCGGGTCGTCGAGATCACGCAACGCCGCGACGAGCTGGAGCGGCAGGTCAAGGAAACCCAGACCGAGGTGCACGATCTGACCCTGATCCGGGGGCTGCGCTCCTGAGGGTGCTGATGGTCGATGGAGGATCACCGTCGCCGCGGACGACGCGCGCGGACCTGCTCTGCCGCGAGTTGGTCGACGGGGCCATGCTCTACGACGCCGTGCACCAGCGGGTCCACCACCTCAACGAGACCGCGTCCCTGGTCTGGGCCGCGTGCCGGCGGGGGGAGACGACCGAGGGGATCGTCGCGGAGCTCTGCCGCCGGTTCGACGTGCCGGACCAGCAGGCGCGGGACGACGTCGAGACCCTGCTGCGGACCTTCGCGGCCAGTGGTCTGTTCGCTCGGTGAGGTCGGACCTCGAGTCGGTCCACCGCCTGGCCTTCGGCCTCGTGCCCGAGCTGCCTGGCCAGGAGGACCGGGTCGCGTGGTCCGGCCTGCTCGAGGCCGCCGCCGTCGAGGAGCTGGAAGGGCTGCTCTATCACCGGTGCCGGTCCCTTGGTCTGACCCTGCCGGCCGAGGCCGACCAACGATGGGGCGAGGCGTACCGGTCGACCGCGGCGCGTACCCTGGACCTGCTGGCCGAGCTGGAGCGGCTGCTGGCCGGCCTTGCCGCGGCGGGTATCGAGGTGCTGGTCCTTCCCGGGGCGGCCCTGTTGCCGCTCTACCCCGATCCCGGGTGCCGGCCGATGGACGACCTCGACCTGCTCGCACCGCCCGGGACCCTGGCCACGGTCGTCGACGCGATCGTCAGCCTCGGGTTCTCCCGGATCCCGCGCCACCCGGCCCTGCTGTCGCGCCGCGGCCTAGTCGTCGACCTGCACGACGACCCGCTGAACAGCGGCCGGGTGAGCGGCCGGCGGCTGGGTGGCCGGCTCGATCCCGCCCTGGTCTGGCAGGCGCGCCGGCCGCGGCGGCTCGAGGGACTTCCAGTGCAGGTCCTCGGGCCGGAGGACGAGGTGCTCTACACCGCGGCGCACGCGCTGCGGCACAGCTTCCGGCGGATCACCTGGCTCCTCGATCTCGAGGGCCAGTCGCGGACCGGGATGGACTGGGACTCGCTGCGTCGGCAGGCCCGGCGCACCGGCCTGGAGCGGGCCCTGCTCCACGGCATGCGGTTGCTGCGCGATCTACTTGGTGGCGTCGGTCGGGATCTTCCCGCGCCGCCGGCGGCCTGGCTCGAGGCAATGCC
>JBAZUN010000490.1:0-4549 GCA_041661365.1 Candidatus Latescibacterota bacterium
GTGGTCGCGCTGGACCGTCAGTCGCCCGACATCGCCATGGGCGTGGACCAGCGCCAGGGACACGAGCAGGGGGCCGGCGACCAGGGGATGATGTTCGGCTACGCCTGCCGCGAGACCCCCCAGCTCATGCCGCTGCCGATCACCCTGGCCCACCGGCTGCTCCAGCACCTGACCAAGGTCCGCAAGCAGGGCAAGATCCCTTATCTCCGGCCCGACTCCAAGTCCCAGGTGACCGTCGAGTACGTCGACGGCCGGCCCCGTCGGGTGGACGCGGTGGTGATCTCCACCCAGCACGATCCCAAGCCCAGCCACGCCCGCATCGAGCGGGACATGATCGCCCAGGTCATCCGGAAGGTGATCCCCGCCCGGTACCTGGACGCCAAGACCCGCTTCTTCGTCAACCCGACCGGTCGCTTCGTGGTGGGCGGCCCGCACGGCGACTGCGGTCTTACCGGGCGCAAGATCATCGTCGACACCTACGGCGGGATGTGCCCGCACGGAGGCGGCGCTTTCTCGGGGAAGGACCCCAGCAAGGTCGACCGCAGCGCCCACTACATGGCGCGGTACGTGGCCAAGAACATCGTGGCCGCCGGGCTGGCCGAGCGGTGCCAGGTGCAGCTCGCCTATGCCATCGGCGTGGCCAAGCCGGTCTCGGTCCTGGCCGACACCTTCGGCACCGGCAAGGTGGACGACGAGCGGATCGCCGGACTGATCCAGGAGGTCTTCCCACTGACCCCGCGCGGGATCATCGAGCTCCTCAAGCTAAGGCGGCCGATCTACCAGCAGACCTCGAACTACGGGCATTTCGGTCGGGAGTTGGAGGAGTTCACCTGGGAGCGGATTGATAAAGCCGCGGCCCTTCGCCGGGTCGCCGGGATCAAGTAGGGCAGTCCAACCCCGCAGGGCGCCGGTCCCGGGCGCCGCAGAGCGACTGCGGTCTCGCGCCGGCAGAAAGGATGGGCACCATGAACAGGATGGCAGACCCGCGCCGCTACCTGACCCGAAGCGGCGCGGCAGCGACGCTGGTCGTCGGGCTGGCGTTCGTGGCCCTCTTCGCCGGCGGCTGCAGCATCGAGCGGCCCAGCGCACCGAGTACCGAGTTCACCCTGAGCATCCCGGTGGCTGACGACAGCACCCAGGTCCGCGACGTGGTCGGCGACCGCAGCGAGTTCCTGCAGACCGACCCGACCACGGGCGGCATGCTGGTCCACTTCAGCAAGGAGGTGGGCGTCGCCGAGATCGGGGATCGGCTACGCGTGCGTCCCACCGAGAACCGCTTCTCCACCCCGATCGGGGAGATCCACATCGCCGGACAGGAGGTCGACCCGATCATCCTGTCGATGGCGAGCCTCCTTCCCGGCATCCCCTCGGGCACGGTGCCGATCCCGGCTACTCCGATCGACACCCGGGCCTCGATCCCGCTGGCCAACCTCACCTCGGTCACCGTGCAGGAGGGCGCGCTGTCGATCGACCTCGTCAACGGCCTGCCGGTCGCCCTGGAGAGCCTGACCCTGACCCTCCGGGACAACCTTCACGGCACCGTGGTCGACGTCCTCGAGCTGGGCACGGTGGCGGCCAACGGCGGCGTGGCCGACGGCTCCTTCTCCCTGGCCGGTAAGCAGATCAGCGGCGACCTGACCATCGAGGTGACCGGCGCCTCGGTAGCCACCTCCAGCGCCCAGGTGAGCGGCAGTCCCAGCCTGCGGATCGGCGCCGTGATGAGCGATCTGGTGGTGACCGAGGCCAGGGCCTTGATCCCGCAGCAGGAGTTCTCGGACCACCAGGTCCTCGACTTCCCGGACAGCCGGGTGCTGGTCACCCGCGCCCTCATCAGCGAGGGGGGGATGACCATGCGGGTCCGCAACGACATCCCCCTGATCGTCGAGGTCGAGTTGAGCCTGGATGACCTTCGGACCCCCGACAACCGGATCAACACCTTCAGGATCGACCGCCTGGCAGTAGGAGAGACACGTGAGGTCCGCTTCGACCTGATCGGGAACGTGTTCGCCCCGCCCGACCCGCGGGAGATGCGGCTCTCCTATCGGGTGAAGACCGTGGCCTCGGACCAGGAGGTCACCCTGACCTCGGACGGTGAGCTGACCATCGAGGTAATCACCGAGGACCTGGTCTTCAGCGAGGTCGACGGCCGGCTGAACGGCGTCCGCCTGTCCATGCCCGAGGTCGAGCGCGAGGTCGACTTCCCCAGCGGTCTGGACAACGTCGAGCTGAGCGCCGCCAGTCTGGACATCTACATCACCAGCGCCATCGCCTTCCTCGCCGACGTCGATCTGCGGGTGACCGGCACCAACCAGGCTGGACAGAGCCGCACCCTGATCGTCGAGGAGCGCTTCGAGCGGGGCGATCCGTCGGTGCCGGCGCGCCACCAGGTATCCGCGGCCCCGGCCGACCTGGTGGCCTTCCTCAACTTGCTCCCCACGCGGGTGACCATCGCCCCCGAGGTGCGGATCGGTGACGGCCTGGAAGAGGAATCGATCTCCAGCAATCAGTGGGTCAGCGTCGACAGCGTCGTCTTCCGCACCGCCTCTCGACTCACCGTCACCGCCGCTACCCAGATCGACCCGGATCCCCGCGACATCACCTTCCGGGATTCGCAGGCGAAGGAGCGCGTGGAGTCGCACTTCCGTAGCGCCCGGATCATCACCGAGGTCGAGAACAGCCTGCCCCTCGGGGTCGGGGTCCGGCTTTTCGTCGGCCGCACCCCGGAGGCGGTCTACGACACCGGCAGCCGGGACCATGTCCTCACCATCCCGCCGCTGTCTGACCCGTCGCCGTTCAATGACTCCTTCCACGCTGATGCTCCTGACGTGGACGGGCAGGGCCACTCGATCGGGAGCACCCGTAACAACCTCGAGCTTGAGCTGACCGAGGAGCAAGTCCTGAAGTTCATCCTCGAGGACAGCGACCGCGGCAAGCTCTGGTCCGGGGTCCGGATCTACCTGCCGGCCACGGCCGGCGCGGTGGAGATCCGGGACAGCGACTTCGTCAACACCGTCGCGGGCCTGAAGGTCGAGCTGCTCCTCGACGAAAACCTGGTGGACTGACCGGGAGGAGATGAGATGAAAACCTGGAAGCTCGCATTCGCGATCAGTCTGCTGGCCGTCCTGATGCAGTCGTCTGAAGCCGCTGCCATCGGCTACGGGGACCGCACCCCGCGGCCGATGGGCATGGCCGGCGCGTACGGGGCCCTGGCCCGCGGGGTCGAATCGCTCTACTGGAACCCGGCCAACCTGGCCCTGAGCGGCAGCCCGCGGGTTTCGGTGCCCCTGGCCTTCGGGCTCAGCTTCATCGGCGAGAACAACAGCATCAGCGTCAGCGACTACAACAAGTACAACGGCACCTTCATCGACGCCGGGGACAAGACGGACATTCTCGACAAGATCGACCAGGGCGGGATGGAGTTCACCGAGGAGCTGGGGGTGGTCGTGCCGCTCCTCGACGGGGCCAGCTTTCCCATGCCCTGGGGCCTGCGCAGCGCCGCTTCGTTCAGCCTGCAGCAGGGGGCTCAGGGCGAGATCCCCAAGGACATGTTCGACCTGCTGCTCAACGGGAACCAATTCGCCCGGGACCGGATCGCCGACGGCAAGGATCCGGAGTACGACGTCGCCGAGTGGGACGGCTCGGTCTGGGCCCTGGGGGTGTTGAGCTGGGGGTTTGCCAAGCCCTGGATGCCGGCCCGGCTCCAGCCGTACTTCGCCGAGTTCTCCGTGGGCGCCACGGCCAAGTTCATGGGCGGCGCATACGGGGAGGTCCTGCGCACGGACGGCGGGGTCACCACCGACGTCAGCGGCGCCCAGATCGACGCGTACGCCATCACCCGCGAGGGCGGGGGTAGCGGCTTCGGGCTCGACCTCGGGGCGGCCGGCGTGACCAGGGACCGCAAGACCACGGTCAGCGTGGCCCTGGTGAACCTCCTCGACCACGCCTCGTGGGGGAGCAAGTTCGGCGTGGACGCCCGGCAGGACTCCTTCTTCGTCAGCGGGCAGGACGTCAACGTCCTGAGCTTCACCGGCAAGGAGGACGTCACCGAGGTCTTCGACAACCCCAGGGACGAGGAAGGGGACGTGGTCTTCCGTGAGAAGATCGGGAGCGGGAGCTTCAGTCGCTCCCTGCCGGCCATGCTGCGGCTCGGCGCGGCCCGCGAGGTGAAGCCCAACCTGACGGTCAGCGGCAACTACGATCAGGCCTTCAGCAGCGGCTTCGGCATCTCCACCGTGCCGCGGCTGGCCGTTGGGATGGAGTACCGGCTGGTGGACTGGCTCCCGTTTCGCCTTGGTCTGGCCGCCGGGGGCAGGGCCGGGATGAGCTCAGCCATCGGCTTTGCCTTCGGACCGTTCGGCAAGGGCGGGGTGCGTCTGTGCCTGCTGGACACCGCCGTGGCCAACCGGGGAGGATTCCTACCCGGGGTTTCCAAGGGGGTAGGGTTCTCCATCAATTTCCTGTGCCTGGGGATCACCGCCGACTGATCCAGATACGGTAAGGGTTCGGGCGGGGACCGGGTCTGCGGTCCCCGCCTTTTTATACGCCTATG
>JBAZUN010000491.1:0-4541 GCA_041661365.1 Candidatus Latescibacterota bacterium
TCCTCGAACGACGGGCCTCGGGTCCGGCGGTGCGGGCCGCGGCCCTGACCGCGGTGCGCCAAGGCCGGGCCACGGTTCTGCAAGACCGCTGCCAGGGTGACCCGGAGCGGATCGACGCCCGGCTGGTCTTCGCCGCGGCCCGCGAGGGCGACCCGCTCTGCGACGAGATCGTGGCCCGGGTGGCCCATCTCCTCGGCCTGGCCGTTGCCAACCTGGCCAACCTGCTCGACCCGGAGCTGTTCATCGTCGGCGGTGGGGTGGCCCAAGCCGGCGAAGCGCTCTTCCGGCCGCTGACCGAGACCGCCAACGCCTATGTCTGCTCCTTCCTGGCCGACCGGCTGCGGATCGTGCCGGCCGAGCTGGGCGACAACGCCGGGCTCATCGGCGCCGGCCTGGCCGTGTGGGAGGGTCCAACCGGCGCCCCCATCCAGCGAGAGACCTCACCGTGAACGTGCCCCCGAGCGACGGCCGACGCGTGCCGGCGGAGGCCCTGCGCGAGCTGGTGCGCGGGATCTTTGCGGCGGTGCCGCTCCCCCCGGACCATGCCCGGTTGATCGCCGACCTGCTCATCGATACCGAGCTGCGCGGCGTGGTCAGCCACGGCATGGCCAACGTGGCCCGCTACGTCCACTCCTTTCAGCAGGGCCGCACCAATCCCACGCCCGAGATCCGGGTGCTCCACGAAGGTCCGGTCACCGCGGCGCTCAGCGGCGACGGCGGCCTGGGGATGATCGTGGCCACCCGGGCCATGGAGATGGCCATTGCCAAGGCTCGCAGCCTCGGGGTGGGGGTGGTGACCACCACCTATCACGACCACCTGGGCAGCTCGGGGAAGTACGTGCGTCTGGCCCTCCGGCAGGGTCTGATCGGGATCAGTCTGTCCGGCCGCAACGCGGCACCTGAGTACGACGTGGAGGCCACGATCCACGGCTCGATCCAAGGGAGTCCCCCCCTGGCCTTCGGCATGCCGGCCAGTGAAGGGCGCCCCGCCTTCCTCCTCGACATGGCCAGCCACACGCCGTGGGACGAGGACTGCTTCCGCCGCATGCCCCAGGTATTTCTCAAGGCGATCGGCATCTCGCACGTGGCCAACCTGCTGTCCGGGACCCTGGGCGGTCAGATGCTGCCCGAATTCGACCGCCGCCAGGTCGCCTTCCAGGGCGCGGACCAGTCCGGCTTCCACCTGGCTCTCGAGATCACGCGCTTCACTTCCCTGTCCGCCTTCCAGGCCGACGTCGACCGGTTGATGACCGAGACCAGCCGGATGAAACCCCTTCCCGGGTTGGCCGAGTCCACCCTGCCGGGTGCTCGCGCCTGGCAGAAGGAGCGCGAGTACCTGGTCGAGGGGATCCCGATCGGGGCCGGGCCGCTGGCTGAGCTGGAGGGGTTGGCCGCCGAGTTCGGCCTGAGCGTGCCCTGGCGGTGAGCCGGGTCCGGTCCCCTGGCCGCGGCCGGGTGCTTCCCGCCCGTTGACCCCTTGCTTGACATCCGGCCTCACGACGAGTTTGTTCAGAGGCCATCTGCTGGCTCGCCCGCAATCAGCCCACCCCGACGAAAGAGACTCCTGTTGGCCGTCGTCCGACCCTTTCGGGGAATCCGCTATGCCCGCCCCCAGGGTGCTGATCTTTCGGCGCTGACCGCACCTCCGTACGACGTGGTCACCCCGGCCGAGCAGGAGCGGCTGCTCGCCGTGGAGCCGCACAACGTCATCGCGCTAGAATTACCCGAGGGACCGCTCGATCCGACTCGCCCCGGCAACCGGTACGACACCGGCGGTCAGCGCTGGCGCGCCTGGTGCCGGGACGGGATCCTGGCCGCCGATCCCGAGCCGGCGGTCTACGTGCTGCAGCAGGAATACGAGGACCGCGGCCGACCAGTGGCGCGCCGGGCCTTCGTAGCCGCGGTCGCGCTGGAGCCCTTCTCGGCCGGGATCGTCCTCCCCCACGAGCGGACCCTGCCCAAGGCGATCGACGACCGGTTGCGCCTGACCCGGGCCACGGCCGCCAACCTCAGTCCGGTCTTCGGCCTGTACGCCGATCCCGGGCGCTGCCTCGACGACCTGCTTGGTCAGGCCCTGGCCACCGCGCCGTTGGCCAGGGCCACGGGGCTGGACAACGTCCGCGCCACCCTGTGGGCGCTGCGCGACCCCGCGGCCCACGCGGTCCTGGCCCGGCGCCTGGCGGACCAGCCGATCTACATCGCCGACGGTCACCACCGGTACACCACGGCCCTGACCTATCGCGATCAGCGCCGCGCCGAGGCGAAGCCGGCCGCCCCAGGGGGCGGACCGCCGGCCCATGACTCGGTGCTGATGGCCCTGGCCAACCTGGACGACCCGGGGCTGGTGGTCTGGCCGACCCATCGGCTGGCGAAGGCGCCAGGGACCTTCAATGGCGAGGTGTTCTGGCAGGGGATGGCAACGCGGTTCGAGCTGACCGAGGTTCCGGCGACCGAGCCGTGGGCCGCCCTGACCGAATCAGCGGTCCCGGCCTTCCTGGTGCGCACGGGCGACGGTCGCACCCGCCTGGCCCGCCTGCGCCGCGACGTGGATCACGGCCCGGCCTTCCCGCCCCACACCTCGGCGGCCTGGCGCGGCCTGGACGTGGCCGTGCTGCAGGAGCTGGTCCTGTGGCCGCTGCTGCAGATCCACCCTGACCGGCCCGAGACCCTGGAGCGGCTGTCCTTTACCAAGGACGCGGAGGAGGCCCTGCAGGCCGGCTCCCGACACGACGCCGCGTTCGTCCTCAGACCCCCGCGGATGGCTCAGGTCGCGGCCGTGGCCGCGGCCGGCGAGACCATGCCCCAGAAGTCGACCTACTTCCACCCCAAGCTCCCCTCGGGCCTGGTCTTCAAGTCCCTGGCGTGACCGGTTGGCAGAACCCCGGGACGGGATCTGGCTCAGCCGCGCGGCCCGGAGCGGCGTGCCTCGCGCTCAGCGGGCGACCGCAGGCGGTGCAGAAATCCGCCTCCGGCAGGTTTGGCTCAGCGCATCCCGGACAGGTGATCCCCTCGCTCCCCTGGGGCTCCTCAGCAGGATTCGACATGCGTTCCTCCCGGCGTTATCCCCTGGCCGCGGCCCGAGTCAGGCAGCTCACGGTGGTGTTGTTGGTCCCGCGGCACCGTATGGGTTGACCAGCTCGATCTTCCTGAGGTAGAGCCCTGCCAGCCACAGCTTCACTGGGGTCCGCTCCGCTAGCCGACAGCTGACCTCGCACGCCACCTTGACATCCGGCTCACGACCGGCCATCCATGACCAGATCCCGCCGACAAAGGCGCGGACCCATTCCTTGCCCTCGGTCGTGTCAGGGTAGGTATCGTCGCACTGGAGGAATCCGGGTACCGCCTCGGCGCCCTCCAGCGGGTGGCTGGGCAGCGACACGGCCCGCGTCTCCTTGCCCACGCACCAGAGCAGTCGCTCGAGAAAGCGGAACGCCTTGGGGGCGCAGAGCCACGAGTCGCGGATGACGTTCCGGAACCAGGGCCAGTCAGGACAGGTCGCGGCCAGGCGTTCCTCCAGCCGTTGAACCGCCGGCACCTGCAGCTCCGCGAAGTACGGGTCGCAGAACTCGGGATTCCCGTAATGGCCGTACCCGTCTCCGCTGCAGTGCACGTCCCCCAGGAACTGGTCCTGACCGTAGACGTCCCGGTGGTCGTCGTCCCAGACCAGGGACTTGATCCACCAGCGTTGCCGATGGACGATCCGGCGAAGGAGCAGCTCCTTGACCTCCGACCGTTCCCCGAGCACCTCCCACAGGGCGACGCACACCTGCTGCCAGTCGACGCGGGGATGCCCCCGCGGGGCGAGCTCAAGGGCCGCCGCTCGAGGGTCGGCGCCGGCCAGCCAGGCGTCCAGGCAGAACACGTAGTTCTGCAGGCGATCCTTGCGGCCGCGATCGGCCGTGTAGCAGCCGTGCACGAAGGCGGGCGCGGCCTGCCTGCCGATGGCGTCCAGCACCTCGAGATAGGGTGACGGGAAGTCCCAGTGCGGGCAGAACGGGATGAAGTTGATCGACCGCTCGACCAGGTCCCGTGCCCAGGCCGTCACCGGCGACAGCAGGCGCTCCTGCTCGACGAGGCGTCGCAGGACGTCGTCCTCGCGCAGTTCCCGGCAGCCGTCCCAGCCCGGGTCATAGGGAGTATAGGTCCAGCACCGGCTGGATATGCTGTCCTGGTAAATAGCTTTGGACCACTCTGTTGCTTCGGTCATCTTGTTCCCATCGGCCGGCGAACCGGTGGCTCCTACCCGCCCAGGGTCCTCGCGCAATCCGAAGGCACCGCGATCTGCCGCGCTACCCTGCAGTCGGGCATGTTCTGGCGCCAATGAGGAACCCGTGTCGGTACAACGCTCTGTTGGGGTACCCTATTCGCGGCCGAGAAGCTCCTCTACCGTGAGACCAATATCCCGCGCGATCTTCCGTAGAAGGATCGGGGAGATATCTCTGCCGGGATGGAAAGGCACGGTGGTCCCCCGCCCGTCAGCGTGCCGGTACTGCCGATGCGATCCGCGTTGTCGCACTTCCACAAAGCCCAACCGCTCAAGA
>JBAZUN010000492.1:0-2888 GCA_041661365.1 Candidatus Latescibacterota bacterium
TGTGCTCTTCCGATCTCACCGTGCCCGCGGGGTGGGCGTCGCTGGGCATCTCCAGGAGGGCCTCGTGCAGGTTGGGATCGAACGGCCGGCCCACGGCCTCGATCTCCTCGAGCCCGAACCCGCGCAGCACCTCGCGGAACTGGCCGGTGATGAGCTGCACCCCCTGGCGGAGGGCCTCGGCGTCCTCGGTCTGCTGGGCCTGGGCCCGGGTCAGGTTGTCGAGCACCGGGGCGATCCGCAGCAGCACCTCACGCAGGGTCTCCTCGCGGGTCTCGCCGCGGACCCGCGCGGTCCGCTTGCGAAGGTTGTCCAGTTCGGCAGCGGTGCGCAGCAGACGCTCGTAGTGTTCCGCGGCCTCGGCCCGCGCGGCCTGGAGTAGCGCGGCCGGCTCCGCGGTCCCCTCCTCCCCGCTCCCTGCCGACCCCTCGGGCGCGGGCCCCGGAGCCTCCTCCACGGTCTGCGTCTCGTCCACCGGCGGGACCGCCTCCACCCCCTCGATCCCGGTCTCCTCTCCCTGCTGCTCGTGGTTCGCTCCGACCATCTTCCCCGACGCGGGCCTCCTGTCCCCGAACCGCCGTAACGGCTGCCGCCGTCGTCAGCCCACCAGTGAAGCCGCCCTGCAGGCGGCGAGGTTGAGCAGATTGACCACCCGGCCGTACGGCATGCGCATCGGACCGATGACGCCGATCACCCCCAGGCCGCCGGCGACCTCGTAGCTGGCCGTCACCATGCTGCAGTGCCTGACCGCGGGCGGCACGTTCTCCAGTCCCACGGTGATGACCATGCCCCGGCGGTCGCGCAACAGGGAGGCCAAGGCCTCCCGCGACTCGAGCAACTGCACCAGATCGGCGACCACCGCCGGGTCGTGGAACTCCGGCTGCAGGCAGAGGTACCCGCTGCCGGCGACGTACAGCTCGGCCACTCCCGGACCGGCCAGGCCGGCGATCTCCTCGGTGACGGCCCGCACCAACTGCGGGTTCCCCCTCACCTCGGCGAGGCGCTCCCGCACCGACCGCCGGATCTCGGCCATGGTCAGGCCGTGCAGCCGCTCGTTGAGCCCGCGGGCCAGCCCGTCCAGCTCGTCGGCCGAGACTGCGGCATCCACCTCGAGCACCAGGCTGCGGACGAGGCCGCGCTGGATGGTGACCACCAGCAGGAGCCGCCCCTCGGCCAGCCGGACCAGCTCCAGGCGATGGAAGACCCCGGCCTCGAACCCGGGGCCAGGACCAGCCCGAGCTGGTGGGTCACCTGGCCGATCACCTGGGCCAGTTGGCCGAGGATCTCCTCGCAGTCCCCCTCGCTGAGCAGGGCCTCCATCTCCTCGGGCAACTCCTCGGCCAGCTCCGCCTCGTCGGCGAAGCCGCCGTCGCGGAGCCGGTGGGCCACGTACGCCCGATACCCCTTCTCGGTCGGCACGCGGCCGGCCGAGGTATGGGGCTGCCGCAGGTAGCCGCTCTCCTCCAGACCGGCGAGCACCGTGCGGATGGTCGCCGAGCTGAGGACCCACCCCTCGCGTCGGGCCAGCCACTCGGAGCCGATCGGCGCGCCGATCTCGACGTGGGCCTCGATCAGGGCGCGGAGGACGGCCGATTCCCGCTCGGACAGACCCGCGGCTCGTCTCACCATGCGCACGTCTCAGATGGTTCGGGAGCCTCGCGACCAGGGCTCAGGAAGGTCCGGCGCGGACTCGGGGGTAGGTAAGCAAGTCATTACAAAACCAATCATTTCGCCTTGGGCTGTCAAGACGGGAGGGGCAGGGCTCCCCGCAGGGAATCGGCCAGGCCGACCGAGGTCTCCATCCCGGCCGCCTGCCGGGCCAGGAGCGCGGCGCCCAGCACGGGGGGCAGGAGCGGCGAACGGTAGGTCAGTCCCGGCAGTCGGTCACGGGCCGCCGCGGCCAGGGCCGGCCAGAGGGCATCAACCTCGCAAAAGACCCCTCCCACGCCGGCCACCACCGCCGCGGATCCCAGTCCCAGCCGCTCCCCGACCGCGGCCACCTGGCAGCCCAAGGCACGTCCGGCGGCCTCGACCAGCTCTCGGGCTACTCGGTCACCGCCTCGAGCCGCGGCGAAGACGCAGGGAGCCAGGGCCGCGATCCGTTCCCGGCCGACCGGCCCCCGGTACACGGCCGGCACGACCTCGTCCCACCCAGCCAGCTCCAGGGCGGTCAGCAGCTCGCGCTCCAGGCAGGTAGGCGGACCCCAGCCGTCGCGAGCCTGGAAGACCGCCCGCAACGCCCCCTGGCCGAGGGCGTAGCCACTCCCCTGGTCTCCCAGCAGGGGCCCGTACCCGCCGGCCCGCGCCTCGCGACCGGCCGCGTCCTTCCCGAGGACCATCGACCCGGTGCCGGAGATGACGATCAGGCCGGCACTGCCGCCGTGCGCCCCCTCCAGGGCGGCCCGGCCGTCGCTGACCACGCGGAAGGTCGCGGCCCACCCTGGAATCCCCGCCAGTTCGCCCACGGCCCGCCGTTCAGCCGGTCGACCGGCCCCGGCCAGGGCCAGGCACAGACTCCGTCCCGAGGCCGCGGCCGCGGGCAGCCGGGCCAGCAGGTCGTCGACCAGCCTGGCCAGCCCCTCGTCCCCCAGGGTCTGGTAGTTGCCGCACCCGGCCAGCGCCCATCCCAGGACCCGCCCCTCGGCGTCGAGCGCTATTGCCCGGGTCCGGGTGCCACCTCCATCTACCCCGATCGTCTGCATTCCCTCACGCCTCCGCTGTCTCAAGGATACGAGGAAGGCCTGAAAACGCGAAAGGGGGCGATACCCGCGTATCGCCCCCACTAAAAAAGCTCTGTCAGGATGTGGTTAGACCATCTCGTCGAGAACCCGATCGGCCGTGTCCCGGCGCACCTGACGACCGTCGTAGTAGCCGCTGTCGACCCGCTGGCG
>JBAZUN010000492.1:2898-4492 GCA_041661365.1 Candidatus Latescibacterota bacterium
CGTCGGGAGTCGCGCTCAACTCCTCGCGCGCCACGCGGGCCTGACCGATGTCGCTGACCACCTCGCGCAGCCCGTCGGAGGCGAGCACCGAATCGGCCACCTGCCGCCGCACCTGGGCCGAGTCGTAGTACCCGCTGCGGACCCGTTCGCGGATCTCCGCCAGCCGAGGGTTGGGCTCGGAGGGGGCGGTGGCCGCCAGCGCGGACAGGTCGGCGACCTCCTGTGCGCCCTGGGAGATCTCCACCACGTCCGCGGCGTCCTGATCTTCCTTCTTGGCGCGGACCGCGGCACCGCGGGCCTGCGGCTGGTGCACCTTGGGGTGTTCCGACAATCCGTCGATGCGCATCCAGGATCGTCCTTTGCTCTGGGTGAGAACCCGGTTGTTACTGGGTTTATCGGCACCCCGCAGGAATACTTTAGCGGCTAGCGCGGTTCAGCACTCGGGCCGGTCGTGGCCGGCCGGTCCCCAATATACCCACCTCGACGCGGCCCGACAAACCGACCCGGGTCAACGGGTCCCGTCGAACAAACGCGGTCCAGTCATCCCCGGGGGCCGGTGATGACCAAAGGCCCGACGGCTCTGCCCCAACTGCCGGATCTCGGCGGCGGTTCGCTCCATGAGACGACGCGCCAGCTCCTGGTTGCACCGCCGCTGGTCCTGCAGATCACCGATGATCCGCTCGAGCCGCCGGCACTGGGCCTCCACCTCGGGAACGCTCCGGTCCAGCTCGGGCAGGCTGGCCTGGCGCAGGCGGATCTGGTCCATCAATCGGTGGAGGCGCGAAAACGACCGCTCGACCGCCGGCAGGTCCTCCTGATCGAGGCTGACCCGCTGGCCGCGACCGAGCTCGAGCATCTCCTCGTAGTCCAGGTACTGCTGGTCGAGCACCTGGCAGACGGGGGAAGACTCGCTCATCGCCGTCCCCTCAGCCGGTCAGGGCCAGGCTCTGGCCCGACGGCCGCGACGCCTCGCCCTGGGGTTCGCCCGTCACCACCTGCTCCCAGGCCCCGAGGAGGTTCTCCATCAGGGCGACGACCTCCTCGACCGCCTTGGGGTCGACGTGGATGTTGGCCTGCACCAGCCGCCGGTAGGAATAGAGGTAGAGCCGCTGCAGGTTGCGGGCCAGCTCGTTGCCGTTGTCCAGCATCTTCTGGTCGACGGCGTAGAGGAGCTCGAGGACGATGTCCTGGGCCTTGATGAGGCACTGCCCCTTCCCCTCCATGTCCTTCCGCTCCATGGCGAGGAGCGCCTTCTTCATGAAGCGGATGGCGCCCTGGTAGAGGAGGACGATGAGCTTCCCCTTGGTCGCCGTCTGGATCTGAACCTGGTTGTACTGCCGTTGTCCGCCCGGTATCATCTACCTTCACTCACCTGTATGGCCTTCGTCAACTGTATGGTCTTCATCAACCTGATCGATCAACCGCTCTTCGAGCCGGTCAGCGAGGAGAGCTGGCTGGTCAGGAAGTTCCCCTGCGACTGCAGGGTCGAGACCAGGCTCTCCATGGCGGAGAACTTGCTGACCAGGCCGGTCCGGTACCGCTCGATGCGGGTCTCCATGCTGGCGACCTGGTTGTCCAGGTCCTCGATGGTGTC
>JBAZUN010000493.1:0-4490 GCA_041661365.1 Candidatus Latescibacterota bacterium
CGAAGGCTGGTGGACCGTGGAGTTCCTGCCCAACGAGGGGAATCCCTACCTGCAGCCGCACGACCACCGGTTCGACCTGCGACAGCGGATCCTCGGCCCGGCCAGCGGCCTGGTGCCGTGGTGGCGCCTGGGCCTCGGGGGCTTCTCCGGCTCGGCCCGTTACCAGTGCACCTTCACCGTGCCCAAGGCGCCACCGGGCCGCCGCTGCTGGCTCGACTTGGGCCGGGTGGAACAGGTTGCCGAGGTCTCCCTCAATGACCAGCCCCTCGGCGAGCGGCTCTGGCGGCCGTTCCGGTTCGAGGTCACCGACCTGGTCGGTGCCGGGGAGAACACCCTGGAGGTGCTGGTCACCAACGGGCTGGCCAACTTCCTGGCCGCGCCCCGCGGGGAGGCCCCGCCGCCGCTGACCCAGATGCCGGCTTCCGCCATGTGGAGTGGGCTCCTCGGGCCGGTGTCTCTGCTGGTCGAGGCCGAGGACGCCCGGTGATTCTCGATCCGGGTCTCGACCCTTTACCGGAGCACGACCGATGACCTCCCGCACCCCCCAGTTCGTGGGCCTGCGCACGCCCAGCGCCCACCTCGACGAGTCGTTCCAGATCGCCGTGCGCCTGGTCGACGACCTCCGCGAGTCCGCCCGTCGTCACACGGGTCGCGATGGGTACATCGCAGTCAGCGACGGCCAGTACAACCGGTGCCCCATGTGGGATCCGCGCGACTACGACCACATCAGCAAGGTGGCCGCGTACCTGTGGGGGATGGAGACCGGCCTGGATGCCCAGATCTCGGACAACATCTTCAACGACCAGCTCGATCCAGGGCGCGGCCACCTGAAGGCGGTCTACCGCCAAGACCAGCGCGGCATCCACCTCGGCCAGTTCGCCAAGTACGCCGCCGAACGATTCCGTTACGCTGCAGAGCCGGACCACCTGGCGGCGCACTGGGAACAGGCAGTCCGTTTCGTGCGCTGGGCCTTCACCGCGTACGACGCCTTGGGCACCGGCCTGATCGACCAGATCTCGGCCGAGGCCACGGGCGAGGGGTTCCTGCAGACCTTCTGGGCCTTCTTCATCGGCGAGCCAGAGCACTTCCCGCACAACCTCAGCCCGCACAGCAAGCCGATCGGAGTCGGCATGACCTTCTGCGCCCTGCTCGAGGCCATGGCGCGCTTCGGCGAGGCTCGCGATCTCCCCGACGCCGCGTCGATCCGGCAGCGGGCCGACCGCCTGCGCGCGGTTCTCGAGAACGACGCCTACAGCGAGCGGCAAGGCTACTATTACCTGCAGCACGACGCCTTCAACCGGCAGTGGTACTTCAGCGTCAACGGCGAGTGCGAGGAGAGCCGCGAGCTGTTCATCATCCCCTATTACGCCGACGAGGTCTGCACCGTCCCGGACCGCGCCCGCAGCGTGGCCCGCGTGGTGCATCAGGCACTGCACGACCGGCATCTCTTCCCCATGCCGATCACCTATCCCCAGTACCGGTGGTACGGAGCCTCCACGAGCTGCCACTTCCACGCCTTCGGCATGGAGCGCTTCCTCTTCGGCGGGTGCTGGGACAGCCCCTATGCCTCTTGCGTCGGCCTGCTGTCCAAGGTCGGTCTGATCGATACCGTGACCGAAGCCGTCCGCCGCCGCAGCGAGGCCATCTGCCGCGACCAGGACTGCATCGAGTGGTACTATCCGGACGGCAGCATCGGCGAGAACGGCACCGGGGAGAGCTACCACCGCGACCGGTACGGCATCTCGGCCACCGCGCACATCAGCGCCGTGGTCGAGGGGCTGTTCGGCATCCGGCCGGCGGCACCGGGGTTCCGCGAGGTCAGCATCGCCCCGGCCTTCCCCTTCCGCCGGGACCAGGCCCACTGGGCCGCGGCACTGGCCGAGCAACCAGGGACACCACCGTTTACTGGCTGGCGCCACAGCAGCCCGAACCAATGGCTCGACCGCGAGGTAGGACTGACGATCACCCTGCCCGGTGGCCGTCGGTTCGACTGGTCCTGCTACCGCGACACCCGGACCAACGAGATCCGCCTGACCGCCAGCGACGTGGCCGCGATCGGCCACCTGCGATTGCCCGTGGAGGAGGAGATGACCGTAGTCTCGGTGGAGCAGGCCGGGGCGCCCCTGGCCTTCCAGGTCGAGCGGGAGATGGACACCCCGTTCCTGCGCTTCGACTGCGCGCTGGATGGCACCGGAGTGGTCGTACGCCTTGGTCCCCGCGGCGTCGCATAGCCCCGGTCGCGCACGGCTGGGCGCTGGTCGCGTCCGGATGGATCGACGCCGGGCACGCGGCGTGGCGCGGCGCGCGATGCCTGCCCGAGCCGCCGGGACCCGCCCGGGTTCCGCTGGTCGATGCCCTTGAAAGGAGCTCCGTTGTCCACCGATCTCCTGCACCTGGGCAACTACCGCAGCCACCCGCACAGGGCCGACGCACCGCCCGCTCTGCCGGCCGGGGAGACGCCGGTGCCGGTTCTGCGGCTGGAGGCGACCAGCGACCGGGCCGCCATCCTCGCCTTGAGCTGGGACACCGAGGGCGGCGGTCGCGGCCGCACCAACCTGCTGCGCCACCCGGTCCATCTTCAGGCCGTGGTGAACGGCCGCACCGTGGCCCCCGCGGACGCTCTGGCCGGCTGCCACCGGCCCGGACCAACAGTGCTGCGCTACACCGTGGCCGTGGCCCGGGGCGTGAAGGTGATCTGGGAGATCGATACCACCCATCCCGTGTGGAGCATGACCTTCTCCTGGCAGGGCTCCGACTGCGACGGATTGACCGCTCTGAGGCTGGTCTTCCCCTTCGATGCGGCCGCGACGCCGACGACGTTCATCACTGAGCACTGGCGCGATGCCGACCGGCTCTCCCTTCCGGGGATGCTCTGCGCGCCAGACCTGGGCGCCTATACCGTCAAGGCAGGAGCACCTCTCGAGGGGCATCTCACCGGCCGGCCGCAGGACAAGGTCGTCGAGCTCGTGCTCGAACTACCGGTGCAGACGGCCGAGCCCGCCTGCATCCTGCGCTTCGAGCCAGTCGTGCTCCCCACGCCGACAGGTGTGTCCCCGGCGCTCTGGGCCCAGACCCGGCGCGGGTGGCTCAGCCTGTACAACACCACGGCCAACACCTACGCCGCCGACGGTCGCCTGTGCGCCGCGGCCGGCATGCTGGGCAACAACGTCCTGAGCACTCCCGTCTCCTCCTGCCTGTTCTGCCACGCCGACACCGCGCTGCTGCTGCCGCGGCTGACGCCCGAGATCCACGCCGGCCCGATCCTCCGGCGCTCGCTGGAGTTCTGGCTCGACTGCGAAACCGGTCCTGACGGCTTCGTCCGCTACTATTCCCTCTCGCCGCTGGCCGACCCGATGGACGCCAACGCGGGCCTGCTCATCGGCATCTGGGCCTACCTGGAGATCACCGACGACGTCGACTGGCTGGAGCGCTACTTCGACCGAATCGAGCTGATCGCCCGGTACATCGCCGGCCGCGACGTCGACGGCGACGGGCTGGTCGAGTCCCGCCAGAGCGGCAACCTGGGCACCAAGGACTGGGGCGACAGCATCTACGATACCATCAGCAGCGGCCACCAGAACGCCTACTGCAATGCGCTGATCTACCGGGCCTGGCGGCACCTGGGCGACCTCTGCCGACGCCTGGACCGGCCAGAGCGGCAGCGGCGCTACAACGAGCTGGCCGCGCGCCTGCGCGCCGCGTACCTCCGGAGCTTCCTGAACCCCGCCACCGGCTGGCTGGGGTGGTGGCGCAGCGCCGACGGCACGCTGCACGACTACGCCGCTCCCATCGTCAACGCGGTGGCCGTGACCAGCGGCGTGGTCTGGCGCGACGTGGGCCGAGACATCCTCTGCCGGCTGTGGGACCGTCTGCAGCAGGTCGGCTTCCATCGTTTGGACACCGGCATCCCGACCTGCCTTTCTCCGGTACCGCGCGACCTCCAGCCGATGGACTTCGGCGGTCAGCAGGAAGACGGCTCGGACACCTTCCGACGGTACTGCAACGGAGGCGTCTTCGTGCAGGACGCGTCCCGGTTCATCACGGCCCTGTACCTGGTCGGCGAGCGGGAGAAGGCCGAGACCGTGCTGCAGGCCATGCTGACGCGCCAGCATCAGGGCGGGCACTTCGCCAACGGCTCGGGGTTCAACGCCGGGGTCACCAACCGCATGGGGACCGGACCGAGCATCATGGACTGGGACGGCAACCCGACCTGCTACGAGGGATTCATGGCCCGGGACACGGCCTTCCTCCACGGCGTGTTCACCCGGGAGCCAGCCTACCTGGACCGTCTATGCCCCTTCGGGCAGGACGAGGAGTGAGCCCTGGCCGGACGATGCCCACGCGCCGTCCGGTCCTCCACTGCACCGAGCTGCGCCGGCCCGGCTGGCACCCCTGGCCGGCCGGGCGATGACACAAGGAGACGAGCAAGTGGCCGAACGATTCCGGCAGCGGGCCCAAGTCTCTCCCGGCGCCCCTTGCAAGCGCCTGGT
>JBAZUN010000494.1:0-4441 GCA_041661365.1 Candidatus Latescibacterota bacterium
AGTGGGCGCACCCACCCCATCTATCGGCAGGAACGGCCGGGTCTGTCGGGCGGGGCTCCTGGGGATGGTGGTCGCGTTTCTCCTCGGCGGACTCGGTGGTCCTGGCCAGGGGGCACAGACCGACGAAGCGAGCGAGACGCAGCGACGGGTCAAGGCCGAGAGCGAGCCCCTGCGGGACCGGCCCAGCGGCGAGCCGGTGGGCAGCGTGAAGCAGGGGGTCGAGGTGCAGGAGCTGGAGCGGGAGGGAAGGTGGGTGCGGGTTCGCTTCGAGGGATGGGTCTGGGGGCCGTCCCTCGAAGGGTTCGTCGAGGCGGAGCCTGAGCCCGCTGCTGATCCGGCCGGCCGGTCGCCCCTCGACGACCTGGTGCCGCGGCTGAAACGGCTGGTCAACGAGCGGTACGGCCGCTTCTACGGGCTGGCCTTTGACCCGGAGCTACGCCGGTTGACCGTGCGCTTCCGGGTGCCGGCGATCCCCCGCGAGGAATTGGAAGAGCGGCAGCGGGCCGTGGCCAGCGAGGCCCTGGCCGCCGTGGGCACGACCCTGGAGGTCGCGGTCGTGCGGGTCGAGACCAACCGTCCCGACGGTGCCGGCCCGGTCGGCATCGCGATCGCCGAGACCCCGGTCCCGGACCTGCGCCAGACCGTTGGTCAGGAGCGGACCGCCTGGCGGACCAGAACCCGGTTCTCCTCGGACGGCGGGGCGACCTGGAGCCCGTGATCGCGACCGCCGTTGGCGATAGGATTGAGGTCAGGAGGATGGTCGATGCAAGCCCCCGAGGCAGTTGATCTGGCGTTCGTCAGCACCTCGCTGGCCGCACAGAGCCGCAGCCGCATCCTCTGCCGTCACGGCTGGGCCTGGGCCCGTGGTCGCGGCCTGGAGGTCGAGTTGATCGACCTGAGCAGCCGGCCGGTGTTGCCGCACGGCCACCCCGCGGCCGGGGAGACCGCGGACCTGGAAGCGCGGCTCGCCGGAGCCGGGGGGCTGGTGATCGGCATGCCGGTCTACAACTTCAGCCTCGGTTCGGAGCTGAAGGCCCTGGTGGAGGCCTGTGGCGAGGCCCTGGAAGGGAAGGTCATCGGCCTCCTGTGCGCCGCCGGTGGGCGGTCCGCCTTCATGGCGCCGATGGCGGCGGCCCAGAGCCTGATGCTCGACTTCCGCTGCTGGATCGTGCCGCGCTACGTCTACGCCGTGGGCGAGGACTTCGAGGGCGAGGGGATCACCAATCCCGAGGTCCGCCGGCGGGTGGAGGAGCTGGTGGAGGTCACCTGGCGCACGGCCTGGCAGCACCGCCAGCCGGCTCCTGTCCCCCGCGGTTGAAGGTTCGCTCAGAGCTTCACCGTGCGGCGGGTCTCCCCGGACTTGAGCACGGCCGCGGCGATGCGCAGGGCCTCGATCCCGTCGCGGGCCGTCACCAGCGGCTGTTTCCCCTGGGCCAAGGAGGTCACCACGTGCCGGAGCTGCTCGACGAACATGTCGCGCAGCGGGTAGGTGTGGACCTTGTCCCGGCCCTGTCCTCCGCGCAGGGTAAAGGCCCCTTTCTGCTTCGGATCGAAGCCGGCCGGAGCCTCGGCCGCGGTCATGCCGAACTGCAGCGACCCCTTGGGGCCGATCACGTCGTTGAGGGAGGCCACCGCCGCTCCCTGGGCCGCGCCCCAGGTCCAGATCAGGGTGTGCTGATCCCCGGAGGCGAAGCTGAGGATCACCGAGGCGGTGTCGGCACCGACGCTGGTCTGGTCGAAGCGCAGGGAGGAGGCCTGCACCGACTCCACCGGGCCGAAGGTCTGCAGGGCGAAGTCGTAGTTGTGCACGGCGCCGTCGACCAGGGGGCCGCCGCCCTTGTTCACGTCGCGGAACCAGGGATTGCCGGGCTTGCCGCCGGCGGCGAAGCGCCAGATCACCGGCCGGCCCACGGCCCCGGCCTGCACGAGCTGGCGGAGCTTGCCCCACTGGGCGTCGAAGCGGCGCACGAAGCCGATGGTCAGCGGCACCCCGGCCCGATCACACGCCTCGGCCATCCGCTCGGCCTCGGCCGGCTTCAGGCTGATCGGCTTCTCGCAGAAGACCGCCTTGCCGGCCCGGGCCGCGGCGATCACCGGCGGCGCGTGCAGATAGGTGGGGGTGCAGACGAAGACCGCGTCGACGTCGTCGCGCCGGACCACCCGGCGGAAATCCGTGTCGTGCTGGGCCGCGCCGAAGTCCCGGGCAAAGGCGGCGGCGGCGGCCGGGTCGACGTCGGCGCAGGCGGTGATGCGGGCGTTCTTGAGCTGGACCAGGCGGCTGGCGTGGTGGCGGGCGATCCCGCCGCAGCCGACAAAGGCTATCCTGAGCATGACCGGTCTCTCCTCGCGCGGGGGTTGCGGATCGTGAAGGCGGTCGCGGCTTCGACTGCGGCGTAATATACTTCGTCGGCGGCAAGGAGATCAACGCGGACCCGCGGGGTATGCCCGGGGTCAGGATTCGGAGGGAGGACGAGGGGTGTTCGTGATGCTGGGGAAGGTGGTCGGACCGCTGCTGGCGCCGCTGGGCCTGGTGATCGGGCTCTGGGCCGTGGCCGCGCTCCTCTACCGGCGTGGGCGACCGGGTCCGGCGCGCTGGGCGGTCGTGGCCGGCGGGGGGATCCTCCTCGTCTTCGGCTCACCCCTGGTCGGCGAGGCCCTCCTGGGCTCGCTGGAGGACGACTATCCGGTGCTGACCGTGGCCCAATGTCCGACGGCCGGGGCGATCGTCGTGCTGGGCGGGATGACCGATCCGCCTCTATCCCCTCGTCTCGAGGTGGAGGTGGGATCGTCCTTTGACCGACTCCTCCACGGGTTGCGCCTGCTGCAGGCCGGCAAGGCGCCGATCCTGGTGCTTAGCGGCGGGAACATCCCCGAGCTGTCCGGCACCCACACCACCGAGGCCGGGCAGATGCGCGAGCTGGCGATCCTCTGTGGGGCGCCGCCGCAGGCCCTGGTGCTGGAGGACAGCTCCCGCACCACGCGGGAGAACGCGGTTTTTTGCGCGCGACTGCTCCGTCGGCGCGGGATCGACCGGGTCCTGCTGGTGACCTCGGCCAGCCACCTCCGAAGGGCCATGGGGGTCTTCACCGCCGAGGGGGTGCGGGCCGTCCCGGTGCCCGCGGACGTGCGGGTGGTGGAGCGACCGTACCGCTACCTGCAGGTCATCCCCACTCTGTGGGGCCTGGAGTGCTCGACTTGGGCCGTCAAGGAGTACGTGGGGTACTGGGTCTACCGGCTGCGCGGCTGGATCCGCTGAGGCGCCCCTCGATCGCTACGCGCCGGGACCGTTGCCGCGGGCGTGGGCCTGGGCGAGCTGGTCGCACCGTTCGTTGTCGGGATCGCCGGCGTGACCGCGGGTGTACCGCCAGGTCACGTGCGGTCCGTTCAGCCGGTCCAGCTCCTGCCACAGGTCCTGGTTGAGCACCGGCTTCTTGGCCACGGTCAGCCAGCCGTTCCGCTTCCAGCCCCGGATCCACTCGGTGATCCCGCGCCGCAGGTACTCGCTGTCGGTCACCAGCGCGATTGAGCGAGCCCCGGCCGCCTCCTTGAGCCCCTGGATCGCGGCCAGCAGCTCCATCCGGTTGTTGGTCGTGGCCGGGACCGCGCCGCCCAGCTCGCGCGTCTGCCCGTCGGCGTACCGCAGGCGGACGGCCCAGCCCCCGGGCCCCGGATTGCCGATGCAGGCGCCGTCGGTGTATACGGTCACTGCCTCCGCGTCGTAGTGCGTCTCCACGGGATCTCCTCGCTTGCCGGTCTTGGGGGGCGCTGCTATACTTGCTCCGAATGGGCAGACGATGACCGCAAGGGGTGCGGCGGACTGCCGTCACGGTGGGGAAAGGAACGGTATTGGACCAGTTGCAAAGCTATCTAGCCGAGCTGAAGAGCGCCATCGACGCCCTCGATCTGGAGACCGTGCGCCGGGTCCGGCAGGCCTGTGCCGAGGCCCGCGACCAGGGCCGGCAGATCTTCGTCTGCGGGAACGGCGGGAGCGCCGCCACGGCCAGCCATCTGGCCAACGACCTGGGGAAGGGGGCCTCGTACGGCCGGTCGACGCGGTTCCGCGTCCTCTCCCTCACCGACAACGTGCCCTGGATGACGGCCCTGGCCAACGACGTGGAGTACGCCGCGATCTTCAGCGAGCAGCTTCGCAACTTCGCCGCCCCCGGGGATCTGCTCATCGCCATCAGTGGCTCGGGGAACAGCCCCAACGTGCTCAACGCCGTGACCGCGGCCCGCGAGCTGGGCCTGACCACCGTGGGCCTGACCGGCTTCGGCGGCGGCAAGCTGGCCGGCATGGTCGACCATCCGCTCGTCGTCGCCAGCCACCACATGGGCCGGGTGGAGGACGTCCACCTCATCGTCGTGCACCTGATCTGCTACTTCTTCATGGAGCAGGACCCCCGATGAGTCCGGTCGACGTTCGCGTACCGCACCCGCAGCT
>JBAZUN010000495.1:0-4379 GCA_041661365.1 Candidatus Latescibacterota bacterium
GAGGCGGTCGTCGGTCTGCTCCCACTCGTTGCGGTCCCAGATCACCCGGTTCTGTGCCTTCCCGCTGGCCGGGTACATCCCCCACTTGGCCGCGTACTGGTTCTCCAGGGCCTTGGCCTGCGGGCCGTGCACCTCCTGGAGGCCGGCGATGCTGACGCCGGCGTTCTCGATCGTGCGCATGGCCCCGGGCAGGCGCTTGTCCCAGGTGTCGTACCCGGGCCGCTCCCCCGGCTTGTCGGTGTGGCCGGCGCCGAGCAGGTTGAGGGTGCCGACCGTGATCGGGTTGACGGTCTCGCCCTGACAGTTGGCGGCGTTGGTGGTGGAGTCGTCAGCGCCGGCGTCGGGCAGGTCCGGCAGGTCGCCTCCGAGCAGGCTGGTGATGTCGCCGGCGACGTCCTCCCTCTGGGCGTAGGCGTCGGGGTAGCCGGAGCGCTGCACGGCCTGGGCTGCCTGGGTGAGCGGCATGTTCTGCCAGCCCGGGATGTCGAGCAGGCCGGGGTTGCCGGTGTGCTGGGCCTCGCCGAAGAAGGCACGCGCGGCGAGCACCGGGTTGGTGACCTCGGCCCGGCTCCCCCACCCCGTCGAGGGACGCTGCTGGAACAGGCCACCGGAGTCGCGGTCGCCACCGGGGAGGTTGACCAGCTTGGACTCCTGGATCGCGGTGGCGATCGCGATCTGCAGCCCGTAGCGGGGAATCTGGAGGTCGCGGGCGACCTGGGCGATGGTGATCGCGTTGCGGGCCTGCTCGGCGGTCATGGTCGGGTAGTTGGACGCGAACCGCAGGCGCATCAGCTGGGCGAGCACGTCGCCGGCCGGGGGCTCGGCGGCCGTCTTGGCGGTGTGCGCCGCGGGCACGATCCCGCCGGTCGTGGAGGTGGTCTCTGGGGCGCTCTCCGGGCCGGCGCCGTTCATCGCGATGCGAGCCGAGAGCCAGTGGTGGTCCGACACCATCGTGCCGTCCCAGCCCTGCTCGAGGCGGGCGCCCTGGTGGTGCGGGAAGAAGATGAAGTCGACGCCGTGGTTGTGCCAGCCGTACCCGGCGGCCTTCATCTTCGCGGCCGCTGTCCAAGGGATGTCGGTGTAGGAGGCTTGGGTGTTCATGTCGCCGCCGATCAGCACCGGACCGTGGGCGGCCAGGGAGTTGCGCAGCTGGAGCAGGATGTCCATTCCGGCGCCGTACTGCTGAGGCCGGGTCAGCGGCGGGTTGCCGTGCTGCTTCGGCCAACGGTGCGGGTTGGTCATGTGGTGGGTGGAGACCACTGAGACCACGGAGCCGTCGGCGCGGCGCAGCATCACCCACGTCGCGAAGCGATCCCACGTGACCGGGCGGCCGTCGTAGAAGGTCTTGTCGTCGTCGACGAGCTGGACGCGCCCGCCGTTGACCTTCGTCCAGGTCGAGGTCTTCCAGAGCACGACGTTGCCCATGGCCTGCTCGGCGCCGGTGCCGGTGCCGGCCGGTGCTGCCACCCGGAAGGCTGAGTAGCCCGGCGCGGCGGCTTCGATCTGCTCCAGGCTCCAGCCGCTGGCCTCGTTGAGGGTGACGAACTCGGAGTTCTTGGACAGGACCTTGGGCATGGAGGCCCGGAATCCGTCGAGGCCGGAGCGGCGCGGGATGTTGGCCTGGGCGAAGGTGATCTTGCCGTTGACCGGGCCGCCCACCGGCCCGTCGATGGCTCCGAGGTCACCGAGTTCGGTGGGCGCGGTGCCTTGGCTGCTCTGGGTGCGGCACTCGGCGGCCGCGGTGGTGGTCATCACGACCATCAGCGTCACGAGGAACGGCAGCCCCATGAAGATGATCAGGACGGGCAGTCCCGCGAGGAGCAGCTTCTTCATGACAGGTCAGTCCCGAGGTCGCGCGCGCTCAGGCGGCTGTCTCTAGGAACTCAGGTTCGATCGGACGCCCGGAGGCCCTGATCCGAGTTCGTGCAGGTCGTGCCGGTTCGACACCCGTCAGCACTCGAATTGAAGACTCGTCACTCTGGCTGATGGTTTCGATGTGCTGTCGACGCATGATCGTCTCGCTTGAAGATGGTGACTGATGGGCTTGGTGGCATTGCCGGGTGGCAGCGCTGCTGGGCCGGCACTGATAGGTACGCAGGCGGTCCAGGACTTCGAGCAGGAGCTCGTTGACCAGTACGCACTGGCGATGTCCGCAGCAGGTCTGACGGACCGCCACATCGGGGGGACTCGGGCGATCGTCATCGAGTTCGCTCGCTCGCTGTCGACTCCCCTGTGGGAGGCCACCTGCGCGGACGCGGACGCCTTCTTGGCCCAGCAGCGCCGGCGGGGACTCAGCGTGTCGACCCGCGCGGGCAAGGCCGGCGCGCTGGCGGACTTCTACGACTTCGTGATCGCCCGCTACGAGGGCACGATCCGCCGCGCGACCGGTGTCTTGGTCGAGCAGCCGATCGATGAGTTCAACCGCCAGTCGGGGGCGTCGCTGGGCAAGGTCCGGGTGCCGCCCTCGGATGAGGAGATCGACTCGCTGTTCACCACGTGGCGCGGGTCGGTCACGCAGGCGCGCAAGTACCGGCCGGCGGCCCGCGACTACTTCGCCGCCTCGCTGTGGCGCCGACTCGGGCTGCGGATCAACGAGACCGTCATGCTCGACATCCGCGACTGGCGCCCCGATCTGGGTGAGTTCGGCAAGCTCCACGTCCGCCACGGCAAGGGCTCCGGCGGCCGCGGGCCAAAGCCACGGCTGGTGCCGGCGATCAACGGCGCGAACCAGTTGATCGACTGGTGGCTGGCCGAGGTCCGCCCGCAGTACGGCGAGGATTGGGCCGCCCCGGACGCGCCGCTGCTGCCGTCTGAGCGGTTCGACCGCGACTTGGACCGGTGCGGACGTGTCGGCGCGAACGCGCTGCGCCGCGCATTGGGGATTCAGGTCGACCTGTGGCTCCCGGCGTGGTCGGGGCGGATGACGCCACACGTGCTGCGGCACTACTGCGCCTCGTCGCTGTACGCGGCCGGGATGGACATCAAGGCGCTCCAAGAGCTGCTTGGGCACCAGTGGCTGGCAACGACCTCGGGGTACCTCCACGTCCGCAGTGACCACATCGAACGCGCGTGGAACAGCGCGAGCGACCGCGTCGAGGCCCGCCTGGGCCTCCATATCGACTGATCGAACTGACCCGACTAGTGCACTGAAGGAGAGGATCCAGATGCAGTGGAGCCTGCGGCTTCGGGCCGCCGAACGAGGGATCTGGAAGTCCGCAGAGCTGCGGCGGATGCTGGCAGATGCCGGGCTCGAGATCTCCGCCGGGAAGATGTCGTCGTGGTGGGCCGGGACCCCGCCGACGATGCGCCTCGAAGAGCTCGACGTGCTGTGCGCCGTGCTCGAATGCACCCCGAACGACCTGATGACACCCGAGCCGGACAAGGTCGCTGCGCGCCGTCCCCGCAACACCGACGCCGCCAACGGCGGAAACGGGGATGGCGATCCGAACGGCAACGGCGGCACGCCACCGGCGGTCACCCCGCGGCTCGGCAAGCTCCGCTCGACCCCGCCGCTGTAGCCCGCACCCCCATCGCCCACGGACACGACGAGCACCGCATGCCCGCGCCCGGCCCCAACGCGGCGTTGCGGCTGCCGCCCAAGTGCAACGCCTGCCAGAGCAACCGCGTCGCGTGGACCAGCCCCAGAGTCGACTTCTGCTATCAATGCCTGCCCGGCGGCCCGTTCGCCGCTCCACCGTGCAACCGCTGCCGCGCCCGGACCGACTACTTCAGTCAGGGGCTGTGCAGCCGGTGTCATCCCCGCAGCCCCGAGCACATCGGATCCTGCAAGGGCTGCCTGGCCTGGGGCGTCTACCCCCGCCACAACTGGACCTGCTGGTCCTGCCGCTGGTGGCAGAGCCACTACCCGAAGGGCACCTGCGCCCACTGCGGCCGCGCCAGCCACGTCAGCGACCGACAAGCCTGTCGCCTCTGCCTCGAGAATGCCCGCCTCGAACAGAAACCCGGGCGGGCACCCGATGTCGCCGCGGGGAACAAGGACAGCCAGCAGCTGTTCTTCGCCAACATGGTCTTCAAGCGACGCGTGACACCGGTGCCTGACTACGTCAGCTGGGCTGGCCGTTGGTCGAAGAAGAACAAGAACCAGCTGCCCTACCAGCCAGGCACCAGGTTCAACGATCACGCGCTTGAGCAGCTGGCCCTGTTTGAGATGGACCCCGACCCCGACGTGCTGCGCCAACGCCTCCTGGTGGAGGACAGCGAACTGACCCGGTACTGCGCGGCCATCGTCGCCGACCACGCCCGCCGCTATGGCTGGAGCGTCAGGCAGCGCAATGCCGTGATCCAGTCCCTGCGGCTGCTGCAGATCCTGCGACCTACTCCCACCGCGAAGGTCCGCGCCAGTGACGTCGTGTGCTTGC
>JBAZUN010000496.1:0-4366 GCA_041661365.1 Candidatus Latescibacterota bacterium
GTCATCGCCAAGGGGATCTTCGCCCGTAACGCCCAGGGCGAGATCGCCGCGGCCCTGGGCGTGGACGACCACGACAACGGGCTGCTCCAGGTCTACACCCGCGAGGGGAAGGACCTGGTGGTGGCGCGGATCGACACCAGCGGTAACGGTCAGCTTCGGCTGTATTCCCGCGAGGGGAGGGACCTGGTCCTGCTCGGGGCCGGCGGGAGCGGCGGTGGGCAGCTCGGGCTCTTTGCCGGTTCGGGCCAGGAACAGGCCCGTCTGACCGCCGGCGCCAACGGGGGGTGGCTCAACATCTGGAACGAGCGGGGCGACGACGTGGTCCAGGTCTACGCCGACGAGTACGGGCAAGGGTACATCGGAGTCTGGGATCGGACCGGCAACGGCAAGGCCATGACCCCGCGCTAACAGCCCGTTGAAGAAGCCCATTGGCTTCGCTAACCAAAGCGACTTCTTCAACGGGCTGCCCGGTAATCCCGATCTGCACAAGGAGGAACCGTGATCCGTCCCATCATCACCATCGACGAGCACAAGTGCAACGGCTGCGGCGACTGTCTGCCCAACTGTCCCGAGGGTGCGATCCAGCTCATCGACGGCAAGGCGCGCCTGGTGAGCGACCTGGCCTGCGACGGGTTGGGCGCCTGCGTCGGTCACTGCCCCCAGGGTGCGATCACCGTCGAGGAGCGCGAGGCGGCGCCGTACGACGAAGGCGCGGTGATCGCCACCATCGCGGCCCAGGGGGCCAACACCCTGCAGGCCCATCTCGAACACCTGCGGAGCCACGCCCAGACCGAGTATCTGGCCCAGGCCCTGGCCTGGCTGACCGAGCAGGGGATCGCGGTCCCCGAGGCCTCGGCCCCACCGGCCGTGGGCGGGTGCCCGGGGTCACGGGCCCAACGCTTCGTGAGCATCGAGGGGGCGGCGCCGGCCGGTCAGGGAACCGCTTCCCGGCTTACCCATTGGCCGGTGCAGCTCCACCTCGTCTCTCCCGCGGCGCCGGCCTATCGCGGGGCCGACCTGCTGCTGGCCGCCGACTGCGTGGCCTATGCGGTCGGCGATTTCCACGACCGCTTCCTCGGCGGCAAGGCCCTGGCCATCGCCTGTCCCAAGCTCGACGAGGGCCAGGAGGTCTACGAGGAGAAGCTCAAGGCCATGGTCGAGGTGGCGCGGATCAACACCCTCACCGTGGCCATCATGGAGGTGCCCTGCTGCGGCGGCCTGTTGCGCCTGGCCCAGCGGGCGGTCGTGGCCTGCCAGCGTCGGGTTCCGGTCAAGGTCGTGGTGGTGGGAACCCGGGGCGAGGTGCTCCGCGAGGAATGGGTGGGCTGAAGGGATACGGGGTGGTTATTCGGCCGGGTCCTGGATATATTCAGATCCCTGTCAGAGGGGGCGCGGGCGCCGCCCGAGGCGCCCGACCTCGGCAAGCCGCATCTTCCCGGAGCCGTGCCTGATGTCGGAGGGCCAGGAATCCCCCTCATTGGATGCAGCGGGAGCCGAGTCCACGGCCGGCAAGCCGCGGGAGTTGGATCCCGAAGAGTTGGAGCAGGTCCTGCAGCAGCACCGGACCTGGATCGAGTCCGGCGGCAAGGAAGGCCGGCGGGCCCAGCTCGGGAAGGTCCTGCTCCACCGGGCCTACCTCCAGGGCGCGGACCTGCGGGGTGCCGACCTTTCCGGAGCCAGCCTGCAGGAGGCCGAGCTACAGCTCACCCGCCTGTACCGGGCCAACCTGAGCCGGGCCAACCTCGAAAAGGCCAACCTCTACCGGACTGACTTGCGCGGGGCCCAGCTCTCGGAAGCCAGGCTGGGTGAGGCCGAGATGCGCTCTGCCGATCTGCAGAAGGCCAACCTCCAGAAGGCCGACCTGCAGGGCGCTGATCTGCTCGAGGCCGATCTGAGGGCGGCTGATCTCAAGGCGGCCTTCCTGGTGGGGGTCAACCTGTACATGGCCGATCTGCGCCAGGCCGATCTCCAGGGCGCCCTGCTGCAGCAGGCGGATCTACAGGGAGCCGATCTGCGCCAGGTCGACCTGCGTCAGGCCGTGCTGCACGAGGCCCGCATGGGAGGCGCCGATCTGGCCGGCGCCCGACTCCAGGGAGCGGATCTGCTCGACGTCTCCGGCCTGACGCGGCAGCAGCTCGCCGTTGCCGAGACCGACGAGACCACCCGCCTTCCCGGCTATCTTGCCGCCTCTGGTTGAAGTCGGTGACCCAGACGAATCGCTCGTCCTCGGCGCCAGAGGTTCTGGACTCCCTCCAGGGGGAGCCGGTGTCCGGCCTGTGGGCCGGAGTCCGCCGTCGCCTGGAGTTGGGCCAGCCCCTCATCACCGTGCCGCAGTACCTCAAGGCCATGGAGGACGAGTACCGCCTGCTGACCGGTCGTGACCCGGCCCCGAGGGTCCGACGGGCGCTGCAGGATATGATCGAGACGGTCAATTCGCGGCACCCGGACACCTACGTGGCCCGCGGGGTGCAGAACGGGGTCAAACGAGCCTTCGGCAAGGGGGTGCTGGAGCTGCGCTGGGACGTCGGGAAGGTGCAGTCCCACGGGACTCGGTCGATCGCCCGTTTCGGTCGGCAGGATCGGGTGCGCGACCTATTGGAGGAGGTCAACGTCAGCCCCGGCCAGATCGACGTGCTCAACTGCCTGCAGCATTCCCTCGTCGTCCTTCAGGCCGCGGCCGGTCCGGCTCCGGCGCTCCGGGTCGTCCTATCGCCGCCACCGCCACCCCCTAAGCCGGCAGCTCCACCTCCGATGGCCGATCCGGAGGTCGCCGCGGCCGTGGAGCTGGGCGAGATCGAGGCCGATCAGGCCCGGGAGCGGCTCCAGCAGCAGGAAGAGCGGCACGCGGCCCTGCAGCAGACCGAGCTGCAGAAGGTGCCTCAGCGCCTGCCGAGCCTGGTGGCCCAGGGAACCCTGTCCGAAGCCGAGGCGGACGATCTCCGCGAGCTGAATCAGGTGGACCAGCGCCTCCGCCGCGGCGAGATCGACCAGACCGAGGCCGACCGGGTGCGGAACACCATCCTTCACGGCGAGGCGCGGGACGCCCTGGAGCGGAAGGTTCGGGAGGTGGTCGACCAGGTCGTCCGCTATCTGCAGGTCTTCGAATCGATGCAGAAGATGAACCCGGTGGCCGACGACGCCCTGGCCTTTCTCATCCGTCACCAGGAGGTCGTGGTCACCGAGAATCCCTCGGGGCCGGACCTGATGGAGCTGGTGGAGGAGTTGAACGGCGCCAAGGAGCTGATGCAGCAACTGCTCGAGGTGATGGATCGCCGGGACCACGAGATCCGCATGATGTCGGTCCGGCTGCCGCCGTACAACTACGTCGTCAAGCGGGGGGTGGAGAAGATCCCCCGCATGACCATCGGGCTGGATTTCCTCGATCTCCTCCGCCACCAGACCGTGGCTCAGTTCTCGGATCTGCTGCATTCCACCGATCCCCAGGTGCGGGTCCGGCCGGCGGCGGACATGCGCTGCCTGGTCTCCCTGATCGACCACGCGACCAAGCGGACCCGGTTCCGCAAAGAACTGCGGATGCTCAAGATCAGTCAGTGCATCGAGGAGTTCTACCGGGAGACCACCAATATCGAGGAGGCCCGTCGTCAGGCCGAGAACTTCCTGCAGCGGCGTCTGCGGCGGCTCTTCAAGGACATGCCCGGCGACGAGTTGAACGAGATCCGCAGACGAGGCGGCGAGCTGATCCAGATGATCGAGCAGAAGATCAGCGACGAGCGGTACGCCGCGATTGAGGCTCAGCAGGAGGGGCAGCCGCAGGGGAAGGCTGAAGAGGACAACCAGATGGGCCTCACCGACGAGGAGCGGCTGAGGGGCATCCTGGTCGGCCGGGTCGAGACGCGGGTGGCGGGCAGCACCCGCCGCGTGCCCTACATGATCATGCCAGACCCGGACGACGAGACTCACTACCTCATCGCCCATCGTGACCAGGGTACCGGCGCGGTAATGCCCCATCTGCGCCAGGGCGAGAAGCGCCACGTCGTGCGCGGCGTCGACGGATACTGGCGGAACGAGTGAGTCCGGACGCCTCGTCCGGGGGAGCGGAGCGATCACACCCGAGGAGCTGACGGCCTTCCACCGGTTGGTGGAGAACCAGAGCCTGCGCCGGCTACGCCGCCAGTTGGACTACGGCAAGCGGACCCGCGGCGGGGAAGGGATGGCCGAGCTGTACCAGTGGCTCGGTCGCATCCTCCTCGACGACGGCCTGGTCTACTCGCTCGAGGAGCGGGCCCTGGCCTTCGAGATCGCGGCCTGCGAGCGACTCGCCGAGCTGTGGCCCGAGCTCCAACTGGCCCAACCGGAAACCGTAGTGATCACCGGGCCGGTGGACCGGCTGCTCCTCTACCGGCTG
>JBAZUN010000497.1:0-4360 GCA_041661365.1 Candidatus Latescibacterota bacterium
CCCCCTGATCAGCCTCTCCTCCTTCCGGCCCGCGCCCGGCCGGCAGGCCGGAGACCCCCTCCACGAGCCTCCTGCCCGATCGGTCCTTGGCCATCCCCTCGCGCCCGCCCTATCTTGTCCGCGCTCGATCGCTGCTGATCCGCGGCTCCCTGCTCCATGCGCGAGGTAAGATCCCGTGGCGCCGATCCCTGCCCGTCTGTTCCCGCCCCATCTGCTCCACGCCACCTGGCAGCGGTTCGCGGCCGCGGGGTACAGCCTTCCGGTAACCGGGATGGTCTACCGCGGCGAGCCGCGGCCGACCTGCGGCATGCCGCTCGGGGGGTTGGACACCGGATGCCTGGACCTGGAGCCGAACGGCACCCTCGGGTACTGCACGGTCTTCAACCATCTGGTCGAGCCGCGCCTGCTGCTCAACGTGCCGCTGCTGGGATTGAGCTGCGGCGACCGCACCTGGGTCCTGGTCTCCGACCGCCTGGGTAAGCGCGACCGGCCCGTGCCCAACCAGAGCATCGTCACCTTCCCGGCCCTGGACTACACCCCGAGCTACTTCGACCTGGGGCTGGACGGCGTGGAGATCGCCGAGTCGATCGACTACTGGGGCCACTTCCCGATCGCCGACCTGGAGTTCACCGCTGGCGCGCCCATTGCAGTCGGGCTGCGGGCCTGGTCGCGGTTCATCCCGGGCGACGAGGTCATCTCGATGCTGCCGGGTGCGGTCTTTGACCTGACCGTGCGCAACCCGAGTCAGCAGCGTCAGCATGGGGTACTGGCGATCAGCTTCCCGGGGTTCCCGGCCGAGGAAGGGGCGCCCCAAGCCGAGCGCCAGACCTTGGCCGGCGAGCTGAGCGGGGTTCGGGTGTCGAGGCCGTACCAGGGCGACCCGTGGGACATGGCCTACGTGCTGGCCGCGGTGGGGGAGGACGCCGTGCAAACGGGCGGCTTGCTCGGGACGGACGGCACCGCCTGGGCCGGGATCGAGCGCGGCTTGCCGGCGCCCGGGGCAGGCGAGACCGGCGCGAGTCTGTCCCTGGCCTTCGACCTGAAGCCGGGCGCGTCCCGGTCGTGGCGGGTGATGCTGACCTGGCACGCACCGCACTGGCGCTCGGGCGGCTCGCCGCGCCACACCGAGACCGCCTCCTTCACCCACATGTACGCGCGCCACTGGCCCGATGCCCTGGCCGCAGCCCGGACGCTGGCCCGCGAGGGCGACGACCTGCTGCGCCGGGTAATCGCCTGGCAGGAGGCGCTCTACGCCGCGCCCGAGCTGCCCGGCTGGCTGGCCGACAGCTTGATCAACAACCTGCATCTGATCCCCGAGTGCAGCGTCTGGGGCCAGGCCCGGCCGCCGGTCGGCGACTGGTGCCGGTCCGAGGACGGCATCTTCGGTCTCAACGAGTGCCCACGCGGCTGCCCGCAGATCGAGTGCCTACCCTGTTCCTTCTACGGCAACATCCCCCTGGTCTACTTCTTCCCGCGCGCGGCCCTGTCGACCCTGCGGGCGTACCAGGCGTATCAGTTCCCCGACGGTCGACCGCCCTGGATCTTCGGCGGCGCCACGGCCCAGGACCCCGAGCACCGGCCGCCGTACGAGCTGACCAAGCCGATCCCCGGGTACCAGACCGTGCTCAACGCTGCCTGCTACATCGTCATGGCCGACCGGTACTGGCGCGCCACCGGGGACGAGGCCTTCCTCGCCGAGTTCTGGGAGTCGCTCAAGCGGTGCAACGACCACTCGCTCAACCTGCGACCGGCGTACGGTCCGGCCCAGGTGGTGGCCATGCCGCAGCCGGGGACTGACCAGGGGGGATTGGGCGACACCGAGTGGTTCGAGGCGCCGGAGCCGGGATGGAAGGGGTACGTGACCCATGCCGGCGGGGTGCGGCTGGCCCAGGTACGGTTGATGGAGCGCATGGCCAGGGCCATGGGGGATGATGGATACGCGCGGCAGTGCCAGGCCTGGCTGGAGGCCGGGACTGCGGCCCTGGAGGAACACCTGTGGGCCGGCCAGTACTACCGCAACTTCAACGAGCCTGAGACCGATAATCGCTCGGACCTGATCTTCGGATACCAGCTCGACGGCCAGTGGGTGACGCGCGCGCACGGGGTGGCCGGGGCCTTTCCGGACGAGCGGGTGGCCACCACCCTCGACACCCTGCGCCGCGTCAACTGCGGCCTGAGCCAGTCCGGCGCGGTCAACTACGCCAATCCGGACGGCACCCCGGCTCGGGTGGGCGGGTACGGCACCTACTCCTATTTCCCGCCCGAGCTCTACCTGCTGGCCATGACCCTCCTCTACGAGGGCCAGCGCGAGTTCGGCCTGGACCTGCTCCACCGCTGTCTGCGCACCCTGAACGGCCAGTGGGGATACACCTGGGATGCGCCGAACACGGTCCGCGGCGAGGCCGATACCGGCCAGCGGGCCTTCGGTGCCGACTACTATCAGAACCTCATGCTCTGGGCCATGCCCGCGGCCTTGGCCGGGTTGCCGTTGGATGGTCCCTGTCAGCCCGGCGGTCTGGTCGACCGGGTGATCCGGGCCGGCCGCACAGAGCACGCTTCCCCTCACCCTGGGAGACAGCCATGAACGCGCAGGCGTACGCGGTTCCCGGATGCACGGTCAGGATCCAAGCCCCGGTCGAGGTGAGCCGCGCCACCGGACATTTGTGGTTCTCCTCAGTCCATCCGTTCAACGGGGAGGAGATCCTCTGCGAGGTGGTTCTGGCCGACGACAAGGCCCAGGGGAACTGGCCCGGGGTCCTGTTCCTCACCCGGGACGGCGGCGCCACCTGGCGCGAGGCCGGCCGGATCACCTACGGCCCGGTCTCGGCCCGGTGCGGTCCCCGCAGTCGGCTGATCCTGCCGTACGAGCAGTGGCCCCTGACCCCTGGAGATAGCCGCAACACCCGGGCCCAGGGGTGGCAGGTCACCCTTACCGAAGAAGGGACCGTGCAGACCGAGCCGGTGCCGGTGGAGCTGCACGGGTTCCCCCGCGACCTGGCCCCGTACCACGAGGACGAGCTCTGCCTGCTGACCAACGGGAATGTGCTCCCCCTGCGCGACGGCCGCCTCTTCGCCACCTTCTACGGCACCTTCAGCGGCGATCCCAAATACACCAATGTCGCCATGACCAGCGGCGACGGGGGGCGGAACTGGGAGTACCTCTCCACCGTGGCCTCGTGGGAGGAGATCCCCGACGGGGTAGAGGGGCCGGACGAGTCGAACAGCGCGCGCCTGCCCGACGGTCGGATCCTCTGCGTGTACCGCGTGGGCTCGGGGAACGAGCAGCCGTACTACGCCAGCGAGAGCGAGGACGAGGGCCGCACCTGGTCAAGGCCGCGGGCCCTGGACGGTGCCTGGTCGGTCGAGCCCCAGCTCGTCTGCCTGGAGAACGGGGTGCTGCTCCTGTCCGGCGGCCGGACCGGGCTGTTCCTGTGGGTCTGTCCCGAGGGCGACGGCCGGCGCTGGCACCGGCTCAACCTGGCCGATCACCACAACGCCGGGGCCGCTGATACGGCGATGCGCTTCCCCGAGGCGTTCTGCAGGGCCCAGGGCGAGTCCGGACTGAGCACCTCGTACACCGGCATGGTCGCAATCGGACCGGACGAGGTGCTCCTGTCCTACGATCGCCTGGCCAACGGCTGGCACGGCGCGCCCGGCCCCTGGGGCCAGCACGACGCGGTCTTCACCGTGCGGATCAGGGTGGACCGCGACTAACCACCAAGGAGTCCCGACCATGCACGTCAGCGTCGTGGCCGCACCGGCCAATGATACCCGCAATCCGTTCTACCCCACCCACCAGGCCCCGCTGGCCGCCAGCCATCTGGTCAAGCTCCCGCTCGGCAGCATCCAGCCGCGAGGGTGGCTGGCCCACCAGCTTGCGCTGATGGCCGACGGCATGACCGGCCGGCTGACCGAGATCAGCTCCTTCCTGACCCCGGACAACGGTTGGCTCGGCGGCAGCAAGGACGGCTGGGAGGAGCAGCCGTACTGGTTCCGCGGCTTCCACGACCTGGCCGTCCTCACCGGCGAGAAAAGGCTGTTGGCCGAGGCCCAGCGCTGGCTCGAGGCCATGCTGACCGGCCAGCGACCGGACGGGTACTTAGGCGCCGAGAACCAGCGGCTCTGCCGCGGTGGCAACGGCCAGAACCTGGTCGACCTGTGGCCGCACATGGTGATGATCGACGCCCTGATCCACCATCACGAGCACCGCCGCGACCCCCGGGTGGTCCCCTTCCTCGAGCGGTTCTTCGCCTTCTGCCGCGACCTGCCCGAGGAGCAGTTCGTCCAGCCCCTGCAGGAGGGCTTCGGCGACTGGCGGCCGACGATCCAGCGGGATCGGGCCGGCGACATGATCCCGCAC
>JBAZUN010000498.1:0-4341 GCA_041661365.1 Candidatus Latescibacterota bacterium
GCCCCTGGTCCACGCCACCCAGACCATGGCCTTCCAGCGCCGGGTGCACGGCTTTGCCCTGCACCCCACCGGCAGCCACTGGTTCCGCCACGTCTCCCTCGCCCCCTGACCCGTGCACCGGTTCGTCCTCAAGCGGCTGGTGCTCCTGGTCCCCACCCTGGCGGGGATCTCCCTGCTGGTCTTCCTCATGCTCTACCTGGTTCCGGGCGACCCGGCCCAGGTCATGCTGGGGGAGCGGGCCAACGCCGAGACCCTGGCCGCCCTGCGGGTCGAGATGGGCCTGGACCAGCCGTTCCACGTCCAGTTCCTGCACTTCGCCGGCGGGCTGCTCAGCGGTGACCTGGGACGCTCCATCCGCACCCACGAGAAGGTCACGGTCGAGGTCTTCCAGCGCTTCCCGGCCACCTGCGAACTGACCCTGGCCAGCATGATGATCGCCGTGGTGGTGGGGATCGGCGCCGGGGTGGCCGCCGCCATGCGGCGGGGCCGGGCCGCGGACTACGTCGGCATGGTGCTGGCCACCGCCGGGATCTCCCTGCCGATCTTCTGGCTGGCCCTGATCCTCATCCTGCTCCTGGCCGTGCTGGTGCCGGCCTTCCCGGTCTCGGGCCGGCTGAGCACCGAGGTGCTGCTGGCGCCGATCACCGGCTTCTACACCCTCGACGCCCTCCTCCGCGGCGACTGGCGGGCCCTGGGGAACACCCTCTGGCACCTCTTCCTGCCGGCCCTGACCCTGAGCACCGTGCCGATGGCGGTCATCGCCCGGATGATGCGGGCCAGCCTCCTCGAGGTGCTCGGCCAGGACTACATCCGCACGGCCTGGGCCAAGGGGCTAAGCGAGCAGGCGGTGATCCTGCGGCACGCCCTGAAGAACGCCTTCATCCCGACCCTGACGGTGATCGCCCTTGAGTTCGGGTACCTGCTGGGCGGCGCCATCATCACCGAGACGGTCTTCGCCTGGCCCGGGGTCGGCCGCTGGCTCCTGCTGGCGGTTCAGGCCCGCGACTTCCGCGCCGTGCAGGGAGGGGTGCTCCTGCTGGCCACGGTCTTCATCCTGATCAACCTGCTGGCCGACGTCCTCTACGCCTGGCTCGATCCCCGCATCCGCTACGACCGGTAAAGCCGAGGCAGAGCCTTCTCGTCACGGCGCATCCTGAAAAGGCAGCGGCCGGCCCGCGCGCTGGCGGACCGGCCGTGCATGTGGTGGTGTGGTGCGCAGCCTCAGACCTTGACCCAGGCCCCCTTCTTCTTCGAGCTGGCCACGGCGGCCCGGACGAACCGCATCCCGGCCACCCCCTCGTCGACCCCCGGATGCGGGAACGGCTCGGGCGCGGTCTTGTCCCCGGCCCGCCGGCGGAGGGTGAACTCCATGGTCTGATGCAGGTTGGCCAGGGCCGGGAAGAAGTCCTCGTGATGGCCGGGCGGCATCCGCAGATACGGCTTCACCGAGGCCGGGATGAAGCTGAAGCCGGCCCCGATCCAGTAGATCTCGTCGACCTCGCCGCGGCGCATTAGCAGCTTCTCGGCCCGTTCCTGGTGCCACTCCAGGGAACCCTTGGTGCCGAAGATCCGGAAGCCGTTGTCGTTTTTATACCCGATGGCGATCTGGGTGGCGGTGATCAGGCAGGTGGCGCCGTTGGTCATCTCGCCGATGACGTTGAAGTCGTCGTCGAGAACCCGCCCCTTGACGAAGGAGTTGAGCCGGGCCGAGACCCGGCTGACCCCCAGCCCGGTGACCCAGGTGGCGGCGATGAAGGCATGGGTGCCGATGTCACCGCCGCAGTTCGAGATCCCGGTGCGCTTGGGATCGGTGCGCCAGGAGGCCTGCTGTTGGCCGCTGCGCTCGAGCGGGCTGGCCAGCCAGCCCTGGTTGTACCAGGACTCGACCTTGCGGACCTCGCCGATCCCACCGGCCCGCACCAGCTCCTTGGCGAACATCATCATCGGGTGGCCGGTGTAGGTGTGCGCCAAGACGAAGGGGACCCGCTTCCGCTTGGCCAGACGGGCCAGCTCCTGGGCCTCCTCGACGGTCATGGTCATCGGCTTCTCGCAGAGGACCGGGATCCCGGCGGCCAGGAAGGCCTTGGCCGGGGCGTAGTGGGCGAAGTTCGGGGTGACGATGGTCACGTAGTCCAGGGCCAACTGCCCCGACTGACAGGCCGCGAGCATGGCTTGATAGTCGGGATACCCCTCGATCCCCCAGGCCTGGGCCGCGGCCAGGGAGGCCTTGGGGTTGGTCCGCAGGGCGCCGGCCACCAGCTCCCGGCTCGCGTCCAGGGAGATGGCCCGGTTGTGCACCATCCCGAAGAAGCTCCCCGGGCCGCCGCCGCCGATCATGCCGACTCTCAGTTTTGCCATCTCGTCCCTTTCCTTGTCAACGGGCTGAGGATGCCGGGTGCCGCTCCAAAAAGGATGGGCACCGGTGAATGTTCGGTTTGGTTGTTACTTGGTAAGGAACGGCACTCCCCCTGTCAATCGGCAGCGGGACCACCGGTCGGATCGGTGACCGACTCGACCCGCCGCACCCCGGACCGCGGCAGGTCCCGCCGCAACCGGTCCGGCTCGCCGACCGGGCCGATGACCCAGCGACGATACTCGAAGACCAGGCCCACGCCGTCCTCCCGCCACACCTCGACCCGGCCGGGCAGCAGTAGCGACCCCACGGCCCGGTAGTCGGCCAACCGGCGATCGAGCCGCACCTGGCCGTCCAGCCCCAGCACGACCTCGCGCCGGATCAGACCCCGCCGCCGGTCGATCCAGACCTGCCGGAAAGGTCCGGGTCCGGCGACCTCGACCTCGACCAACTCACCGCGAACCGGGACGGGCGGCCCGATCCACTCGGGGGAGGCCGGCAGGACCGTCCCGAGCAGGGCTCTGGTCGGATCGTACCCCGCCAGATCGACCCCGGTCATCCGCGCCAGCAGCGGCCCCTGGACCGCCCCCTTCCAGGCTCCACCCGCGGCCGGTCCCCAGAGGGTCAGGCTGTCCCCCTCGACCAGGGCGCTGAAGAGTTGGGACGAGAGGGGGCCACGCACGTCGAGGCGGACCAGGTCCGGGCCGCAGCGCCGCAGCAGGGCAATGCCGCTCTCGCGCCGGCGGCCCTGATGCACGGTGACCCGCGCCTCGGCCAGCAGGCTGTCGATCCCGGCCAGCGGATCGGCGGTCGGAGCGAACAGGGCGATGACCTCGGTATGGGGATCCCAACCGGGGCGCACCACCATGGGGGCGCACCCACTCAGCAGCAGGCCGACAACGACGACCGCCCATCCCCCCTGGCAGCGGCGGGAAGCGGTCTGACTCAAGGGGTCAGCTTCCGTCTCACGGCCTCGTTCTCGGGCCCCAGCTCCAGGGCGCGGGACCAGTGCCGGCGGGCCTCGTCCTCCTTGCCCAGGGCCCGGGCCACGTCCCCGGCGTGGTCGAAGATCACGGCCTGTTCGTCCGAGTCGTGGTCGGTCAAGGCGCCCAGGGCCCGCGTCAGGTATTCCTCGGCGCGGGCCAGCTCGCCGAGCCGGAAGTAGGCCCAGCCCAGGCTGTCGTAGAAGGCGCTGTTCCCCGGCTCCAGCTCGACCGCCCGGAGGAGCATCTCGACCGCCTCGGTCAGGTTCATCCCCTTCTCGGCGAACATGTACCCCAGGTAGTTCAGGGTATAGGCGTCGTCGGGATCGATCTCGAGCAGGCGCTTGAAGGTGGCCACCGCCCGGTCGAAGTAGTCGCGGCGGTCGAGCTCGCGGGAGGCCTGTTCGAGTCCGGCCCCCAGGTAGAAGAGGACGCGGGTGTCCGCCGTCCCCACCTCGGCCGCCTCGCCGAGCTTGTCCACCGCCTCCTCCCAGCGCTGCTGTCGCTGGAGGACCAGCCCCCACTGAAGGAGGGCGTCGGCGCTCTCCGGGGCGATGGCCAGGGCCTCGCGGAATTGGGCGACCGCCTCCTCCCACCGCTCCTGACGGGCAAGGACGATCCCCCAGCGGACGCGCAGGTCCGACATCGGCTCGGCGGCGCCCTCCAACCCCTGACGGTAGGCCGCCATCGCCTCCTCCCACCGTTCCCGATGCTCCAGGGCCAGTCCCAGGTAGAGGTAGAGCCTCGGCTCGGCCGGCAACCGTCCCAGGCCGCGCTGGTAGACCTCCACGGCCCGGTCAAAGCGATCGGCCCGCTCCATGGCGGTGCCCCAAAACAGGTAGACCTGGGGGCTGTCGGGAACCGCCGCGACCGCGCGCCCCATGACCTGGTCGGCCTGGTCGAACTCCTCCTGGCCGACGTAGTACCGGGCCAGGTCGAGCCACCCCTCGGCAGTGGACGGCTCCTTGCCGACGATCTCGTTGAAGATCCGGATCGCCTGCTCCT
>JBAZUN010000499.1:0-4332 GCA_041661365.1 Candidatus Latescibacterota bacterium
GCACGTACTGCTGCCCCGCCCATGGCGTGGTCCCCATCACTGCCTGCCACTGCCCCTGCATGATCTCGTACTGCCCGAGGTAGAATCCCTGGGTGAGTGTCACTTGATGCGGAGGCTCTCCCAAGTCCGCATCACCCATGGTGAAGGCTCCGGGCGCGATCCACATGAAGTCCATGGTCGCGCCGCCAGGCAGGCTCACTGTCAAGTCCGGCGGCACCCGATCTGGGGCCTGGACCATCACCACCACTGAGTCAGCGGCGCTGCTCGCTCGCCCGTCACTCACCACCAAGCCAAACTCGTAGCTACCCATCCCCCCGGCCGTGAAGGTCGGCCTCGACGCCGTCAAGCTGCTCAAGGTTACCCCGGCCGGCGCCGTCCAGGTGTAGGAGAGAGCATCACCATCCAGATCACGGCTGCCGGTGCCATCCAGCTGCACTATCGCTCCAGCACTAACCGCTTGATCGTCACCCGCGTTGGCCGTCGGCGTCCGGTTAGCCACCGTCACCACCACCGAGTCTGCCGAACTGCTCGTTCGCCCGTCGCTGACCACCAATCCGAACCGGTAGATCCCTACACCCCCGGCGGTGAAAGTCGGCCGCGACATCGTGGTGCTGCTCAAGGTAACCCCAGCCGGCACAGCCCAAGCGTAACTCAGCACATCCCCTGTATCCGGGTCGCTGCTGCCGCTCCCGTCCAGGTTGACCGTGTCGCCGGCGTGCACGACTTGGTCAGGGCCCGCATCGGCAACGGGGGGATGGTTGGTGGCCGAAGGGCGCGCCATGACCGAGACCACGACATCGCATGGTTCGCTCTCCTGCGGATCGCCGTCGACGGCCACCACGGTGAAGCGGAACTGCCCGGCCTGACTCGGTGTAAACGTTGGGTTGGGCGCAGTCGTGTCCGACAGCTGCGCTGCCGAACTGCCCCGCCAACGGTAGGCGAGTTCGTTGAGGTCATCGGTCGCCGTGGCTCTGAGGAGCACGGTGTCGCCGGCAACCGCCTGCGCCGGGGCGTCGACAAAAACCGTTGGGGGCGCACTGCGCACCAGCACGTAAACCGTGTCGGGCCCGTTCCAGGTTGCGGTCTGGCGGCTCTCCACGGCGAGGGTGAACACGTATAGACCGCAGCCCTCGATTGGCTCGAAGGAGACCCGATCGGCGGCATCGCTGTCGTTGTCGGAAAGCGTGCCCAGCACGGAAATCCCCACGAACCGGGCCAACAGGGCCCGGTACTCAGGCCGCACCTCTGCCTTGCTGCGCACCTGCCGCCAGTGGTAGACCAGCGTCCCATCGCGGGGGTAGCTGGCCGACCCGTCCAGCGCAATGCGTCCGGCAGTGAGATGGGCACTGATGGTATCCGGGACGACGGCGGCGAACGCCAGCACCGATACCACGACCGTGTCCGGCAGGCTAGCGAGAGCGCTGTCACGGACCGTGAACGAAAACTGGTACACGCCCTGCGAGGCCGCCACGAATACCGGGCTGGGCGAGTTCGGTGGAGCCAGGTTTGCGGTCGGCCCGGACAACTGCACCCACTGGTATGTCAGGACGTCGGATTCAGGGTCGCTGCCGGACCCGTCCAGGTGGACCTCGGCTCCCAGAGCTACCCACTGGTCCTGGCCAGCGCGAGCCACCGGAGGTTGGTTGCGGCGGTGGACGGTCACTGTGGCGGTGAGGGTCTGGGGGGCCAGGGAGGGTGAGATCGAGTCCCCCACGCTGGCCCTAACCTCATACTGCCCTACGGCCGGATAGGCATGGCCAGCCGAAGAGGAGCGATTCCAGTTGGTTGATGACCCGTCGCCCCAGTCCCAGCGGTACGCGGGTGCCGTGTGGCTGGTTGATGCATCGACGACCCGGGCCACCAAGGTGTCACCCACCGAGAGGACAGCAGTGCTGAGCTGGAGGGTGCCGGCGTGGACAACCAGGGCTACGGGCTGCACAGGGACGGCAGCCGCAGCGGTGCGTCCCTCCGCCACGGTGACTGACACGCTACCCTCGTAGAGCCGCTGGCGCGGGCCACCCGGGGTGGTCCGTCCCACCACCACGATCGCTACCGTGCGGTCTCCGACCGGCACGTCCGAGATCTGCCAGGAAACCTCCATGGCTTCGGGAGTGATCGGGAAATCCCGGGCGATGGGGTCCATGCCCCCGCCGCTGATGGTTACCGAGAGGGTGTCGTAGAGCGCGCCGGCGGTCCTGGCGGTCGGCCAGACCAGGGACACCGAGAGCGAGCCGGTTCCCTGCGTGGGACCTGCCGGCGAATCCCCGTCGCAGCCGGTCCAGACACGGGTCACAGCGAGCATGCCGAGGAGGCTGCAGGCCACGACACCGATCCGGATCAAGCGCGCCATCGGGCGGCTGAAGCGCGGCTCCGTCACGGCAGCTTCACCACGCCCGTGATGACACCGACCGCCTGACCGCCACCACCACCCCCGAGGAGCAGCAGCCCAGCGGCCACGCCACCCAGTACCAGCGCCGCGAGCAAGATCTTCCCGGTCGGGAGCCCACTTTGGGCCGACGCTGGTATAGAAGGAGCCAGCAGAGCGGCAAACTCCGCTTGGCCGTTCGGGTCTGAAGGGTCCAGCCGGTAGTCAGGCTGCGCTTCCAGGGCTTGCCGGAAGTGGGCCGTTGCCCTCTCCTGCTCCCCTAACGCGGCGTAGGCGCGGCCGGCAAGCACCAATGCGTCGAGGTGGGTCAACGGATCGGCGAACCCTTGGGCCAAGGCTCGCTCGAGCGCGTCAGTGCAGCCCTGCCAGTCGCGCTCCTGGTATGCAGCCACCCCGTCCGCCAAGAGCTGCAGCGAGCGCGACGGCTCCTGGCCCGCGACAGGGCCGACCAGCCAAGCGCACAACCAGGCGCAGATGGCAGCTCGCCAGCGCACCTCAGGTCTCCTCTACTCGGCTCGCAACACTGACATGGGCAGACTAGGGTCGAAATCGCCACTCGGGTCGGGGTGCTGGGTGTTCTTGGTATCCTGCTGCACCCGTCGGCGGGTGTAGTCGACCAGCTCACCCAGGGTGACCACGCCGTTCCGGTCGTCGTCTGCATCACCCTGCATGCCCTTGAGCAGGTAGTAGGTGAAGACACCATGGCCCTCGCCCCATTGGGCTCCCTCCTGCGAGCGTTCGCGAGCCATGCTGGCCGAGAGCATCGCCCAGCCGGGCTGGGTGGCTCCCAGGGCATGCAGGTACCGGTTGATCAGCTCACTGCCGTCATCAGCGCCCTTCATGGCGACCCGCGTCGGGGCTGCGATGCCGCCACTGTGGCAGGCATCGGCCAGGAGCAGCACTCGCTTGGCAACGACGTAGCGCTGCAAGGCGCGCTCCACGTCCTCCATGGGGTACGCCGTTGAGGCCAGGCGATCCGGGTCGGCGTCGAAGGTGAGGAAATAAAGCAGGTCGGGACGGGCCGGGTCAGCGCCCCCATGGCCGGAGAAATAGAAAACGACCAGATCCTCAGGGCCAGCGGCAGCCAGGAAGACATTCAGAGCGTCGCGCAGGGCCTGGGTAGTGGCACCTTCATCAACCAGAAGACGCACCTTCTCCGGTGCGAAGCCGCCTCCCGCTGGACTGCGAAGGAACTCGCAGAAGGCACGGGCATCATCGTCGGCATACTGCAGGGGCGCGATGCCATTGCGGTAGTCGGACACCCCGACGACCACCGCCCAGCGCTCGCCTGCGAAACGCGGCCGGCGGAAGAGCCTGATGGCCTGCTCGGTGCTGCGGCCCTTCAGGTCGCGGGCGCTAGCAACCAGGGTGTTCCAGCCGACGGCCAACGGTAGCGGCGGTGAGATCCACGCGAATCGGTCGCCAGCGTCCGCCGAAAGGGGCTCGATGGACAGATCCTTGGTTCCGCGGTCGGGGAGTATGCCATCCCACGGCAGAACGGGCCGGCCTGCCACGGTGACACCGTCCACCTTGACATCGTCAGCGGCATACCCATAGAGGACGGCCACCGAATCCGCGGTCTCTTCATCACTCTGGGGCGCGACAACCTGCACCACCGGGGGCTGCTGGTCGTCACCGCCATCGTAAGTCACCGCCACGAGCGTAGAGGTTCGTGCCTTGCCCGTCGCAGCCCGTGCCGTGATCAGGTTCCTGCCCAGTTGCAGGGTCAGAGGGACGGCAACCTCGACCTCAGTGCTGGGCGGGAAGGATGGGACAGGCAAGCGCTGGCCGTTCAGTTCCACCACCAGACGCTGGACTACCAGGGAGTCCTTGGCCGTCACCGTGAGTCGGGCTATACGATCCGACACGGTGTGGGCCACACCCTTGAGCTGGATCTCCAAGGCTGACGCGTCCTGCACGTAGGACGGTAGCATGGCGGCCAGCCA
>JBAZUN010000500.1:0-4331 GCA_041661365.1 Candidatus Latescibacterota bacterium
CTGGTTCGAGCAGCAGGCCATCGACGTCTGTCAGGTCGACATCAGCCACGCCGGCGGGATCAGCGAGCTGATGCGGATCGCGGCCTTTGCCGAGGTCTACGGGATCCGGGTGGCGCCCCACAACCCCTACGGGCCGGTGGCCCTGGCCGCCGCGGCCCATGCGGCCGCGGCCATGCCGAACTTCCTCATCCTCGAGCACTGCCGGCTGCGTCCGTGGTTCAACCAGGTGCAGACCCAGGCAATCCCCCTGAACGGCGGGTACGTGGAGGTGGCCGAGCTGGCCCGACGTTCGGGGTTGGGGATCGAACTGGACTGGGACCTGGTTCGGTCGCGCCCGCACCAACCGTTGGGATCGCGCCGGACCGTGGACCGATGCGGCGCGGCCCCCCTGTGTTAACCTGATCCGGAGTTCCCGCTATGCCGTCCTCCCCGTCGCTGACCGTCACCGACTTCGAGTCGCGCCAGGTCTACCGTTCGCCTGAGCGCCCGGGGTACACCTCGTGGGTCTCCTTCTTCCCCGGCGAGGCCGGCCAATGGTACCTGACCTGTGAGGAGGTGACCCGCCCGGATCCTCCCCTGCCCCGCTGCACCGCCGTCCAGTGGCAGGCCATGGGCCTGCCGATCGGATACGACAAGTCCCAGTACCTCATGGAGGCGGTCATCCTGCGCTCGGACGACGACCTGAGGACTTGGCGGGTCGTCTCGCGCCAGCCGTACCGGCACCACCACACCGTGGGGCAGTTCGGCACGGCGCGCACGGCAGACGGACGGTTCCTCCGCTTCCTGTGGGCCAGCTACTCCCTGGACGAGGAGGTGGCGCCCAACCAGATCCTGCAGGTCTCCGAGGACGACGGGGCCACCTGGCAGACCATGCCGCCGCTCCACCCGGACCGCTGCTGCAGCTATCCGCATCGCCTGCGGACCCTGCGCGACCAGACCCTGGTCCTGGGCGTGCCGCTGGCGCCGCGATGGGGTACGCCCGAGCGTCCCCTGCGCACCTGCCGCGACCTGAGCGTGCCCCGCGAGATGCAGATGTGCCTCTACTTCTCCTTTGACCAGGGCCGCACCTGGCAGGGACCGCTGCCGGTCTTTCCCGGAGAGAACGTCAGCGAGACCGACTTCGTCGAGCTCCCTTCCGGTGACCTCCTGCTGGTCAACAACTCGATCTTCCCCCACCCGGGCCGACAGCGAGTCTACCGCGAGGGCCGGACCTTCACCCCCGGCCCGCTGGAGCAGGCCCTGGGAAGCACCGGGCTGGGCGAGGAGAACCAGGTCCCCGAGACCGTCTGCCTGACCGCGGACGGACTCCTGGTCGGCTGCCTGCGGCCGGGACGGTACTCCTGGTCCGGCGACCTGGGCCGCACCTGGTGGCCCCTGGCCGGCATACCGGACATTGGCCCCGAGGTCTACCAGCCCTGGATCCACGCCCTGCCCGACGGCCGCCTGGCCTGCGCCGGCCACTACGGCCGCGACGCCCCGATCAGCGGCCCGGATCGGGACGACCAGTACCTCAGCCTGCACCTCTTCCGACTGCAGGCAGGTCCGCGGACCAGACCGGTGCGCCTGACCCTGGAGCGGGAGGTCGATCCCTTGGCTCGTCGGTGGCGTAACGCGTACACGGCGACCCTGACCTGCGGCGGGGAGCCGCTGCCCGACCGGGAGGTCGAGCTGTGGTACGTGGAGCGGGACAGGCCCGGGTACGATTCCCACGGCACCCAGTCCCTGGAGGTGCGCATGGCCGCGGGCGGGGTGAGATTGAGGTCGCGTACCGATGCTGCCGGACGAGCCCGCTTCGACCTGGCTCCCCTCGACGCGGTGATTGATCCGCATCGCTCGATCCAGCTCATCGCCCGGTTTAATACCGACCGTGCCGACCCGGCGTACCTGCCCAGCCAGACCTGCCAGTTCGAGGTCTACTGCCTGGCGACGCAGGATCCGGCCCTGAAGTAGCCATCACCGACACCTCAGACCGCTCCCGCCGATCAGGTCGTCAGGCGGACCAACCACAAGGAGTCGAGATGCCCTTCGTCACCGTCAGGATGCTTACCGGACGCACCGACGACCAGAAGCGCCGCCTGGTCAAGGCGATCACCGACGCCGTGGTCGAGACCACCGGCGCCAAGGCCGAGGGCACCACCGTGGTCATCGAGGAGATCCCCCGCAACCACTGGGCCAAGGCCGGGGTCCTGCTCTCGGACCAGCAGTAGGAATCGGGGAACGCACGGCCACCAGATTGCCGGAGGAGTCGCCGATGAAGGCCGATGACCTGCAGCGCCTGCACCTCTACCACTCGCCCCAGTACCCTGGGTTTACCTGCTGGTGCGGGCTGTGGACCATGCCCGACGGAAGCGCGTTCTGCTCCTTCACCCAAGCCACCGGACCTTTCCGCGACCGGCCACAGGCCCCGGCCGAGGTGCGCCGTCGCCTCGAGTGGCCCCCGGAGGGCCACGGCGAGGAGTACGACATGACCGGCCTGGACCTGGCCAACGTCCATCTCCGCTCGAGCGACGGTGGCCAGGGATGGACCGTTATCGGGAGCGACCCCTTCCGCTCCTGCATGAACGGGGCCACAGGCGAGGCCGAGGTCGGCCTGCCCGACGGCAGCGTGGTGCGCGGCGTGTGGGGGCCATACCTACCGTACGACGAGGTACCGCAAGACGGGTACCTCCAGCGCTCGGTCGACCTCGGTGCCTCCTGGTCGGCCCCTGAGCCGATCAACCGCGACCCGACCGCGGCCTTCTGGCCCAAGCGACTGAGGGTGCTGCGCGACGGCCGGCTGCTGGCCGGCGGCGGGTACTTCGTGCGGCACCCGGAGCGGGACACGCGTAGCGGCTGGTTCGCCGATTTCTTCCCAGCGCTCTCCGTTTCAGCAGACGGCGGCCGCACCTGGGAGGGAGCGATCCCGGTGGTCTCGGTGGATCAGCGTCGGGACTACGTCTACACCGAGGAGTTCGACTGGGTTGAACTGCCGGGAGGGGAGCTGCTGATCGTGCTGCGGGCCGGGGTCGCCGAGGGTCGACTGCAGACCTGCCTGCGTCCGGCCGGTCGGTCCTGGCAGACTGGACCGGTAGCTCCCAACGGCCTGCCCTACAGCGGTCACCCGGAGCTGCTGCTGACCCGGGAGGGGTGCCTGCTGCACCTGGCCACCACCGGGATCTCCTGGAGCCGCGACCAGGGGAGAACCTGGAACGACCTGGCCCTGGACGACGGGCTTGCCGAGCTGCGTCCAGGACCGGCCACGCCCTATTACCCCAAGGCGGTGCAGCTCCCCGGCGGTGAGGTGTTGGTCGTGGGACACCTGGGCGGCGACGATGGGTACGGCCGCGTCGACCAGTCGATCGTGGGGCTGCGGTTCGTCCTAGCAGCCCGTTGAAAAAGCCCATTTGGGCTACGGCCGGTGCTGACGGACCCTGGCGTCGTGTGCCGGATCGTTCTCGATCCGGCCACGTCCCTGTGCCGCTCGCGCTGCGCATCTTCCCTCGATGCGCTGTTGCTCGCGCGCCTAGCTGGCCGGGCGCCTCGGCCCGCTCGATGACACAACTTATTTCTCGGACGCATCAGCTAGGGGACTGAGGACCGAGCGGCAAAAGCGAATCCACGACGCGGAGCACAAGAGCGCCGCGGGGTGGCCATATCGGTCGACCACCCCGCGGCGCTGATCCTCTACCGGTTCTGCCGCGAATCTACTTAGGCAACCGGGCCACGGCCTGTTCGAGCCGGGCCACGGCCTGCTCCTCCAGTTCCATGGCCTGGCGGATCAGGGGAACGGCCTGGCGCCGGGCCTCGGCGCTGCGCGACTGCCATCCACCGGCCCCGCGCTGCTCGCCGGCGGCAGGAGGACCTCCCGGCCGTTGGCCCGCGGTCCCGGCAGGTGGTGCAGCACTCGGCCGCTGTCCTGCGTCTGGCGGTCCGGCCTGCCCCTGGCCCGGAGCCGCTCCCCGGCGGTCGTCGGGCCGACCTTGGCCACCGCCTCCCCGGCCCATCAGCGGGAAGAGCACGGCGACCTGAGAGAGAACCTCGGCCTCGGCCTCGTAGAGCGCGGCAGCCTCCTCGAGGCCGGATGCCGCGGCCGGGAACAACGGGGCCACCTGCCGTAGGTACGGCCCGGCCTGGGCCCGGCGCTCGGCCACGGCCCCGACCACCACCCTTAAGCCGAATCCGCGGCTGACCCGTCCTGCCTCCATCTCCTCAAGCCAGTGCCGGTACCCGTCGAGGCCGTAGTGGTACCGGCCCTCGGCCGGCCGGTGGGCCTCGGCCACGGCGAACTCCAGCACCCGCCGCGCTGCCGCGACCGGGTCGACCGGCCGCGCGGGTCCCAGGCTCAGCACGTC
>JBAZUN010000501.1:0-4303 GCA_041661365.1 Candidatus Latescibacterota bacterium
TGAGGCTTCGCCGGCTTACCCCTCAATGACCAGCGCGGCGTAGGCCTCGAGCCGGGCCACGCGGATCACCAGCTCATCCCCCTCGCAAGACCAGGTCGCCTCGGCCTGGCGCGCCGACACCCTGGCCGCGTTCCCCCCGCGCCTGAGCCTCACGACCAGGTCGTGGACCGGCACGATCTCGCGGATCTGCCGCTGGTCGGTCGGCAGGGTGTGGGCCACGGTGCGGTTGGCCAGGTGAACGACCGTGCGTCGCTGATCGGCCTGCTCCCAGACCGTCACCTCCACGGTCCTGGGTCCCGACACCCGCACCTGCCGCTCGGGAAGCAGGCGGTCGACCAGCTCGATCATCAGCGCTTCCAGGTGCTCGTCCCCGTGTAGCGTCGCGCGTCGGCCCAGATCAAAGGCCACGTACAGGGTGCGTCCTCGGCCGGTCGTGTGCTCGACGACCAGAGGCCATCCGGCTGCGGCCAGGGGAAGCGGATCCTCCACCCCGGCGACCGACCCGGCCGGGTCAACGACCAGGCTGTGGATCACCACCTGACCGACGGCCGCGACCTGTTGCAGAATCCCCGTGGCCGGCTCGGGTTCCACCGGACGCTCCACGGCAAAGGGACCGGTGCTGGATCCCTGCCAGTGGACCCCGAGCAGCTCGGCCAGGACGAAGTCAGCTCGGCGGTTCCCCCGCTCGTCCCCCAGGGAGGTCTCGCCGGTGGCCAGCACTTGTCCGCCCTGCTGCACGTACCGTTGCACGGCATCGCAGAAACCGTCGCTCAGGTGGCAGACCCCGGGCAGAACGACCAGGTCGTACGCGGCCAGGTCCTCGGCCGAGGTCACCCGCTCGGCAACGACGATCTCGTACGGCAGGTGCTCCTCCATGAGGACGCGGGCCCAGCCCATGAACTCCTCGGCCCAGGCCACGCTGCCGTTGGTCCGTCCGCTGCCGAAATAGCGGCGGGTGGCCCAGGAGAAGACCAGGGCCACCCGCGCCACGGGTCGGGCTCCCTCGTCCAGGTCGGCGTCCTCCATGTACGCGTCGAAGCCGGCCTTGACGTGAGCCAGCATCCTCCGGGCCGTGGTGGTGTCGGGGTACGCGCCGATGCCGCAGGGGCCGAAGGCGCGGCATCCGTTCGCCTTGCCGGCCGCGGCGTAGAGCCGCCACTGGGCCGTGCTGATCGGCCAGTGGGCGTGGTGGATCTGGGCCGAGGTGCGCAGGAGCCACGGCGCGATCCCCAACCCGCGCGCCAGCCGCACGACGATGCTGGTGGCGTTGAGGTCGGTGGGGTGACAGAGGAAGGCGTCGAAGGCCTCGGAGACCATGACGTCGAGATGGGGGAGCCACTCCTCGCTGAAGCCGTAGGAGACCGGCAGGAAGGGGACCCCGGCGTTGTGGGCCGCCACCACCCCGTGCTGCCGCAGCACGGCCGACACCCCACCGATGACCGCGGCGCTCTCGCGACACCGCCAGTCGATGTACTCCTGCCAGTGCGCCTCGATGACCGCGGCGGTGATCTCCTTGGTGCCCAGGATCGGTGCCAGGGCCGCCCGGCAGCGCTCGCAGACGCAGATCGGCACGCCGTGGAACATGTCCAGGTGGAAACCGTCGGGCCGGTACCGCGCGAGGATCTCGCGGGCGATCTCGACCACCTGCCCGCGCTGCGGGGAGAGCGGACAGGAGAAGCGCCAGCCGCCGCCGGGAAGGGCCTGCACCCGGCGGTCGGGATCGGCGGGATCGGCCCAGGAAGCGAGCCGTTGCTCGGCGTACCTCGACCGGTCCTCGCACCCGAGGGGGATCAGGTTCCAGTCGGCCCGGCGCGAGTTGAGCCAGTTGATGTACGCCACCACGCGGATGCCGCTGGCTTGCAGCCGGGTGCACAGTTCGCCGAAGTAGTCCCGGCCCTGGAGTCCGGGGTGCATCGGCCACAGGTCGCTCGGGTAATAGGCGACGCCGAACTGGTTGGCCGCGTACAGGGCCACGATGTCGGCCCCCACCGAGACCAGCTCCCCGGCGATCCGGTCCGGATCGTACCGGGCAAAGGCGGTCCCCTGTTCGTTGAGGGCGTACTGGTCGTACCAGTAGATGCGGCTGCGTCGATTGGCCCACTCGTGCACAGGTGCTCCCTCCGGTTAACCGAGGCCTGGCCGCGTCAGCGGCCGTTGTAAAAGACCAGCCGACTCAGTCGCGGTTGCGGCATGGTGAAGGGGAGTCCTGGATCGGCCAGGGTCTGGCCTGACACCGTCCATCGCTCCCCGCTGTCCGCGTCTTCGAAGGTATATTCCCGATCAGTGTGGAGACCATTCAACTGGAACTGGGCCGCGGTCACCGGGCTGGCCTCCCGGCGGAAGACGAGCAGGACGCCGGCGTCCAGATCGACCCGGTGGAGCTGGAGGGCGACCCAGGCGTCGGGCTCGGCGCTGCCGCGGGTCAGCGGGTAGAAGTCACCGTACCAGAACGGCCGGGCCCGGCGCTGCTCGGCCAGCATCCGGCGGTGCCAGTCCCAGGGATAGGTCTGCTCGTCGTAGGTCGCATTGCCGCCCTCGTCCATGCCGAAGACAACCCCGGGCGCGATGATGCTGCGGAAGCGATAGGTGTCGCCCGGGATCGTGTTGTACGGGCTGGTCGCGTGCAGGGGGATCCAGTGGGTCAGGCCGAACCCGTGGACCTGCAGCACCTCCGGATCCAGGTGGGCGAAGCAGTTGTAGTCGTTGCGCCAAAGCGGGATGCTCCGCTTCATCATCTCCAGGTCGAGGCGGCGCCCGCCGCTGGCACAGTTGTCGATCCGCAGCCCGGGGTGGCGCCGCAGCAGTTCGTCCCAGAAGGCGTAGAGCCCCTCGAGATAGCGGATCTCGGTCAGCCCCTGACGCCCGGGGGCGTCGTGCACCCGCCAGAACTCCAGCGGCGCGATGTTGAAGTCCTGCCGGTACCAGTCGAGTCCGTTCTCCTCGATCAGCCCCGAGATCAGGTCGATGACCCACGCCCTGGCCGCCGGGTTCCCCAGATCGAGGATCAGATTCTCGTCGAGCACGCGCGGCTGCCCCGGCACGCGCTGCAGAAACCACTCCGGGTGCTCCAGGGTGATCGGCGCCCCGTGCAGGAGTCGCTCCGGCTCCACCCAGAGGAGGAACTGCAGGCCGGCCTTATGGGCGCACCGGCTCAGCGGCCCCAGGCCGTCGGGATGGTAGTTCCGGTTGACCCGCCAGTCGCCGGTCTTCCCCCACTCCCCCTCGAAGACGTTGGGGCACGGCTTCTCCGAGGTGCCGTACCAGCCCGCGTCGATCCAGTACACGTCGTACGGGAGCTTCTTCTCCTCCATCAGCTCGAGCTGCCGCAGATGCACCGGCGTGGGCGAGCCGCCCCAGGCCCCATAGCACGAGGGCACCTGCACCGGCTGACCGTCGATCTGAGGGATCTGGTGCCGCAAGAGCAGACGCCTGAATCGGTTCTGACCATCGAGCGGCAGACCACGCCAATAGACGAGGAGGATGCTCGGGGTGCGGATCGACTCCCCCGGCTCCAGCGACAGGCACAAGCCCTCCATCCCGGCCCGTAGTCGCGTCGCCTCGCCGGTCCGGTCGATGCAGGCGTACCACTGCCCGGTCCAGCCCACCGCCGCGATCAGGCCGTCCTCCCCGGTCTGCAGGTTGAGGAAGGGGAGCCAGTCCACCGAGGATCGGCCTTCGCGGCCCGCGCCCATGGTCAGGGAGGCGCGCGGCTCGCGGATGGTCTGCAGCGGCTCGCGCTGGAACTGGAAGTCGCGGATCGTCTCGGCCGCGCCCGGGGAGCGGTGGAGGAAGGCGTTCCCCGCGGAGCGCCAGACCAGGTCCAGGGCCGCCACCTCGGTGAGGGACGGCGACGCCGCCTTGGCCCGATTCTCGAAGCGCACCACCCATTCGAGGGCCGGGAACTCGCGGTACTCCAGGATCTCGAGTCGGCAGACCAGCCCGGTTCGCTGGTCCGTATAGGTCAGCTCGTGTTGCGTGCCGGCCTCGTGCGGCGTGGCCCGATGGGTACGCTGGCACCGGGGCAGGATCTCGGCCTGGGTCTCCTCGCCCAGGCGGAACGACAGCGGCGGCAGGGCCGTGCCTTCGATCAAGGCGGCGACACTGTCCCGGAACAGCTCGAGATCAACACCGGCATCGCGACGCGGGTTGACCAGCTCTTCAAAGGGGCGCATGAGAGAGATCCTCAGGATAAGGGCGACATCGGTCGCCCGGCGGCATGGCGGTGGTAACGCGGCAAGGTTTCTGGCAAGGGGATGTCTTATCTGGTCAGACCGGCGGCAGGCCATCGGCTCGTCGCCGCAGG
>JBAZUN010000502.1:0-4287 GCA_041661365.1 Candidatus Latescibacterota bacterium
GCCGTACGGGGCCGTGAGCTGCGAGGAGTTGCAGACCACCCAACCTATCATGCCGTGCTCCACTGCCATCAGCGCGTATTCGCCCAGACGGCCGACGTGCCCCGAGTGGCGCAGGCCGACCGCGCCGAGGGCGTGCTGCCGCGCCTTCTCGATGGCGATCTCCATCCCCCGTCGAGCCGCGATCTGCCCGAACGCCCAGTGCGCGTCGACGAGCGCGGTCGTCGACGTCTCCCGGAGCACCTCGAGCTGCGCGTGGGGATCGAGCTGCCCGCGCTCCATCCCGCTCACGTACTGCATCAAGCGGATCACGCCGTGCGAGTCGTGCCCCGTCAGATTACCCTCGACGAGCGACCCGGCTACCTGCCGCGCCGTGTCGGCAGGCACGCCCGCCGCCTCGAGGAGGCGCACGGACACCCCGATCAGTTGCGTGACTTGGAGAACAGGCATGCGGCCAATCTCCCCCTGGAATAGCTCTGCGGCTGCAGGAACGATGAGGCCGGGCGGCCGACGGGAGCTGAGGGCTGCAGGAGCAGAATGAGCACCTGGATCAACTGTTGGCGCGAGCCATCCACTTCGCCTGGATGGCAGCCAGTCTGCGGCGCACGTCCTCCGGGAGCTGGCATGGGGGGGAACCGGCCAGGATCTCGGCGACTCTGGCCTCCGCTCGCGTCGTCAGGTCCAGTTGCCCCGCCTGCTCCCACCTCTCGCGGCGATCGGTCCAGGTCAGGCTGCCGTAGTGCACCTCGGTGCGGAAGTGGGAAAGGGTGTGCTCGTGCCCCAGATAGTCGGCCCCGGGGCCCAACTCGGCGATCGTCGCGAAGGCCAGCGTCTCCTCGGTTACCTCGATCCCGCGCTGGAGGCGATAGAGCGCTCCGGCGATCTCGTCGTCGATGACCATCTGCGGGAGGGAGACCGTGCGCTGCGCTTCGAGCTGGCCGATCCCCCAGATGATGTTCACCGTGGACAGGATGTGCATCAGCCCGGTCATCACCTTCTCGTAGCAGGCCTGACCGTCGACCGACAGGCTCTCGGTGCTGGCCCAGGAAGCCGAGGGGAGCCCATGGCTGCGCGCGAGCTCCGCGCCGGCCGCCTGCATCAGCGCGCACTCGGGGCTACCGGTCCGGGTGACCGTGGTGCGCATGTCCATCACGTGGCTGAACCCCAGGTTGAAGACGCAGGGGCGGCCGGGCTCGAGCAGTTGCAGGATGGTCAGTCCGCCCAGAGCCTCGGCATTGGCCAGGGCCAGGGTCCCGGCCAGCGTCACGGGTCCGGTCGCGCCGGCGATCGGCTCGGCGTTGACCATGATGGGGACGCCGGCTCCGGAGCTCTTGATAAACACCTCCAGCGCCATCGGCGACCAGGTCAACGGGCTGACGGAGGTGAATCCCAGGCTGTAGACGGGTCGATCCCGCAAGGCGGCTCCCCCTGCCAGCACCTCTCCCATCTCCCGCACGGCCAGGGTTCCGTCCGGCGTGTAGATGCAGGGCCGCAGGTGCTTGGTGGTGTTCTCGGCAAGGAGGCGCAGCCCGACGAAGTCACGATGGTGCGGAGGGTAGTCACTGATGGCCGGGGCGACCGTGGCATGAACGTTGGGGCAGTGCTGCGCCACCCGGCAGATATCGATGAACGCCTTCTCGTCGATCGGTCGAATGGTCTTCCCGTCGGCGATCGACAGGGCATTGACGGTCCAGAACACGCTGGGACCGTCGGCTGTCAGCTCCACCGAGGACCCGTCCAGCGACGCCAACTCGACCACCCTGGGCGCAGCGTGGAGCGATTCTTCCACGAGGGATCGAGGCAGACGCAGCATCCCTGACCGGTCGCCCGGACGAGCCCCCCGGGCCAGCAGCATCGACTGGACGCGCTCGTTCCCCAGCCTCAGGCCGACGGTCTCGAGGAGGCCGAAGCTCTGGCGATTGATCCGCTCGATCTGATCAAGCGTAAGGACGGGCATGTCCAGGACTCCTCAGAAGACGGCCGGGTGACAGGGAGAACGACGGCTCGCAAAGGGCCTCTGCTCTTCCTGTCACCGATCCCCCACCCGTTCCATCATGACGCCGTACGATCGTCTTCGGTGCCAGCGCGGAGACGCGGCCGCGGAGGGCGAGAAGACCACCTGGGTCGGCCAGGGTACTCAAAACCAAGCCGGCTCACAAGTCCACGGCCGCATCTGCACCGTCGCCCCTTGACCCGCGGTCCTGGTAGGCCCTTCGTATCGACCACAACACCACCCGCCAACCGGGAAGCGATCGCCTGCCCCGCCCTGTCACCGCCTTCCTGCCCTATGGCAGCCACGAGTGCACCCGTTGCGGTCACCAAGGAGATCACCTCATGGGACTCCTGCACGGCACCATCCTCGACGGCGCGACCGGCACCCGGCTCGACGCCAAGGTCCACGTGCTCTCTTCCTCGGGCCAGTTCGTCCATCCGGCCGCGGCCTTGCTCAAGCGCGGGCCGGGAACCCCCTTCTTCTTCAGCGACGGGGAGTTCGAGGTGTCCGCGCCCAGGGGTAGGGCTGACGTCCTGATCGAGCGCGGCACTGAATACGAGCCCGCGCGGCAGGTCGTCGAGCTGCCCGAGAAGGGCACGGTCGAGGCCGAGATCCGCCTGCGCCGCTGGTGCTGCCCCGGCGACCAGGGCTGGTATCCCGGCAACACCCACATCCACTACGACGAGCACGAGACCCGGCCCGACGACCGGTTGGCCGTCGACTGCAGCGTCGAGGGGTACCACGTCACCGTGGTCAGCGTGCTGGACCGGCGGCAGCTCCCCTACGCCAGCAACAAGTACCCGATCGGCGTGCTCAACGAGTTCACCACTGCCCATCACGTCCTCGACATCGGCGAGGAGAACCGCCACTACGGCGAGGGCTCGCCCTGGGGTATCGGGTATGGGCACGTGATGCTCCTGCGGCTGCGCAACCTGGTGCAGCCGGTCAGCCGCGGCCACATCCTGGCTTCCCAGTTCGACCCGGACTACCCGCCTTTGTGCTTCTGCTGCGACCAGGCGCGCGACCAGGGAGGCGTGGTGATCTGGTGCCACAACGGCCGCGGCATGGAGGCACCGGTGGCTGCCGCCCTGGGCAAGCTCGATGCCTTCAATCTCTTTGATCCGTACTGGGCCGACCCGGAATACGACCTGTGGTACGCCTTGCTCAACTGCGGCTTCCGCCTGCCGGCCTCGACCGGGACCGACTGGTTCGTCTGCTCCAACAACCGGGTGTACGTCAAGTCCCCCGAGGGGTTCTCGTACCAGGCGTGGATCGACGGCATGAAGGCGGGCCGCACCTTCATCACCAACGGCCCGGTGCTGGACCTGGCCGTCGATGGTCAGGGCCTGGGCGGAACCGTGGAGCGGCCGGGCGGCGGCGCGGTGGAGGCCGAGGTAACGTTCAGCTCGCACTACCCGGTGGAGCGGGTGGAGCTGGTGGCTGACGGTGAGGTGGTGCGCCGGTGGGAGTGGTCCGAGGGGCGGCGTCAGGCGCGCGAGCGCCAGGAGGTGACCTGCGCCCGGGACGGCTGGCTGGCGGCGCGGCTGTGGGGCAACACCCGGGACAGCTTCGGGCACTCGCTGTGGGCCCACACCAGTCCGGTCTGGATCCGCTGCGGTGCTCCTCCGTCGGCCCGGCCTGCCGCCGCGCGGCTCTTCCTGCGCTCCATCGAGGAATCCCTGGAGTGGGTGGCGCGCCGCGGCCGCTTCAGCAGCGACCGCCAGCGTCAGGAGGTCAGGGAGCTCTTCCAGCGCGGCCGCGAGGTCTTCGCCGGCCTGGGATGAGCCCCGGCGTCACTCCTTCCGGCCGACCTTGGTATACACCAGCAGCCTCGCTGCCGGTCGCTCGCTGATCCGCACCTCGAGCCCCTGTTCCAGGAGCTGCTTCCCCGTCAGGATGGCGGTCGCCTCCTGGTCCAGGTCGTGCACCTCGTACCTCGATGCTGCCTCCAGCCCCCGCAGCGGGAAGGCCGCGGCAATGAACGGGCTTTGGGTGCGGCGGAAGACCTGCACCATCCCCCTCCCCTGCTCCGGCAGGTCGAACTGCCAGCCGATCCAGGCCTCCTCGGCAAGCCCCCAACCGGTGAGTGGGTAGTAGTCGCCCACGAAGCAGTCGGCGACCTGACGCCACTGGGACAGCAGCCGGCGGTACAGCGCCCAGTCCACGTCGTCCCACTGCGGGTCCACCGCGATGCCGAAGGCCGGGCAAAGGTGGCTGCGCACCGAGTAGACCGGCTGGTCCTGGGTCAGGTACACGCCGGTGCCGAAGTAGGGCACCCACCGCGAGAGTCCGTAGGT
>JBAZUN010000503.1:0-4282 GCA_041661365.1 Candidatus Latescibacterota bacterium
CGGTGTGGAACTCGGTCTATGACCCGGCCGCAGCGCCGGGCAGTATCGGTCCTGTTCCCGAGGAGGTGGTCTGGGGTCGGCTCGAGCGTTTCCTGAAGGAGCTGGTGCCGGTGGCCGAGGAGGCCGGGGTGCGCCTGGCCATGCACCCGGCCGACCCGCCGCTCCCCACGCTGTGCCGGACCGGACGGCTGGTCTACCGGCCCGAGCAGTATCAGCGGCTGCTGGACCTGGTCCCGAGCTACTACAACGCCGCCGAGTTCTGCCAGGGCACGGTGGCCGAGATGGATGGCGAGATGGACGTGTACCAGGCGATCGCCACCTACACGGCCTAGGACCGGATCGCCTACGTGCACCTGCGCAACGTCCGAGGAAAGGTGCCCAATTACTACGAGACCTTCATCGACGACGGCGACGTCGACATGGTCAAGGCCCTGCGGCTGTACCACGGGAACGGGTACGACGGCGTGCTGATCCCCGACCATTCCCCGGAGATGACCTGCACCGCACCCTGGCACGCCGGGATGGCCTACGCCCTGGGATGGATGCGGGCCGTCATCGGGATGATCGAGCGGGGCGAGTAAGGGTTCCCTCGCCGACCGGATCTTCGTCTGGTCAGGAGACGAAGCGGAAGCCGAAGAGATCCGCGTCCTGCAGGGCGAAGCGCAGCCGCACGGGCCGACCGGCCAAGAGCCGCAGGTCTGTTGTCTCGCCCCACGAGATGATCCCATCCAAGTGGTCGCCGAACCAGGGCGCCATCTGGGTCAGGCCGAACCCGGGCAGGGTGTGGCCTTGCTCGTCCTGCACCTCCACGCGGATCGACCCGGCCGCCGAGGTCCGCGCGTTAAGCCGCAGCGAGGAGCCGGTGAAGGTGAACGGCCGGGTGAGGACTTCCCCGCCGGCGTACCCGGCCCGGAGCGAGACGAACCCCCACGGCCGCACGGCCAGCCGGCGCATGCGGGTCGGCTGGCCCTGGTGCCGGTAGTGCTCGGAGAGATAGATCGACCATTCGCTCTCCGAGGTCTGGGCGATCCCCCAGACCGGGTAGTTGTTCCGCTCGGTCCAGTTAAGCGGGTCCGGACCGGGGCTGACCCAGGCGTCCAGCCAGCGTTGCCAGTGGACCCCGTCGCGGCTGGACATGAAGAGTGCGTCGTTAACCCCATCGCCTTCATGGGCCGGGTCGAAGCGCCGGTCCGACACGTAGCGATTGGGGAACCCCAGGTAGGGGTGCTCGGCCCCTGGGCACGGGGTGATGGCGTTGGTGTAGAGGTGGGTGGCCCGGTCGCCGTCGTCGTAGACGAGCTGTTCGGGGGCGGACCAGTGCAGGAAATCCGGCGAGGTGGCGTGCTGGATCGCCCGGATCCCGACCACGCCGGTGAAATCCCATCCCGACAGCACGCGGCCGGTGTCGCGGTCGTGCCAGCTTCGGGTATAGCACCGGTAGCACCCGGAGACGCGGTCCCAGAACGCGGTGTTCACCGTGTCGAAATGGCCGGGCAGCTCCAGGGGCTCCTCCTGCAGCAGCGACCAGTGGAGCCCATCGGGCGAGGCCAGAGCCCACCCCTTGAATCCCCGTTCCGCGATTCCCTTGAAGCGCTGCGACGGCGGGCACGCGGGGTTGGCGTCGATGAAAGCCGGCGGTACGCTAGGGAAGCCGCCGATCTGCAGGATGTTGTTGTCCCGCGCGCCGGCGAACTCGCACAGGCCGAGCCTGGGCCGCGTGAAGCTCAGCCCGTCGCGGCTTTCGGCCCGGGCGGTGACAGAGGTGTCATCCGCGCGGCTCAAGTCGAGGATGCCGGCCCGGTAGTAGAGGCGCCAGCCTCCATCAAAGGGAACCACGCAGATCGGGAAGGCGACGTTGTCCTCCCAAGGCGCGTCGAGGGTGAATGCGACCTCACGCCGCTCGGGGCGGTGCAGCTTCAGCCTGACCCCGGCCAGGTGCTCGACGAGCCACTCGTCGACGAACAACTCGCGACGCGAACCGATGGATGCTGCCATGGGGCTTCTCCGCGGCCTCAGCGCAAGGCCAGCTCGGTGGACAGGTCGAGGTACCGCTTGATCCCCTCGGGGGTGACGTTCCAGGGGATGTGGTTACCGATGCACATCATGTACCCACCGGACATGCGGCCGGTCTCGGCCATCGACTCGACCATCCGCCGGATCTCGGCCGGGTCGTTGCGGGTGAGCACGCGGTTGTCCCCCTCGCCGGCGATGAACGGGTTGTCGTACTTGCGGGCGATGGTCTTGTAGTCGGTGTACGGCTCGGAGATGATCCCGCGGGCGCCGCAGGCCATGACGTCGTCGGCATAGGCGTTCATGTTCCCGTCGGACATGAAGAGCACCTCCTTGCCCGCGGCCTTGACGATCCCCCAGAACTCCTCGTACCGGGGGAAGATGTACTTGTGCATCCACTTGGGCGAGCAGACCGGGCCGCGGCTCATGACGATGTCGTCGTGGCAGACGACGAACTTGACCGGCAGCCGGGCAAAGGTGCGGAAGACCCTCCGGTTGATCTCGGCGAACTCGTCCATGATCCGCTCGAACCGCGGATCGAGGCAGCACTCGAGGAACAGCTCCCAGCCGAAGGTCAGCAGGGGCCACATGAACATGGTGTTGTAGAAGCCGGTCGAGGCGGCACTCCCCTCGGGGGCCCGCTCCCCGGCATCGACGGGGAACCCCTTGCGGTACCGCTGATACACGAGCTCCTCGCTGGAGTAGTCGGCCCGCTCGACCACCTCCATGTCCGAGAAGTCCCCCTTCTCCAGGGGGGAGAAGGCGAAGACGTCCTCGGGGGAATGGAAGACCGCCTCGCCGTGGACGAAGGTGCCGCTCTCGCCGTCCCCCCAGCGCACGGTCTGTCGATCGGGGTTGGAACTTTGGCCCTTGAGGTCCAGGTGCGGCCGTGGCCGCGGCTCGTCGGTGGCCGGGATCCCCAAGCCGAGCTGCGGGTACAACTCCTTCAGCCGCTCGCGGCAGAGCTTGGGGTGCTCGTAGTAGTCGATCCCGGTGAGGTAGGTCTCGGCGTCCGGGCAGGACCAGTGCTCCCAATGCAGCAACTGCCGGGGGCCGTGGCCCATGAAGGTGTCGTAGCGCGGGTCGCTCATGGAGTGAACCTGCTCAGGTTGAAGGTGTCGCGGTAGGCGTTGACCACGGCCAGGTAGTTCTCCAGCGGGACGCTGGCCGTGATGGCGTTGCTGGCGCACAGGATGTGGCCGCCGTTCCCTCTGCCGGCCGCCAGGCAGTCGAGGGTGTGCTGCCGGACCTGGTCCGGGGTGGCGAAGCTGAGGACCGTGCCGCAGTCGAGGTTGCCGAAGAAGGTGATCCGCTGGCCGAAGCGGGACTTCAGGCGCCTCAGGTCCATCCCGGCGTAGAGGTCGATCTCCAGGTACGCGTCGACCTCGCAGCCGAGGAGGAAGTCGTCGATCACCGGCCAGAGGTCGCCGTCGCTGGCGTTGACCGCCTGAGCCTTGCCCTCGTGGATGCGGCGCGCGAGGGTCCGCACCTCGGGCACGATGAACCGGCGGTAGGCCTCGGGCGAGATGATCGGCCGGGTGCCGGCGAAGTCCCCGCCCACCCCGATCAGGCCGATCCCCAGGGCCAGGTACCGCTCGACCAAGGCCAGGGCTCGGCCGGTGGCCAGGCGGAAGTGCTCGGCCGCCACCTCGGGGGCCAGGAGCATGCTCTGCATCAGCTCGACGTCGGTCCACACCCCGTGGACGTAGGCCGGGTCCAGGATCGGCAGGTCGAGGCCGCGGCGGGTCATCTCCTGGCCGAGCACCTCGTAGATCAGCAGGGGCTCGTCGGCCGGCGGCGGTGCCGCGGCCGCGGTTTGATTCCTCCGGACCAGGGCCGCCACCGGGTCGTCGGGCGCAGGGGCTACCGGCGTGGGCTCGGCGGTTCGGCTGACGGCGGCCGGTCGAGCGGAAGGGCTGGAGGTCGCGGGCGGTGGTGGTACAGGCGTGACGTAGAGCAGGTAGTGGTCCAAACGCTCGGCCAGGTCGAGGCGGTCCTTCGCGATTTGTCGGACCGCACCCTCCCAGCCCAGCTCGGCGACCAGGGCCGGCCAATGGGCCGGGTCCCCGCCGTACGGCCGGCCGAGGAGCCGGTCGGCCAGCGGCGCCAGGAGGACGTACTCGAACACCGGGGTGCGGTCCGGCTCCTGGTGGGTCAGGGCCGACTCCACGCGCTGACGCGAGGTCATCTTCATCGGGGAGGAAACATAGGCCGCGGTTGGGACCGCGTCCATTGCCTTGGACGGCCGCGACGGCGTGAGGGTAGACCGCGT
>JBAZUN010000504.1:0-4229 GCA_041661365.1 Candidatus Latescibacterota bacterium
GTGGTCGGCACCCTGATGCTCTTCGTCGTCGGTTTCGGCTGGGCCAAGCCGGTCCCGGTGGACTTCAGCCGTCTCCGGCCCTTGCGGGGCGGCCTGGTGCTGGATCTCGGGCTGGTCAGCCGCTGGTGGCTCTCGGCGGCGGCCGTGCCGCTGCTGGTGGTGGCCAACTACGCCGCGGCGCGCCTTGCCGTGGGTCTCGCCGAATGGGGCGACGGCGCGCCGGGCAGCTCGGTCTGCTCGTCGCCATCATCCTGCTGGCGGTGCTGGGGACCACGCCCGAACAGCGCTCACCGGCATTCTGTCCTATTCGCAGGATGGGGGATATTGGCATGACTGCGTTTCTAATTGACTATAGTCAGTGACTATAGTATAATAGTCTATATCACCGATGCGGTATTCGACGCATGCGTGCGCATGGTAGAGGAGACGCTCATGGCACCCGAACCCACCAGGATTGCGGTTTCCGAATTCAAGGCCACCTGCCTGAAGCTGCTCGAGCAGGTGAGGTGCACCGGCAGCCCGGTGCTGGTGACCAAGCGGGGCGAACCGATTGCGATGGTAGTGCCGCCGCCGCCGCCCCGGGTTCATCCTTCATGGCTGGGTTTGGGCGCCGCGACGGGGCGGATCGTCGGCGACATCGTCTCGCCCGTGGTCGCCGAAGGCGAGTGGGAAGCAGCCGCGCCATGAGGCTGCTGCTGGACACGCACATCGTGCTGTGGAGTCTGCTCGAGCCCGGCAGGCTTTCCCCCGAGGTGCGTCAGCACTTGGGCGACCCCGGCAATGAGCTGTGGATCTCGCCCATTTCGGTTTGGGAGATGGCCGTGCTGGCGGAGAAAGGCCGGGTCCTCATCGACGCCCCGGACCCGACAGTGTGGATCCGCGACATGCTCAGCCGTGCGCCCCTGAGGGAGGCGACCCTGACGCACGAGGTGGCCCTGCAGAGCCGGTGTGTGAACCTGGGCCACCAGGATCCCGCGGACCGGTTCATCGCCGCCACTGCCATGGTCTACGACCTCGTGCTGGTTACGGCAGACCGCCGCCTTCTCGCCGCGGCTCTGCTCCAGACGATGGCGAGCTAACTCTGCCTCCTCTCGCGTGAGGCTGCCAGCGAGAGTCGCAGCCTGGTTTGCGACTCCTCCGGCAAGTCCACGGCAGAGGAGAGCCCGGCAGAAGTTAGCGGTCACCTGGGTCACCGCCTGCGCTTCTGGTTGTCCAAGCGCCTGCTGCGAGACCGCTGGCTCCCGCGATCGGGTCAGCCCTATGCGGTCACCGCAAGATCCGAGGCGGGCTGCGCGGCATCCCGGGCAGGTCACCCGTTGCCAAGCGCTTGGACAGCAATGGAGATGCGTCGAGCCTGGTTCCCCGGCATGCTGGGCTTGATTAAAGCCATACTGTTGTGCAGACTGGCGAGGTCCCCTCAAGTCCAATGCAGATCGACCCCGTAGAGGATCAGCCCCAGCCTTCGCGCCACCCCCTGTGATGCCAGGTTGCCCCAGGAAGTGCTGTAGAGCGGCAGACATCCCACCAGGCGGACGAGGAGGGCCCAGCCGACCACCGTGGCGCTCGCATATCCGCGGCCGTGATAGGCTTCCAGCGTGTCGATCCCGGCCTCCCCCCGCCGTTGCCAGTCAGGCAGGACCATCGCATCCTGCACTTGGAAGACCAGATGGCCGTCGCCGACCACCCGGCCGCACCCGACGCACTGTACCCGTTGGTCAGATCGCCCAGAATCAGGCTCAGGTAGTAGACCAGGATCGCCGTGCCCGCCTTGGGCGCCGTGGTCAGGCCCAGGATGCCGCCGATCTCGGGCGAGAAGGTGATGAGGATCCCGATGGCGTACCAGATCGGCTGGCGACAAGGACAAGGCAGGGGTATCGCCTCAGTCGTCCCCAATCGGTGAAGAGGCTCGGGAAGTGGCCGCGTGCGACACCGGCGCTCCTGGCCCGCCGGAACAGGGCCGACTCGCGGACTCCCAGGCGCAGGAGGAGCAGGGCGAACCCCAGGCCACCGCCGATGATGTACGCGGTTCGCCAGGCGAACCGGTCGCCGACCAGTGACGCAGCGACTACACCCAGCACGCCTACTGCGGCCACGATCGTGGTCCCGTACCCTCGGTGCTCCCGCGACATCAACTCGGACACGAGGGTCACCCCGGCCCCGAGCTCGCCGGTCAGCCCCAAGCCGGCTATGCAGCGCCCGCAGTCCGGCCACCACCTTCGGGACTGCGGCCGCAGGGACCAGGCCAGCAGGCCTCCGGTGTCTCAGATGGGCACCTCCAGCTCCTCGGATTGCTGACGGCGCTGTTCGGCGATTTCCAGAGACATTACCAGATGCTCATGTTCGACGAGCCCGAGGTGTCACTACACCCGCACGCACTCGCAGTCTTCGGTGACGCTGTGAAACGCGCCGTCGCGGACTTCAGCAGACAGGTCTTTATCGCGACCCACTCCCCAGCCCTGATGAGTCAGTTCGACATCGCGTCGTGCCTGATCTTCGGTTCCGGGACGGAACGCGCGACCACCATCGACCACCTGGGAGACATGGAGGGCATTCGAGATCTGCTGGAGAGCTACGCGCTCGGTTCGCTGTACATGGCGGAGGAGGTCGCGCGGCAGAGCCCCTGCAACGACCTCGAGCGGAGCCAGCTAGCCCAGCCCGTAGAAGGCGCAGTCAGCGAACGCAAGTAACGACACGGCTTAAATATTATGCGCTGCGCCATCTGCCTGATCGTCACAGGGACTGGCGAGCGGGAATTCCTTCCCAAGCTGTTAGCATCGCTCATGGCTAGGGCGAACTGCTCATTCAAGGTTCTCCGCTAGTCCACGCTCGGTACCGAAAGGCGCTCGACACCTTGCTCAGCCGCGAAGAGCGACATAGGGTCTCGGTTCATTTCTTCGCGAATATGCTGGAGGCATACTACTTCGCCAACAGCGCAGCCGTCAACCAAGTCTTTGGCCGGACTGTCATCGCTCGTGACCTCGATGCGATGTTGAGGAGATCCCGCATCCGAAGAACAACCTCAAGGCCCTCGTCGCGACGTACGACGAGCGACAACATGGCGCCAGCATCGTCTCGCTCCTGAGCCTGGACCACATTCTCGGCATTCCGTGCACATCCGGATTCCTGCGATCACTTATCGGGTGGCTGGTGGAGACTGCCTTGAAAGAAGCAGAGGTGTTCGACAGCGAACTCCCGAATCGGTACTGCCTTCGGCTTGGGCGACGGGAAGCCCTGACGCGGACTCAGCCGTCCTGTGATTGACAGCAGCGCCCTTTTCTGGATCGAGATTCAGCGCAGCTCAGTCCTTTCAGCGCATCACTAACCTGTGATGGTTTAGGTGGCGTAGGGTGAACGCAGCTGCCGGCACCTATCGTTTGCTCCGCAGATGCGGCTTCACACCCGGCTGCGCCGTCTGTACTGCTGCCACCCGCGGCCCGAATAGCAGTCGGCAGTGGGTTCGTGATCAAGGCCAGCGATGTAGCTGCCAGCCCCTACGCCACCCGCCCAGGTGCCCACCAACCTCGACGGCCGCTCCCGATCCAGCTGCCCACGCCCGTGGCCCTGCGGAACGATCCCCGGCCCATGCCGCCTGTCCGGCGTCGCCACTCAGACCACGCCGGTCAATGGCATCGGCTCCGGGAACGGCCATGCCGTGCTGTCCGCCGTCGGCTTGGACGGCCTGACCCAGCTCATGGGACGCTGCCTGACCGCCGCGAGCAAGGCCTGGAGCAGGTCGAGCACGTGCAGTTCGCACCGCTCGACATCCGCGCCGTCGACATCACGCTCTTCTTGGAGTGCAGCCAGCGGGGCGTCGCCCCGGACAAGGTGGTGGGTGGCGCAGTCCTAGTGGCGAAGGCCCTCAGCGACAGCGACGGCCTGCCGTTCTGAGAGACCAACCCTCCGACAGGAACCCATCGGGCTCCAAGCGATCGCCCCGGTCGGAGACGGGTCTTGCGCTCCGCTGCGGCGACCCCGATGGTGTATGGGAACTCCTTCATGTCCCCACTCGCTGATCAGGCCCAGGGCGCTGAAGTGGCGCCCCGCCCTACCCAGGCTGCGCGAGCAGGGACCGGACGGGCGCCCGACGGGCAATTGGTGCGTGCAGCCGCGGCCACCTTGGCCTTGCCCGGCCGGGAACGGGCATGGACGTCCCCGCTGCCTTGGCCAGGGCTCCCCGGCTGGCCCGACGGGTCTCCGCCGACGCCGATGGCCGACGGACGCCCCCCGGG
>JBAZUN010000505.1:0-4221 GCA_041661365.1 Candidatus Latescibacterota bacterium
GACGAGCTCAAGACCTCGTTCCTCGACTACTCGATGAGCGTCATCATGGCCCGGGCCCTGCCCGACGTGCGCGACGGCCTGAAGCCGTCGCAGCGGCGCATCCTGGTGGCCATGAACGACCTGAGCCTGGCGCCCAATCGGGGCTTCCGCAAGTGCGCCAAGATCGCCGGCGACACCTCGGGGAACTACCACCCCCACGGCGAGGCCATCGTCTACCCTACCCTGGTCCACCTGGAGCAGGAGTTCCGCATGCGCTACCCCCTGGTCGACGGCCAGGGGAACTTCGGCTCGATCGACGGGTACCCGCCGGCGGCGATGCGCTACACCGAGGCGCGGCTGAGCTGGCAGGCCATGGAGATGCTGGCCGACCTGGACAAGGACACCGTCAAGTTCATCGGCAACTACGACGAGACCCGCCAAGAGCCGGAGGTGCTGCCGGCCAAGTTCCCCAATCTCCTGTGCAATGGCTCGATGGGGATCGCGGTCGGCATGGCCACCAAGATCCCGCCGCACAACCTGCGCGAGGTGGCGGCCGGGCTGATCGCCGTGATCGACGACCCGGAGATCACCATCGACGCCCTGATGGAGCACATCAAGGCGCCCGACTTCCCCACCGGCGGGGTGATCTACGGGATGAGCGGGGTGCGCCAGGCGTACCACACCGGCCGCGGGATGGTCTATGTACGGGCCCGGACCGCGGTGGAGAGCCACGCCTCGGGGCGCGAGAGCATCATCGTCACCGAGCTGCCGTTCCTGGTGAACAAGTCGGCCCTGCTCGAGCGGATCGCCGCCCTGGTGCGCGAGCGGACGATCGACGGGATCGCCAACATCCGCGACGAGTCGGGCCGGGCCGGGATGCGGATCGTCTTCGAGCTCAAGCGGGACGCCCATCCCGAGGTCGTCCTCAACCAGCTCTACGCCCACAGCATGCTGCAGAGCACCTTCGGGGTGATGATGCTGGCCATCGTCAACGGCCGGCCCGAGATGCTCACCCTGAAGCAGCAGTTGGAGCACTACGTGTCGCACCGGCACCGGGTGGTGCTGGCCCGGGCCCGTTTCGACCTGGCCAAGGCCGAGGCGCGGGCCCACATCCTGGAGGGGCTGCGGCTGGCCCTGGACCAGATCGACGCGGTGATCCAGGCCATCCGCTCCTCGGCCGATCCCGAGGAGGCCCGCGGCCGACTGATCTCCCTGTTCGGCCTGAGCGAGGTGCAGAGCCAGGCCATCCTGGCCATGCCGCTGCAGCGGCTGACCGGCCTGGAGCGGGAGAAGATCGAAGCCGAGTACCAGGAGCTGCAGCGCACCATCGCCGATCTGCGCGAGATCCTGGCCAGCCGGGACCGCCAGATGGGGATCCTCAAGGACGAGATCCGCGAGCTGGAGGCCCGCTTCGGCGACGAGCGGCGGACCGAGCTGGTCTACTCGGCCGACGAGTTCGACCTGGAGGACCTGATCGCCGAGGAGGATATGGTGGTCACCGTCTCCCGGGCCGGGTACATCAAGCGGATGTCGCCGCGGGCCTACCGGGTGCAGAACCGGGGCGGCCGCGGCGTCACCGGGATGAAGACCCGCGACGAGGACCTGGTCGAGCACCTGTTCGTGGCCTCGACCCATTCCTATCTGCTCTTCCTCACCGCCCGCGGCAGGTGCCATTGGCTCAAGGTCTACCGCATCCCCGAGGGGGATCGCGCGGCGCGGGGTCGTCCCGTGGTCAACCTGCTCGACCTGGAGCCAGAGGACCAGATCAAGGCCGTGGTGCCGGTCCGGGAGTTCCGGGAGGATCGGTTCCTGTTCACCGCCACCCGACAAGGGGTGGTCAAGAAGACCGTGCTGTCGGCGTACCAGAACGTCCGGCGGGACGGGATCATTGCCCTCAAGCTGGTCGAGGAGGACGCCGTGGTCGGCGCGGCGATCACCGACGGCAGCCAGGATATCGTCCTGGTGACCCGCGGTGGGGTGGCCATGCGTTTCGGCGAGGAGGAGGTCCGGCCCCTGGGGCGGGTCTCCACCGGGGTTCGGGGGATCGATTCCCGTCCGGGGGACGAGGTCGTGGCCATGGTGGTGCTGGATGGCCCCGGCGAGGTGCTGACCATCTGCGAGAACGGGTACGGCAAGCGCACCGATCAGGCCGCGTACCCGCGCAAGCACCGGGGCGGCATGGGGGTCCGGGACATCCGCACCAGCGAGCGGAACGGCGCCGTGGTCGCCTCCCTGCGGGTCGGCGAGGACGACGAGGTGCTGGCGGTGACCCAGAACGGGATCGTCATCCGCGTGCCGGTGGCCGGGATCTCCGCGGTCGGCCGGAACACCCAGGGGGTCAAGCTGATCAACCTGGATCCGAGAGACCGGGTGATCGACGTTACCCGGGTGGAGCGAAGCCCGGAAGAGGCCGAGGCGGAGGAGAACGGGCCTGATCAGCCGCTGGCCGCACCGGCCGAGGACGCGGAGTCAGCGGCGACCGGGGACCACGGGGCCAGCGGCGAACGCGAGCGGCCGCTCTATCTGGACGAGGAGGAACAGGCCGACGAGGACGCCGAGCTGTAGACGCCACCGCGGGCGCGTTGAGGCCGGGGATCCCGGTGCCGGCCTTGACGGTGCCGACGGGGCAGCGTATATTGGAACCCCGTTCAAATAGGGAGGGTTAGACCTAATCGGCAAGGCAGCGGTCTTGAAAACCGCCGGGCTCACGCCCTTGAGGGTTCGAGTCCCTCACCCTCCGCCAGAAAGGAAGAATGCGCAGGAGGTTTGCCCCGGAGAGGTGACCGAGTGGCCGAAGGTGGCAGCCTGCTAAGCTGTTGTAGGGGGTAAACCCTTACCGAGGGTTCGAATCCCTCCCTCTCCGCCAGTTGTTGCGTTGCGCCCTCGTTCAATGGTAGGACACATGGCTCTGGACCATGGTATCGGGGTTCGAATCCCTGGGGCGCAGCCAAGTTAGCCCGACCCCTGCGGACCAGCCGCAGGGGTCGTTTTCTTTCCTCTGAATTCCGCTCCGCCTCCCGTCTGCCTCCCGCAGATTGACAGGTCATACCCCGTGGGTATGTTCACCCCACGTTGACACGTTGACCGGTGCTGCCCGGCTGGGCTGGCCGAACAGCCGCGACCCTTCTGCCAAGGAGCGTTCCCATGTATCGCCCCCGACTCGTTCCCCGGCTGTTCATTGCCGGGGCGCTGGCCACCGTGGCCAGCAGCATGGCGGTTGCCGAAACCTACACCATCGACCAGACCCACTCGTCCGTGGAGTTCCGCATTCGCCACCTGGTGGGCCGCACCACCGGTCAGTTCGGCGACTTCGCCGGGACGATCCAATACGACCCGGCCAAGCCGGCCGAGGCCAAGGTCGAAGCCACCATCCAGGTGGCCAGCATCGACACCGACAACGAGCAGCGCGATGCGCACCTGAAAAAACCGGATTTTCTCGATGCTGCCCGGTTCCCCACGATCGCTTTCAAGAGCACCAAGGCCGAGAAACTGGAGGCCGGGCTATTGGTCCACGGCGAGCTGACCCTGCACGGGGTAACCCGGGCGATCGCCCTGCCGGTGGAGGTGCTGGGGTTGGGCACGCACCCGATGCCGCGGATGAAGAACGCGCCGGTGGCGGGATTCGCGGCCCGGACCACGGTCAAGCGCTCGGACTTCGGGGTCAATACCTGGACCGACGCCGCCGGGGTTCTCGGCGACGAGGTCGAGGTGACGCTGAACATCGAGGCCATCGGTCCGGTGCCCGCCGAGTGATCTCCTGACGCGGACGACCGGGGGGAAAGGACTCAGGGGGCGCGCGGTGATTCCGGGCGTCCCTTTCCCGTTTCCGGCCGTGACCGGTCTCGCGTTGACAAGCCGCGGGAGAGCACGTACCGTCACCAGCCATGGACGACCCGCGCAGGGAGAGGCTGATCGCCTGGGGTTTTCTGGCTCCGGCGCTTTCGGTGCTGGTCCTGTTCGGCCTCTTCCCGATCGGGTACGCCCTCTTCGTCAGTCTCCACGAATGGCGGATCCGCAACACCGGCTGGGTCGGACTGCAGCACTATGCCAAGGCCGTGGGCGATCCGGTCGGTCTGGGCTGGCTGGTGGTTGCCGCGGCCATCTTAGGGCTGTCCTGGCGCCGCCGCGGCTGGCTGGTCCGGGCCGGCATCCCCCCCGTGGCCGCCAGGCTCCTGGTTGCGGCGGCCCTGCTGATCGGGGTCTGGATCGGCCTGATTCCGGGGTTGGGCCGCCTGGTGACCA
>JBAZUN010000506.1:0-4218 GCA_041661365.1 Candidatus Latescibacterota bacterium
GGCCCGCTCGGTCCCCAGCCTGCTCCACTTCGAGGGGTTGTCCTCCACCGGCTTCGCGCCCACGGTCTTCGTCAACATCGGCCGGGTCCTCCACCAGAAGCTGGCCTCCCTCGAGGCCCACGCCTCGCAGATGGAGCGGACCAACATCGAGAGCATGAACATCCTCGCCATCTCGCGGGCCGCGGCCAGCTTCCGCGGGATCCAGGGCCGGGTGACCTATGCCGAGGGGTTCGTCGCCGTGCGCTACTTCATCGATCTTTGAGTCGCGAATCCTCACCATCTACTCAGGGAGTCCAGCCATGAACGTCCCGATGAACGACCTGTCGATCCAGTACCACGCCCTGCAGCCGGAGCTCGATCGGGCCCTGGCCGGGGTGATCGAGCGCTGCTCCTTCATCCAGGGCCCGGCGGTGGAAGCCTTCGAGAAGGCCTTTGCCGAGTACTGCGGCACCCGCCACTGCGTGGCCGTGAGCAACGGCACCGACGCCCTCAAGCTGGTCCTGGTCGCCGCCGGGATCGGTCCCGGCGACGAGGTCATCACCTCGCCGCACACCTTCGGCGCCACGGTCGAGGCGATCCTGCAGGTCGGGGCCCGGCCGGTCCTCGCCGACATCGATGCGGGCTCTTTCACCGTCGATCCCGAGCAGGTGCGCGCCCGCCTGACCCCGAGGACCCGGGTCCTGATGCCGGTGCACCTCTACGGCCAGACCGCCGAGATGGAGCCGCTCCTGGCCATGGCAACGGAGCGGAAGCTGATCGTGGTGGAGGACGCGGCCCAGGCCCACGGCGCCCGGTACCGGGGGAAGCGGGCCGGGTCGTTGGGATTGGCCGGCTGCTTCAGCTTCTACCCGGGGAAGAACCTCGGGGCGTACGGCGACGCCGGCGGGATCACCACCAGCGACGACCGCCTGGCCGAGCGGCTGCGGCAGTTGCGCAACCACGGCCAGGACCCCAAGAAGAAGTTCTACTACAGCGAGGTGGGGTACAACCACCGGATGGACGGCTTCCAGGGCGCGGTGCTGGGGGTCAAGCTGCCCCACCTCGACGCGGGGAACGCCCGGCGTCGCGAGATCGCGGCTCGGTACGACGCGGGGCTGGCTGGCCTCCCCGGGCTGGTCACGCCGGCCGTGGCGCCGCACGGCGAGCACGTGTACCACCTCTACGTCATCCGGGTGACGGACCGCGAGCGGCTGGCCGCGGCCCTGAAGGAGAACGGGGTGCAGACCGCGGTGCAGTATCCCAACCCCCTGCACCTCACCCCGGCCTACGCTTCCCTGGGTTTCGGGGCCGGTGACCTGCCCGAGTGCGAGCGCGCCTGCCGGGAGATCCTCTCCCTGCCGATGTTCCCCGAGCTGACCGACGCTCAGGTCGACCACGTGATCGACCAGGTCCGCCGCTTCTTCGCGTGAGCGGGACGGTTCCCCACTCGCGACCCACCCTGGGGGAGGCCGAGGTCGAGGCCGTTGCCCGGGTGATCCGCTCGGGTCAGCTCGCCCAGGGGCCGGAGACCGTCGCCTTCGAGACCGAGCTGGCCGCGGCCGTGGGTCGCCGGTACGGGGTGGCCGTCTCCTCGGGTACGACCGGGCTGCAGGTGGCCCTGCTCGCCCTCGGGGTCGGCCGCGGGGACGAGGTGCTGGTCCCCAGCTTCGTCTGTTCCGCCCTGCTCCACGCGGTCTGGGCGGTCGGCGCCGCTCCGGTCGTCGTCGACGTGGAGGAGGGTACGGGGAACCTCGATCCCGGGGCGGCGCGGGGGCGACTCGGGCCACGGGTGCGGGCCGTCATCCTGCCCCACCTCTGCGGCCTGCCGGCCCGCGTCGAGGAGGTGGAATCACTGGGCCTGCCGGTGATCGAGGACTGCGCCATGGCCGTCGGCACCACCCATCGGAGCCGTCCGGTCGGTTCCCTCGGCATCCTTTCGGTCTGTTCTTTCTATGCGACCAAGATGATGGCGACCGGGGAGGGGGGGATGGTACTGACCGACGATCCGGGGCTGGCGCGGGCCGCGCGCGGGCAGCGGGAGTACGACGGGCTCCCCGCCGATCGGCCGCGGCTGAACGCCAAGACCACCGACTTGGCCGCGGCCCTGGGCCGGGTGCAGCTGGCCCGGCTTCCGGGATTCGTCGCCCGGCGGCGCGAGCTGGCGGCCCGGTACCGGCACCTGTTGCGCGACCTCCCCCTGTCCCTGCCGCCGGACGACGCCGAGCACGCGTACCATCGCTTCGTCGTGCGGACCAGCGAAGAGGTCGAGCCCCTGCTGGCGCGATTGGCGGCCCTCGGGGTGGCGGCCCGCAGGCCGGTGGCCCGGCCCCTGCACGCGGAGCTGGGCCTGGCCGACGAGGCCTTCCCGCGGGCCGCGGCCGCGTGGCGGCAGGCCCTGTCCCTGCCGATCTACCCCTCGCTCACCGAGGCCGAGCTCGAGCAGGTCGCGGCCGCGGTGCAGGCCGCGGTCTGACCCTCGGCCGGGAGGAGCCCGTGGAACCCGAAGCGCGTCTGCCCCTCCTCAACCTCGGCCGGGTCGTCATCGGTCTGTTCTCCCTGTTCCTGCTGACCGCTGAGGCCCAGAGCCACTTCGCCGGTCCGAGCCTGCGCTGGGCCTACCTCCTCCTCCTCTCCTTCGGCATCGGGTACGCGGTCACCCCGGTGGTCCACTGGCTGGCGCACCGGCTGGAGGTCCTCGACCTGCCCGGCGGCCGCAAGGCGCACGGCGTGCCGACCGCCCTCCTCGGCGGGGCTGCCATCTACCTGGCCTTCTCGGTCACGGTGCTCCGCAACTTCAGCTTCAGCGAGGAGCTGAAGGGGGTGGTCCTGGCCGGCTCGCTGATCTTCGCCGTGGGCCTGGCCGACGACCTGCGCGAGCTTCCGGCCCGCCTCAAGCTCGGGGTTCAGCTCGCGGCCGTGGCGATCCTGATCCGGTACGGGGTAACGATCAGCTTCCTGCCGCCGGGGATCTGGGGGAACGCGGCCGAGTGGGGACTGACCGCGATCTGGGTGGTCGGGGTGACCAACGCGGTGAACTTCCTCGACGGGATGGACGGGCTGGCCACCGGGATGTGCGCCCTCGCCGCCGCCTTCTTCGGCCTGGCGGCGCTGCAGAACCACCACGACTTCATGGTCTACCTGTCCCTGCCGCTGCTGGGCGCCTGCCTGGGGTTCCTGCCCTACAACCTGCGGCCGGGACGGCGGGCGGCGATCTTCCTCGGCGACGCGGGGAGCACCTTCCTCGGGTTCATGGCCGCGGCCCTGGGGATCATGGGCGACTGGGCCGGGGACCACGCGGCCCGCCTGCTGGTGCCGGTGCTGATCCTGGGGGTGCCGATCTTCGACATGAGCTTCACCACCTTCATGCGGGTGAAGTCAGGTCAGGTCCGCTCCTTCCGCGAGTGGGTGGAGTTCACCGGCCGGGATCACTTCCACCACCGGCTGGCCGCCCTGAGAATCGGCAACCTCGGCGCGGTCCTGGTGATCTACATCGTCACCCTCTGGCTCGGGATGTCGGCTTTAGCCCTGAAGAACGCCACCGGCGTCACCGCCCTGCTCGAGGTGGGGGAGGCGGTGATCGTCTTCGTGCTGATGGCCTTCTTCATGGTCTTCGTGCCGCGGAAGTACGACGAGATCGAGCGGGCCCGGGACCAGAACCCCGGCTGAGCCGGCTCCTTCGCCCGCGGCTACAACAGCCCCTTCTCCTGCATCAGGCGACGCACCCGGCGGCGGCCGGCCGCGTCGAGTCGGGCGCCCGAGTCGCGGATCGGACCGCCGGCCAGACCCAGCATCTCCAGGCCGCCCTTGAGCATGGCGTTCCCCAACTGGCCGCGCATCTCGGTCAACGGCTCGAAGTAGTCCCGCCACTCCATGGCCTGGTCCCAGTCGCGGCGGATCGCCGCGGCATGGAGATCGATCGAGCGGGCCAGGGTGATGTTGGCCATCCCGGTGGTGAACCCCACGGCACCGGCAAGGTAGTAGTAAGGCACCATGTTCTCCCCCCCGCCGGTGACGATCGGCAGCCGCCCCCCGGTCAGCCGCACCCCGGTGCGGACCCAGTCCACGGCGTTGCTCTCCTCCTTGATGGCGACGACCTTGGGCAGTCCGTCGAACCGCTCGACGAGTCCGGGGGAGAGGAGTTGGGCCGAGGCGCGGAAGGGGAGGAGGCCGATGTCGATCGCCCGCGAGATGGCGCGGTGCCGCTCCCAGAGCACCTGCTCGCCCCGCTTGACCTCGGGG
>JBAZUN010000507.1:0-4217 GCA_041661365.1 Candidatus Latescibacterota bacterium
CTGGCGATCGTCGGCACCCTGGCGCTCTTCCTGCTGGTCTCCACCCCGCGCCGGATTCGCTTCCAGGGCGAGGAGGACCAGGCCCGGGTACCGACCGTGGCCCTGGCCTTCGTGCCGCTCCACCTCCTCCTGGTCCCCCTGACCGACCTGCTCGATCACCTGACCTCCGGCGACTACACCGACGAGGACTTCCGCGCCGAGAAGGAGGAGGAGCTGCGGAGCTTCGTCGACTCGGAGAGCGAGAGCGGCGTCCTCGACGAGGGGGAGCGCGAGATGATTCAGGGGGTCTTCGGCTTCCACGACCGGATCGTGCGCGAGGTGATGGTGCCGCGGGTCGACGTGGTCGGCGCCGAGGTCACCGATACCCTGGGCGAGCTGCTCCGGCTGATCCGCGAGACCGGACATTCCCGGCTGCCGCTCTACGAGGAGACCCTCGACCACATCCGGGGGCTGGTCTACGCCAAGGATCTGCTGCAGCTCCTGCTCGACGGCGGATCGGTGGACCTGAACGCGCCCCTGGGCAAGCTGCTCGACGGACCGGGGCGGGACCAGGTGGGTCTGTCGTCGCTGCTCCACGCGCCGTACTACGTCCCCGAGACCAAGAAGATCGACGAGCTGCTGCACGATCTGCGCAGCCACAAGACCCGGATGGCCATCGTCGTCGACGAGTACGGCGGCACCGCGGGCCTGGTCTCGGCCGAGGATCTGGTCGAGGAGATCGTCGGCGAGATCCAGGACGAGTACGACGACGAGGAGGAGCCGTTCCACTGGCTCGAGCCCGGTCGCGTCCTGGTGGCCAACGCCCGCATGAACATCGACCGGGTCAACGAGCTGCTGGAGGCCGATCTGCCCAACGAGGGGTTCGAGACCCTGGCCGGGTACATCTTCGACCACCTCGGCCGCATCCCGGACGAAGGCGAATCGTTCGCCACCGGGACCCTTTCCTTCACGATCCTCAAGGTGGAGGGGCAGCGGATCTCCCAGGTGCGGATGACTCGCACGGCGGTGACCGAACAGCCTGAAGAAGGATGATCTTCGACCCTTGCGTCGGCCCCGGGGAGGTCGTATACTATACCCCGTGTTGCGGGGTGGAGCAGCCTGGTAGCTCGTTGGGCTCATAACCCAAAGGTCGTAGGTTCAAATCCTACCCCCGCTACCAATCTTCCAGGGAGTCGGCTGCCGGCTCCCTGGTTTTTTATGTCCCCTTCGGCCCGGTCGGAGGCAAGATGACCGCCCACGACCTTGCGGACCAGCCGGACCCGGCCATGCGGCGCGTGACCCTCGACGAGCGCTTCTTCGCCGCCCTGCTGCCCGAGACCCCACAGGATCGGCTGGAGGCCCAGGAGCTGCGACAGCTCGTGCACCAAGCCCTTCAGGAGCTGACCGCCGAGGAGCTGCGGGTGGTCGAGTTGCGCTACCAGCACAAGAAGTCACCCGGACAGGTGGCGGCGCAGCTCCAGCTCTCCCGGCCCGAGCTCCGCGCGCTCGAACGCCAGGCCCTGGTCAAGCTCCGCCAGCAGCTCCAGGACTGGCGCTGAATCCAGCGGGACGCCGAGATGACCTCGCCCGTGGCCCGGTTCAGATCCGCCTGGCCGATCCTCTGGCCCGGCGCGCTGACCGGCGGGCTGTTCTGGTGCAGCATCCCCCATCTCGACCTGGGCCTGGCAGCCTGGATCTGCCTGATCCCCGCCCTGTTCCGGCTGGGCCCCATCCCCTGGCGCCGGGCCTGGTGGGGAGGGATGGTCGCCGGCGTGGTCGCCGGGACCGGCCGCACCTACTGGATCGCCCAGACCCTGCAGCGATACGGCGATCTGTCGCTCCCCGCCGCACTCTCCACCACCGTCCTCCTCATCCTCTACCTCGCCCTGTACTGGGCCGCCTTCTGCGCCCTCTGCAGTCGGCTCGACCCCCGGCGTCCGGCCTTCCCCTGGGTGGTCGCCAGCCTGTGGGTGATCCTGGAGTGGGTGCAGAGCTGGATGATCTCGGGGTTTCCGTGGCAGTTGCTGGGATACTCCCAATACCGCTGTCTGCCGCTGGTGCAACTGGCCTCGGTCACCGGGGTGTACGGCCTGAGCTTCCTCGTGGCCCTGACCAATGCCGGGATCGCGCAGGCCCTGACCCTGATCGCTCAGCCGCGGCGGGCCGTCCCGGCCGCGGCCGTTCCGGTCCTCCTCTTGGCCGTGGTCTGGCTGGCCGGCCAGGCACGGCTGGACCGGCTCGAGCGCGAGCCCGGCCAACCGCTGACCGTGGCGGTGCTGCAGGGAAACGTGCCGCAGGAACAGAAGTGGAAGGCCGGACGCAAGGCCGGCGCCACCCAGCACTACGCCTCCCTGGCCAGGGGGCTCGACCGGACCGACCTCGACCTGGTGGTCTTCCCGGAGACGGCCCTCCCCTTCTTCTTTGCCGACTCGACCAATGCCGAGCACCGGTCGGCGGTGGAGGCCCTGGCCCGCGAGCTGAACGCCCCGCTGCTGGTCGGCAGTCTCGGCGGCTCCTGGGAGGAGGGGATCTACAACCGGGCCTGGCTGCTCGACGCCTCGGGTCAGGTGGCCGGAACCGCCGACAAGGTCCACCTGGTGCCGTTCGGGGAATACCTGCCGTTCGCCTCGATCTTCCGCTATCTGCAAGGCCTGACCGCGGAGAGCGGGGCCTTCACCCCGGGCCTGGGCCACCGCGTCCTGCGCCTGCCCGGCAGCGACGTGCCGTTCGGGGTCTTCATCTGCTACGAGTCGATCTTCCCCGCGATCACCCGCGAGCTGGCGCTCGGGGGAGCCGAACTGCTGATCAATACCACCAACGACGCCTGGTTCGGCCGGACGGCTGCTCCGTACCAGCACTTCGCCATGGCGGCAATGCGGGCGGTCGAGACCGGCCGGCCGATCGTGCGCGCGGCCAACACCGGGATCTCCGGACTGATCGCCCCCAGCGGGAGGATCCTCCGCGCCACCGGCCTGTTCGAGACCACGACGATCACCGTGCAGGTCACGCCCCGCCGCGAACAGACCCTGTACACCCGGTACGGAGACCTGCTGGTTCTCTGCTGCGGGGTGGTGCTCGCCGTGGCCTGCTGGCAGCGGTGGCGCCACCGGAACCACTCCAGACCAATCTCGGCGCCGCCACCGGCCGCAGGGTGACCAGAAAGACGCGATAGATCGGTCGGGTACCGCGAAAACGAACGAGGGACGCGGCCAGAGCCACGTCCCTCGTCACCCGTTCCCCCTCCCCATGCGCGGAGTCAGGGGGAATCTTCAGCCTGCGAATCACGCTGCCCAGCAGGTTCCCGATCCGGTCCTGGCCAGCGCCAGGTAGGCGCTCATGGCCAGAATCACCCACGGCATGAGAACCCGCACCCAGTCCAGCTCGCGACTTCGACTCAGCAGCATTTCATCTCCTCCTTCTTCTGTCGGGCCCCATGGCCCGCGTTGTTCGGTTCTTACTGATGCAACCCGCGTGCCAGTACCGAAAGGAGGATGTCCAGCGATGAAATTTCGTCACATCCCTATGATTTAAATTGCTTTATATCTTTGTTTTGGCTCTCTTTCCCATTCTGATTCCAGGCCCTCAGAGACGATCTGGTCTCAGAAAAGACACTCGATTTCAGCCTGAGTGACCGACACCGGCGTACGACAACCCCAACCCCCAGGCAGACAGATGCCTCTCGGCTATCTCCTGAATGAGACAATCGACGCAACAATAGTCTCACTTAGTCTTGTTTGGGACACCTACCGCAATCGACCGGAAGAGGCGCCTGATCTACCCGAGCTCGCAGATCAGCCGCGGTCGCGGTCTTTCCTGGGAGAGGCCCGACGACCTGCGGGTTCCAGAGGTACTGGCGCAGGTCGATCCGGTTCTCGACGAAGACGATCCCCTCCTGCTCCAGCAGGGAGTACTGCAGCTCGTGGAACTTGGAGTTGGTGCGGGGCGAGACCTTGCCCTGGGCGTTGATGACCCGGTGCCAGGGGAGCTCGAGATCCTCGGGCATCCCGGCCAGAGCGTACCCGACCTGGCGCGCCCGCCCGGGGAACCCGGCCAGGGTGGCCAGTTGACCGTAGGTTGCCACCTGTCCCCGGGGGATCCGGGCGACCAGACGGTATACGGCCTGCCGCAGCGCGCGGCCGGGAGAATCCTTCGGCTCATCGGCGCGGGATCGCCGACCGGTCCTGCCCTTCGAGGCGCTCAAGGAGCTTGCCATGCGACGCCCGACTCACCCGGCAACG
>JBAZUN010000508.1:0-4214 GCA_041661365.1 Candidatus Latescibacterota bacterium
GCGGTTCGCCCGCGAGGTGGCCGCGTACCTGGCCGAGCCGGTCAGCGAGCGGGGTCAGGTGCACACCGCCTTTGCCGGGTGCGGCACCGACGAGTTCAACTACGGGATCCACGCCTATGCCCTCCTCTCCGGCCTGATGGGACCGGGTATCCGCTCGGTCCGGTACCTCGGCGCCTCGGCGCAGAAGCACCTGCGGGTGACCTGGCGCGACGGCCGGGTCGGCTTCCTCTGCGTCGGGGACGGAGCCTGGCTCCCCTTCCACGTCACCGCGGTCACCGAGAAGAAGGTCCGCCAGATCACCTGCGACAACGCCACCCTGTACCGCGGGCTGCTCGAGGCCGTGCTTCCGTACCTGGCCGGCGAGCAGGAGCGGCCGCCGTTGACCATGGCCGAGATGCTCGAGCCCGAGCTGTGCGCCCTGGCCGGCCGTCAATCCTGGCAGCAGGGAGGCACCGAGATCCACCTGACCGACCTGCGGCTCGACGATCCCGGGTACGACGGGGCCCTGTTCGCGCACGGGTACCGGCGGCAGCGGTACCCGGCGGGAAGCTGAGCAAGGCCATGGGTGAGAGCCTGCAACTCTCGGCGCGGTACTACCGGGCCCTGCCAGTGGACGCACCGGGATACGAGTCAGTGCAGTTCGACCTACCAGTAAAACGCACCGCCCTGGTCGGGATGCACTGCTGGAACATCGGCTGTCCGGACGGCCCGCCGGTCGACCCGGGGTTCTGCGTCGGCATGGGGTGGCCCCAGGCCACGGTCGAGGCCGGCCGGATCATGCGCGAGGTCATCCGGCCGGCGATGGACCTGGCCCGGAGCATCGGGATGCCGGTGGTCCACGTGGAGAGCGACTGGATGGACGCGGAGTACCCCACCGTATCCTCGCGCCGTCGCCGCGATCAGGAAGGATTCCCCGGTGGCCTGGTCGGCGAGATGCTGGCCCGGGCCCACGGCCGGGACTACCTGACCCGTTCCCCCCTGGCCCACATGCGGCGGGCCGCGGTGGTCTCACCGCAGGACGGAGAGCCGCTCTGCTTCTACACCGACCAGGTCGACGAGCACCTGAAGGGGCTGGGGGTGGATACCCTCATCTATACCGGGTTCGCCACCGACATGTGCGTCCTGGGGGCCGAGGGCGGGGCCCGGCCGATGCTCTCCCGCGGGTACCGGTGCATCCTGATGCGGGACGCCACGATCGGCGTCGAGACCCCGGAGAGCTTCCCCGAGCGGCTGGCCACCTGGTACGGGGTGCACCGCTTCGAGTGGCAGGTCGGGTTCAGCACCACCTCGGAGGAGTTCGGCCGGGCCGTGAGGGGCCTTCGCAGCCCGTTGAAGAAGCCGCTTCGGTGAGCGAGGCCGAGGAATGGCGGTCGCTGACAAGGCGCGTGAGGCAAGCCGCATCGAGGGGAGATGCGGCGGCCGAGGGCAACGCAGTCAGCGGCTGCCAGGACCGGCCGCAGCCCGAATGGGCTTCTTCAACGGGCTGCTAGGAGGAAAAGTATGAGCCTGCGGGTCTGCGACTGGAAGCACGGGAAGCGCTGGGTCTACTCGATCACCTACGACGAGGCCCTGGTCGAGCTGCACCGCTTTGCCGTGCCGATGCACGAGGAGTACGGCCTCCCCGGTCACGCCGAGGCGGTCGCCGGACAGCTCGGCGAGGTGCGACGGATCGGCGCCTCGAGCTACAACGGCTTCCGCCACATGAACGGCGGGGAGCTGCGCGACCTGCTCGAGCGCGGCTGGGGCGTGGGCAACCACTCCTGGAGTCACGAGGTCATCACCCCGGAGATGATGGACCGCGAGCTGCGACAGGCCCGCGAGAAGATCGAGTCGGCCATCGGCGCGCCGGTCCACCTCTACTGCTCGCCGGGGGACAACACCAACATGGCCGACCACGTCCTGGCCAGTTGCCGCGAGCTGGGGTACCTCGGCGCCATGAGCCTGACCGATGCCCTGAACCGGCCCGGCGACGAGCTGTTCTGGCTCAACCGCACGGCCCTGCACGACCAGTACTACCCGCCGTTCTACAGCGAGTTCGACCCGCACCGGAACCTGCATCACGCGGCGGCCGAGGGCGGCTGGGTGATCGACTACTGCCACTGCCCGCTCGAGGTGCCGGTCCACCGGAACAAAGACTGCTCCGAATCCCAGCTTCGCCGCCGGTTCGAGGCGGTCCTCGACCAGGGCGGGACCGAGGTCTGGTGCGCGGTCCCCGAGGAGGTGCTGTTCTACCACCTCTGCCGCCGCCACCTGCGGGTCGAGGTCATCGTCGATACCGCGGAGGAACAACGGTATCGGCTCCGGTTCGAGGGGCTGAGCCCCCGGGTCGCCAGCCGGGACCTGACCCTGGAGGCGGTGGTGCCGGCGGCCTGGTGCCGCTGTCCCGTGGTTTGGGTCGACGGGGTGTCCCGGCCGGCTGAGGTCGTCGGTCCCGGTCTGCTGCGGCTCACGGTCACCGTGGCCGAGGGGACCGAGCTGGCCTTCCGCCGGTCGTTCGGCTGAGGTCGGCCGCGGCCCGAATGGGGTTCTCCGACAGGCTCCTGGACCTCTGCCGCTTCCGGACGCCGCGACCGCTGCCTCGGGCGAGGGTCCGGTTCCGGGCGCGGCGCGAGGCAGTACCGATGACCATCCAGCGATGAGGAGAGACCTGATGTCGGCAAGACCCGAACGAGCGAAGTACGGCGCCGAGGCCCTTAAGGACGCGGTGGGCGAGCTGCCCAACCCCTTCCCGCGGACGATCGGTCCGAATGCCGTGAAGTACCTGCAGGAGGTGGTCGACAGCGGCCTGACCAGCAACCTCGTGGTCCGTTTCGAGCAGGCCTTTGCCCAGGCCCACCAGGTGCGGCACTGCGTGGCCACCCCCGGGTGCACCCCGGCCCTGGCCGTCCTGGCCGCGGCCTTTGCCTTTGCTCCCGGGGACGAGATCGTCGTCAGCCCGATCACCGACTACGGCACGGTCCAGGGGCTGATCTCCCAGGGGTACATCCCGGTCTTCGCCGACACCGAGCCGGGCACGGTCAACCTGAGCGCGGCCACGGTCGAGGCCTGCATCACCGACCGCAGCCGCGCCGTGCTGGTGGTCCACAAGACCGGACTCATCCCCGACATGGAGCCGATCCTGGCCCTGGCGGCCAGGCGCGGCCTGGTGGTGTACGAGGATGCCTGCCAGGCGGTCTTCGGCCGGTACCGGGGTCGCCTCGCCGGCACCCTGGGGGTGGCCGGCGGGTTCTCCTTCGACTCGGAGAAGACCATGGGCTCGGACGTCGGCGGCTGCCTGATCACCGACAGCGACGAGCTGGCCGAGCGGATGCGCTTCATCGGCCAGAGCCGGGGCGCGGTGATGGAGCCGATCTTCGGCCGCAAGCACGTGGAGCTGGGGTATGCCCTGCGGATGACCCAGTCGACCGCGGCGATCAGCCTGGCCCAGCTCGAGATCGCGCCGGAGCAGGTGGCCCATCGCGACCGGATGGTGCGCCTCCTGAGCGCGCGGATCGCCGAGATCCCGGGGGTGGTGCCGCTGCCGATCCCGGACTACGTGGAGGTCTACTCCTGCTGGATGTTCGGGTTGAGCCTGCGACCCGGGGCCTTCCGCTGCAGCGCGGACGAGTTCGCCGCGCAACTGGTACAGGAGGGGATCCCGGGAGCAGGGACCGGTCGCTACTACCTGATGCCCGCGGCCCTCACCTTCCTGCAGCAGAAGGCGCGCGATCAGGTCTACCCCTATTCCCAGCCGCCGGCCTCGCGGCGCTACGCGTACAACGCCGACTCCTGCCCGGTGGCGCGGGATTTCCTGGAGACCTTTGTCAGGTGGTCGACCTTCTGCGAGAAGTACCAGCCCGAGCACTGCGAGCTGGCGGCCCGGATCGTGGCGCGGGTGGCCGAGCGCAACCGGGCCTGAGACCAGATGCCTGAAGAGCAGTGCCAGCCGGGATCGCGGCCGAACCGAGGAGGAGAGGGAATGGACCCGAAGTGCAACAGGGTTGAGAAGACGCGGTACGCCTTCGGCGGTCCCCTGGCCGACTACCTCGGCGGGATCACCGACCAGTGGCTCAAGGTGGCGCCGGCGGCGAACCCGGCCATGCTCGAGATCTTCCGCGACCGGGACCGGCTTCCCCGGCGGAACCTGGTCCCCTGGGCCGGCGAGTTCGCCGGCAAGTACCTGACCAGCGCCGTGCAGGTCCTGCGCCTGACCGGCGATCCCGGGCTGCGGGCTC
>JBAZUN010000509.1:0-4203 GCA_041661365.1 Candidatus Latescibacterota bacterium
GGTATGATGGAGGAGAAGCATCAACAGGTCCTACTTGGTCGCACATCATAAAAAGTTCTTTCGCAGGTCTTGTCTCGGGAAAAAACTTTACTATATTATCCGCACCCCTGGAAGCCACCCATCCCCCGGTATAATCACGGGCTTGGGCGCAGCACCCGTAGTCGTAACCCCTCTCCCCGGCGTTATCGGTCTCGTCCTAGGTCCAACGATAGGTGCGACTGGCTGACGGTGGCCGCCTCCCCTGGTGATCCGTCGCCCGTGTCTTTTGCATTCCTGCAAGAGGAGGGCTGCGAGTCATGACCACGTTGCAGACCGATACCCTGGTTGACCAGTATTTCCATGAGATAGAGGATTCCGTCGGCCTGTCCGCGGACGAAGAGATCAAAATCGCCCGGCAGATTCAGGCCGGCGACGAACAGGCCTTGACCGAACTGGTCAAGGCCAACCTCCGTTTCGTGGTCAGCGTGGCGAAGCAGTACCAGAACCTCGGCCTGCCCCTGTCCGACCTGATCAACGAGGGGAACCTGGGACTGATCATCGCCGCCAAGCGCTTCGACGGGACCCGCGGCTTCAAGTTCATCTCCTACGCGGTCTGGTGGATCCGCCAGGCGATCCTGCAGGCCCTGGCCGAGCAGTCGCGCATCGTGCGGCTTCCCCTGAACCGCATCGGCGAGTTGACCCGGGTCAACAAGGTCCTCAACAAGCTCGAGCAGCGGCTCGGTCGCCCGCCCGAGGTGGACGAGATCGCCGCGGAGATGGAGATCGACCCGGGCGACATGGACCTGCTCCTGCGCCTGGCCCAACGGCCGGTCTCGCTGGAAACCCCGTGCGACGAGTCCGAGCCGGACCGCTGTTTCGGCGACCTGATCCCCGACCTCAACTCGGCCCCCAGCGACGACCTGCTTTCCGACGAGGAGTTGCGGGAAGAGATCAAACGGGCCATGCACGCCCTGAGCGACGGGGAGGCCCGGGTGCTGCGGATGTACTACGGTCTTGACGGCCACGAGCCGATGACCCTGGAGGAGATCGGGGCGTACGTCGGCCGCACCCGCGAGCGGGTGCGACAGATCAAGGAGAAGGCCCTGCAGAAGCTGCGTCACCCGGCCCGCAGCGACCTGCTGAAGGAATACTACGGAGGCTGACCGGCCGCGGTCTGAACGACCGCCTGGTCGGCTTGACAGTTCCGTGCACTGCCCCTATTTTTCGGGGCCGTTTTACCGTTCCGGCGTAGCTCAGTTGGCAGAGCGGGCGGCTGTTAACCGCCATGTCGTAGGTTCGAGTCCTACCGCCGGAGCCAGATCCTTCAGAGCGCAATCCCTTGTCCGCCAGAGGGGTTGCGCTTTCTGTTTCGGTCCAGGCTGATACACGTGCCGGAGCAACTGAGGCCGGTCGCCGCCTGGTTGTCGCCGCAGTCCTCGGTCCGCGACCTACGTGCTGCGATCCTGCGCCACGGCCTGCCCCGGGACTGACGCCCCTGGCCTCGGATCGCCGCACCCGGGGTGGGGATGGTCCCCTAGATAGCGCTCTTGCCCCGCTCTCCCGTACGGATCTTGACGACCTCGTCCACCGGGAGGACGAAGATCTTCCCGTCGCCTGGGTTGCCGGTGTGTGCGCCGGCCTGGATGGCTTGGATGACGGCTTCGACCAGATCATCCGGGACAACGAGCTCGATCTTCGCCTTGGGCACGTACTCGACCAGATCGTCGACCACCCGGTGTGGCGACCCGTCGCCGTGCGTGCGGCCAAAGCCACGCACCCCGTGGTCGACCGTGAGTCCGGGCAAGCCCTCGATCTCCTTGAGGGCCTCGACGACCTGGGCCAGTACGAAAGGCTGGATGATGGCTTTGATCTCCTTCACCAATTGCCTCCTCCGAAATGGGTACGTGCTGCCGGCGGCTGTCTGTCAGTCGGGCCGCTGGCCAAGCCTATTCCTGTTCCCCGGTGGTCCGGACACGTGGGCTTACCCAGACGTAGAGCGACGGCAGGACCACGAGGGTCAGCAGACTGGAGGTCACCAGACCACCCATGACGACCACGGCCAGCGGCCGCTGGACGTCCGCTCCACTGCCACTGGCATAGAGGAGCGGCAACTGCCCGATGAAGGCGGTCAGCGCCGTCATCAGCAGCGGCCGGAAGCGCAGGTCGCACCCCTCGCGGACCGTCTCGACCACGCTCCGTCCCTGTTGCCGCAACTGCACGAAGAAGGCCATCAGCACCACGCCGTTCTGGACCGCCACGCCCAGCAGTACGATGAAGGCGATGTAGGCGGAGACCGACAGTTGCAGACCGAAGGCGACCACGGCCACGATCCCCCCGACCAGGGCGAAAGGCAGGTTCAGCAGCACCAGCAGGGAGTGGCTGACCGAGCCCAGGGCCAGGTAGAGGAGCACCAGGATCAGCAGCAAGGCCACCGGCAGGACGATGGACAGTTGGCGCATGGCGCGCTGTTGATTCTCGAACTGCCCGCCCAGCTCCAGCCAGTACCCGGTCGGCAGGCTCTGGCGGACCGGCTCCAGGGCGGCCTGGACCTCGGCGACGAAGCCGCCCAGGTCGCGGCCGCGGATGTTGGCCTCGACCACCACCCGGCGCATGCCCCGCTCGCGACTGATCTGGGCCGGGCTCTCGACACCCCGGATCTCTGCCAGGCGGGACAAGGGCACCCGCTCCCCGGTGGGGGCCGGGATCAGCAACTGGCCGACGGCCGCTACGTCGCGGCGGGCCTCTTCCGGGAAGCGCACGGTGATGGCGAAGCGCCGCTGGTCCTCGATCAGGGTGCTGACCTGTTTGCCGGCGATCGCCGTCTCGATGGCGTTGTTGATATCCGCCACCGAGATGCCGTAACGGGCGGCCTCCTCCCGGCGGATGAGCACGTCCCACTGGTGGAGGCCGGATATCTGCTCGACCTTGGTGTCGCTGGCCCCCTTGACGGCGACGAGGATGGCGGCCACGCGGTCGGCGTACTCCTTGAGCTGGGCCAGGTCAGGGCCGTAGACCTTGACCGCCAGATCGCTCTTGACCCCGGAGATCAGCTCGTTCACCCGCAGGGCGATCGGCTGGGAGAAGGAGAAGCGCAGGCCCGGGATCTGGGACAGGTCCTGGTTGATCGCCTCGACCAAGGCGGTCTTGCTCCGCCCCGTGCCCCATTCCTGCCGCGGCTTGAGCATGATGAAGACATCGGTCTGCTCTGGCCCCATCGGGTCTTCCGAGATCTCCGCCCGCCCGGTCTTGCTGACCACGGTCTGGACCTCCGGGAAGGTAAGCAGTCGCTGCTCGATGTACTGGGCCACCTTGACCGAGCCGTCGAGGGAGGCATTGGGGAGCCGGACCACGTTCACGGCGAGGCTCCCTTCATCCAATGGCGGCATGAACTCGGTGCCGATGAGCGGGGTCAGGGCAACGGCACCGAGCAGGGAGGCGATGGCCACCGCCAGGGTGGTACGGGGGCGTGACACCGCCCTGTCGAGGAGGCGCAGGTAGGCGGCATGGAAGCGTCGGATGAAGCCGAACTCCCGCTCCTTGGTGCGGGCCAGCAGCCACTCGGCCAGGACCGGCACCACGGTCAGCGCCACCACCAGGGAGACCAGGAGGGCGATCAGCATGGTGGTGACCAGGGGACGGAACATCCGCCCCTCGACCCCTTGCAGCGAGTATAGGGGCACCAGGATGACGGCGATGATCAGCACCGAGAAGGCCACCGGCGCGGCGACCTCGGCGACCGCCTGGACCACCGTGGAGCCGGGATGCGCCGCCCCCGGCGCCCTGGCCAGATGCCGCCGGATATTTTCCACGACGACGATCGAGGCATCGACCACCATGCCCACCGAGAAGGCCAGCCCGCCCAGGCTCATCAGGTTCGAGGACAGGCCGGCCTGGCCCATGACGATGAAGGACACCAGGAAGGTCAGCGGCAAGGCAAGAACCACGATCAGGGCGGTGCGGACCTCGGCCAGGAAGAGGAACAGCACCAGGATGACGAACAGGCCGCCCTCGAGCAGCGCCCCCCTTACCGTGTCGATGCAGGCCTCGATCAGCGAGGTGCGGTCGTAGAAGACGTTGAGCCGGGCGCCCGCGGGCAGCGCGTCCTGCACCCGGCCGATGGCCTCCTTCACCCGGTTGACCACCTCCTGGGAGTTCTCGCCGCGGAGCATGATCACCATGCCGGCCACGACCTCGCCCTTGCCGTCGCGGGTGACGGCGCCCTGC
>JBAZUN010000510.1:0-4202 GCA_041661365.1 Candidatus Latescibacterota bacterium
CACGCTAGCGCCGATGCCGAAGTCGTAGACGTCATCCCGCCAGAAGGCAACCAGATCCAGGGCCTGGTCGCCATCCAGGAGCCCCAAGACACCCGCCATGTTGTTGGCCGGACCCGAGGCACCGACCCCGCGGGCGCCCAGGGCCTGGAAGGAAGGGGGCTCGAACAGCCGGCCGGTGGGCAGGGAGGAGACCGCCGGGGGCGGGAGCTCCCCCTGCATCAGCTCCTCCGCCCCGGTCAGCACGATCCGGTCGATCTCGACCGCTTCGGCTTGTTCCTCGGGCCGCTCGATCGTCCGCTGCCCAGATGGCAGCGAGGCCAGGAAGAGGCCGAGCCGGATATCGAGCAGCTCCCCCTCCCAGACGATCTTCTGCAGCCCCCCCATCTTGGACCAATCGTATTCCGCGTCCTTCCCCAGATGGCCGATCACCGCCTCCTGCCACTGCCGCATGTCGGGTAACCGGGGGGGGGTGATCCCGAAGCGGAAGTAATCGAGCTCACGGTTCGGTTCCGGATCCCCACCCGGGGTTAGCCGGTTGCGCTCATTGGTCCAGAACAGGCTCAGGTAATTATTCAGCGGGTTCGTGTGGACGACCCGGAAGCGGATGGAGACCCGGTCGAACAGTGCGGAATCGCGGCGGATCAGCGGGGAGATCAGCTCGATGTTGGGGAACCGGCCTTTCTCGTAGGGTGCTGGGTAAACGCGCCAGATGCCGTCCGCCACCTCGGAGCGCACGGTGGCCCGGTTGGTCAGGCCGATCCCCTCACGGGCGATCCAGCCCTGGGTGTCGCCGGCCGTATCGAAGCTCCAGGTGATGGCCTGGGCGGAGACTGCTCCCAAGAGAAGCACGGACAGGACGGCCTTCTTCATGGTGGCTTCCTCCTTGGTCGGCTTGCAGACCGGCCCGCTCGCTTTCCGGTCAGGCCCGCGACTCCGAGCCTCGAGCGTCCTACTTGTTTTTCACCATCCTGCCGGTGGCGCGCCAGGCCCCGGCTTCCAACCGGTACAGGTACACCCCGGACGTTACAGCTACCCCGCTCTCGTCCCGGCCGTCCCACGGCACAGCGTGGTATCCCGGGGTCAACGGGCCCGCCACCAGGGTCCGGATCGGTTGGCCCAGGAGGTTGTAGATTCGCAACTGCCCCGGCTCCGCGCTGACAGGGACCTCGAAGGGGATCCAGGTCTGCGGGTTGAAGGGATTGGGGTACGAGGGGCCGAGATGGAAGGCCGCAGGCTGGACATCGTCCAGCGGTGCGAGCACCGCGGTATTCTGCCCCAGCCCCTGGCCCAACAGCACCTGAACCCCTCCCATGCCGGCAATGCCTCCCCCGACCGGCGCCGACTCCAACACCACCAGGTCCAGCGCCCCGTCGCCATTGACGTCGCCGCAGAGGACCGCCCCACCCCTTCCGGCCAACAGGTACCGCCCGTCGGGCACCGGTGCTGCCTCGCGCTGGCCGAGGAAGACCAGCACTGCAGCGCCCCGGGCGTCGGAGGCTACAAAGACCGGGTCGAGCACCTCGTCGCCGTTCAGGTCGAGGAAGACCACGTCACCGAGTGCGACGGTCTGGTCCAGCCAGGGGACGGTCACCATTTGGCCATCCCCTGGGTTGACCAGCAGCTCGAGGCCGATATTTGCGCCGCTGTTGTTCCGGGTGCGGCTGAGGACCAGGTCCACGTCCCCGTCATGGTCGAAGTCGCCCGCGTAGTGGAGCAGCAGCGGGTCTGCCGCAGTCGCCAGGTGCTCTGCCACCACGTCACCGTCCGTTCCCAAGTAGGTCACCTCGTACCCCTGCCCCAGCTTGCCCGGTGGGGGTCGCCAGAGCAGCCCGGTCACCCGCCCGCCGCGCAGACCAGCCACGGGCATGAATGGCAGGTATCCTCGCGCGAACTGGTCGGCGCCGAACGGTTTGGGCCCGGCGAATCTTCCCGTGCCATCGTTGACCCACACGAGGACCTGGTCGAAGGCATCGCTGAAGGCCCACAAGTCCGAGTCTCCATCTCCCTCCTGGTCGCCCAGGCCGAGGTAGCGGGCGCCGGGGAAGTCCTGGGCAGGCACCCAGCCCTCCTGAGCCCGGTTCAGCAGCAGCCGCAGGTCAGGCGTGCCGGCACGCAGCACCAGGTCGAGCTGGCCGTCACCGTTAAGGTCCTGGCCCCCGAGGTAGAACGGCTGGGTGCAGGCCTCCACCCGCTGGCTGGTGAACGACCCCTGGCCGTCGTTGGTGGCGACCAGCCAGCCCTGCGTGAAGGTCTCCCACCAGGTGCTAACCAGGTCCAGGTCGTTATCTCCGTCGATGTCGCCCAGGGCCGCCATCGGGATCCAGGGGGTTGACGACACCGCCTTGCCCAAGGGGCAGTAAACCGCCGGCGCAAAGCGCTCCCCGAAGGGCACCAGCTCCTCGGCCGCCGGGGGCTGGCCCTCTCCCTCCAATTGTTCCTCGACCCCGGTCAACTGGATCCAGTCGATCTCGAGGGCCTCGGCCGTCTGGCCCGCGGTCTGGATGGGATAGAGCTCGGACGGATATATGTTCAGCCGCAGCGCCAACTCGAACAGCACGCCTTCCCAGACCGTCTTCCACTGCCCGGCCGCGCCGCCGTAGGTGGTGCCTTCGTAGGTACGCAGGTCGCTAACCTGGACCTCCTGCCACTCGGTGGTGAAGGTCTGGTGCCAGCGCACCTCGTAGTAGAGCTCGAGCTGCTCGGCCGCGGGGTCCTGCGGCGGGTCGCCGCCCGGGAACTCGTCGGCATTGGTGCTGTTGCGCCAGAGCAGGGCGCAGCCGGCCTCGAAGGGTCGGGAGTGCACCATCCGCAGTCGCAAGCGCAGGCGGTCGAAGAGGGCCGAGTCCTTGCCGATGGTCGGGGACTGGAGCAGGATGGCGGGCGAGTCCCACCCGGTGAAGGCGGGTGAGGTGATCCGCCAGATCCCGTCGCGCACCTCGGTATGGAGCGGCGCGGCCGTGATCGCGTCGCCGTATTGACCATCCCGCGCCACCCATCCCTGGGCGTCGCCCTCGGTGTCGAAGTTCCAGGTGATGGCCTGGACCGGTGCTGCGGCGAGGAGCAGGACCAGAACGGCGAACCGTGTCATGACTGGTACCTCCGGTGAAGTGAGCCCTGCCAATGGCCGGGTGTACGGCCGGCGCCGTCCGGCGTGCGGGGGTACCGGCGGGTGCTCCGGCGCCCCCCGGGGCGCTGCTATTCGCGAGACCTACTTGGTCTTCACCATCCTGCCGGTGGCACTCCAGGTGCCGGCGTCGAGTCGGTACACGTACACCCCGGACGACACGGGTGTTCCTCGCTCGTTCCGGCCGTCCCACGGCACAGCGTGGTATCCCGGGGTCAGGCTGCCGTTGACCAGGGTGCGGATCGGCTGGCCGAGGAGGTTGTAGACCTGCAGGCGGGTCGCCTCTGTGCTGGCCGGGATCTCCACCGGGATGCAGGTCTGCGGGTTGAACGGGTTGGGGTAGTTGGGGCCGAGGTGGAAGGCGATGGGCAAACCAGGAGAAGCGGCCTCGGCCACTGCGGTCCGTCGCTCGGCCAGGCGGTTGTTGAGCACGTACACCCCACTGCCACTCCCGGTGTGACTGCTCTCCAGCACTACGAGGTCGGTGTCGCCGTCGCCATCTACATCACCCGCGATGACCTCTCCTCCCGGTCCCTCCAGCGGGTACCGCCCCTCCTGGATCGGCAGGCCAGAGGGCTGGCCAACGCCGACCACTACTGCCGGCCCGCGGAAGGTGCGGTCGACGAAGACCGGGTCGAGCAGGCCATCTCCGTCCAGATCGACGTACTGGACGTTCTGGGGCGTGGACACCTCCGCGCCATACCAGGGCACCCGGGCCAGGCGTCCGTCGCCTGGGTTGACCAATAGGTCCAATCCCCGGAACCGATCCGCGCCTTGCCCCACGGCGCCAGCGATCACTAGGTCTGTATCGCCGTCCTGGTCGAAGTCGCCCACGTAGCGGATCCAGTAGTTCACCACGTCGGTGGCCAGCGCTTCCTCAGTCACGTCCCCTTGCGGAGACAGGTAGGTGACCTTGTATCCCTGGCCGGGTTCGGGAGGGTAGGATTCCCACAGGATCCCCGAGACGCGCTCCCGGGGCACCTGCGCCACCACCGCAGACAGGGCCCGTTTTTCCTCGATGAGTTCGGGAGCCATCGTCATCTCCTGCAGGAAGTGGCCGTGGCCGTCGTTGAGCAGG
>JBAZUN010000511.1:0-4199 GCA_041661365.1 Candidatus Latescibacterota bacterium
AACCCCTTCGTCGCCGACGGGGCCTGACCGCTACTCACGCGGCTTCAGCGGCTCCGGCCTTTCCAGTGCACGGTGACCATTAGCGGCTGGTCCTACGGCACGCCGCGCTCGCAGCGGATCGTCACCCGGCCGGCCCGTCGTTCCGCGCTCAGCTCGCGACTGCGCTGCCAGCGTCCTCCTGCTGACAGGACCTCCAGCCGGTCCACCCGGCGATCGTCGGCCAGCTCGAACTCGGCCGAAGGCCAGGGATCCAGGCTCAGGTTGAACAGCCCCAGCAGGGTCTGGTCGCCGCAGTCCTTGCGCAGGGCCAGGGGGAAGACCCCGCCGCGGGCGACCACCGGCACCTTCCCACGACCGAGCCATCGCACCGCGGCCTGGAGCTGCGCGGCCCGGAAGGGATGGTTGAACGCCACCCCGTAGGCCGAGGCCAGGTCGAGGAGGTGGACCACCAAGCGACCGCCCAGGCGGTTCTCGTACGCGTAGTTGCAGACGTGGTGACGACGGGCGTCCGGATCGACGACCCGGCTGATGATCCGGATCCCCCGCAGCGGCTCGATCAGGGAGAGGCGCGGCCGGCCGCCCAGGCCCGGCAGGGTGAGGGTCAGGTAGGTGCGGTCAGCGCCGCCGAACTCGGGGTTGAAATACTCCTCGGCCGAGAACACCCCCAGCTCGTCGATGCACTTGGGCGGAGCGATCGACCGGAGCCCGAGGTGCTCCGCCATCCCGCGCTCGCAGACCACCTGGGCCGCAACCGCGTCGAGGAGCAGGCCGTTGGCCAGCAGGCGACGCAGCTCCTCGTCCGAGCAGGCCCGGAGCTGCTGGCCCGAGGTGGCCGCCACCGCCTCGTCCTCGTAGGTGGTGGGCAGGCCGTGGGTCTCCAGCATCTCCATGGTCGCGTACCCGTCCGCGGCGAGCTGGCCGTACTCCGCTCCCCGGGCGAGGCGCTTGACGTAGCTCTCCTTGGGGTCGAAGAGGAGCCGCACCCCACGGTAGGTCCCCGGCTGCTGGGCCCGGCCGGCCAGGGCCTCGAGGAACGGCTTCCTCGCCGCCAGGGTCTCGCCGAAGGCCGGCTCTGCCTCCATCGGCGTGCCCGCGTGGTCGAAGAGGTTCATGGTGACCCCGTGGCTGCCGTAGGCGAAGGAGATCGCCATCTCGACGAAGGTGAAGGCCGCGCTCTTCGAGTACCGGGTAAAGGGGACGTTCTCCACCTCGGTCTGCTCGATCGTCCCCGGCGGCATACAATGGCGGGTCAGCTTGATCGAGTCGTGCGAGTAGTAGAACCCGCGGAGCGAGCCCTCGCTGTAGTTCCCCATCGGCGGCCGGCTGTACAGGGGACGGCCACCGGCCAGGGCCTCGGAGAATTCGCTCCAGCGGCGACCCTCGAGGGCGTGGGTCCGCGGCCCGCTGGACATCAGCCCCAGGCTGGTCCCCGGCGAGACGCGGTGCACCACCCCGGTCAGGAAGGCGACCGTCTCGACCATCAGCTCGGCCTGCAGGTCGAGGAACCGGGCCCGCCAGGGGTGGGGCCGGCCCGGCTTGAGCAGGGCCGCGACCAGCTCCTCGCGGGTGACCTCCTGACCGACCCGCTCCCCGAACCGGCGCAGGTGCTCTCGGCAGAAGCAGCCGTACCGGGCCGGGGCGTGGTTGAAGGTGCGGATGTCGTCCTCGACCCAGATGATGTGCGGCTCGGTCCGCGCATACAGGGTCCAGACCGCGGCGGTGTTGTCCCGCCAGACCTGGCTCAGGGGACAGGCGCAGCAGGTGCATTGCGCGCCGTCGTGACCGACCACCGGCTGCAGACCGGGAAGCTGGGTCACCGCGTCCCGGCCCCGGTCGCAGTGGCCGACGGTGATCCAGGGGTTGATCGAATAGACGATCCCCAGCCGGTCCATCGCCTCCTTGACGCGGAAGAGCAGCGGCTGGTACCGCCTGATCCAGGCCAGCGGTGGCTGGCCGTGGGTGAACTCCTCGGTGTCGACCTTGACGATGACCTCGTCGACCCGGTAGCGCGGCAGGACCTCGACCAGCTCGCGCAGGTTCTCCTCGAAGCTCCAGGTCGGCAGGGTGCGGCGCAGGGCGTACCAGGCGCGCGGCGGGCGGCTCTTGCTCGGGCCCATGGCGTTCACCTCGCGAAGCGGGACGGGTCGATGGGGTAGGCTCCCCACTGGTCGCGGCAGCGCTTCATCTCCAGGATGTTCTCCGGCTTGGCGTCGACCGCCAGGGAGTGGGTCGAGCCCATGATGAAGCCGCCGCCCGGGGCCGCGTGGGCGAAGGCGTAGCGGGCGTCCTCGCGGATCTCCTCCGCGCTGCCGAGGATGATGTGCTCGTGCCAGATCCCGCCCCACAGGCACAATCGGTCGCCGACCCGCTCCTTGAGCCGGCCGATGTCCATCCCCGCGGTCCCCTGAATCGCCTCGTACGCGTCGTAGACCTCGGCCAGCTCCTCGATGATCGGCCAGGTGTGGCCGCAGCAGTGCTTGAGGATCTTCAGGCCGTGCCGGTGGGCCGCCGCGGCGTGGGCCCGGTGCCAGGGGTAGACCATCTCCCGGTAGATCTCCGGGCTGGCCATCAGCCCGGTGCTGCTCCCCAGGTCGCCGCAGGGCATGATCCCGTCGACCTCGAGCCGGGCGGCCAGTTCCACCTCGCGGACCATCCGCCGGCCCTGCAGCTCGGCGATCTTGCGGCAGACCTCCGGCTCCAGCACCAGGCTCATCCAGACCTCCTCCTCGGTGGCGCCGAACCCGGGGAAGCTGAGGTCGCCGCAGAGGAGGAGGACGAAGTGGGTCGGCTTCATCTCGCGGACCGCGTGCCGCACCAGCTCCCAGCAGGAGTCGTTCGGATCACCGAGTGGCTGTTCCTCCAGGTGATCGATCTGCTCCTGCAGCCCAGTCACGGTCGGCGGGACGTACCCCGCGGTGTTCCGCCGATAGGGCATCAGGTCGTGGGTGGTCGCCGAGACCCGGAAGAGGGTGCCGGCCTCGTCGCGGTAGGTCTCCGCGTCGAGCCGCTCCATCGGCCGGGGCTGGTACCCCGCCGGCGGCACCCCGCCGACGCTGACGATGTCCATCTCCAGGGCCCGCACCAGGTCGAGTCGGTCGCGCTTGTAGCTGGCCACCACCTCGTCCCGCCGGCCGTCCCAGTAGGCCTGGGTCTCCTTCATCTTGGCCTGAACCCAGGTCGGACGGCCGAGGATGTCCTCGTAGACGTTGTAATCGATGGAGTGCTCGCCCCAGGGGACGCGGTCCGGCTCGCGGTGTTCGAGCGCGGCAAAGACGCGGTCTCGCGGCAGCATGGTCAGGTCCTTCCGGTGGTCGTGGCGGGTGGCTGGTCGGTCGGAGGAAGATAGGGCATGGAGGGGACGGGGAGAATAGAATGCCCCCTGCCGGACCGTTCCGACAAGGGGGCTGCAGGGTTCTGCGGAGGCGCGCGGTCCGGTCAGCGGACCAGTGCTCCTTAGCGGAGCACTAAGAGTCCGTGACCGATCTGCACGAAGACCCAGATGACCGACAGCACGCCCATCAACAGACCAAAGCGCCGCAACGGCATGGCGGCCTCCTTGGTTAAGAAGGGGAGGGGATACTCAGGGTATCGGCACCTCCGGGCGTGGGGAGTGTGAGTCAGGTCACCGCGCCGACTGTCGAGGCCGGGGAGAGCCCGGGGGCGGGAGACCCTTTAGCTCAGGCCATGACCTCCAGATCCACCCGCCGCAGGTACGCCCGCAAGGCGTTACCATCGAGCGGCAGGTCGAGGACGTCGGAGAAGGGCCACATGTCGCTCTCCAGGAATTCGGCGGCGGTATCCCGCTCCTGATCGGAGGGGGCGGCCGCCAGGTCCCGGATGGCCTGGAGGATGACGGCCGCCGCCAGCCGGCGATGACCGTCGAACTGCGCGCGATACGCGATCTTGCGATCCTTTGCCATGCTCTGCCAGGTCGATAGGGTTCAGCCGGGAGTGGTGCCGCCTGAAGGACGCCCGAAAGGCGCGATCCGATCCCGTCTCCCGGCCGGGCGGACGCTGTGGCGATTTGGACTAGGCTCGACGTGGCCGCGGCGAGACTGATCCACCGCGGGAGACCCGCGCACGGCGGGTCGACAGGCGAGCGGCGCGCCCTTGGCAACCGGCGCGAGCCGCCGAACGAGCCGCCGAACGAGCCGCCGAACGAGCCGCCGAACGAGCCGCCGAACGAGCCGCCGAACGAG
>JBAZUN010000512.1:0-4196 GCA_041661365.1 Candidatus Latescibacterota bacterium
GTCGTGGAAAAAATGAAACGATAATAATTCTTGATTTTCGATAATTATCGACTATTTTCTGATACCCCCAGGAGAGGGACGACCGGGTGCCGGGAGCTTCTCGGGCGTCAGGCGCCACGCAGTCCCTCGGCTTCGCCGGCTCCCTGCACCGGTTCCCACAATAGGCTGGAAGTATGACGGCAAGCAGCGAAACCACCTTGGTCCAGGGGATCGAGCTCCCGGCGGAATCGGTCATTCCGGCGGAGGATCCGCGCTGGCTGGAGCGGTTGGCCCAAAGGGCCTGGCCGGCGCTGGAGGAGCGATTCCACGACGGGTGGGTTCTGCGCTTCTCGCGGGGGTTCACCCGACGCGCCAATTCGGTGATCCCCCTGGCCCCTGGTCGGCTGCCGGTGCGGGCCAAGATCGGCTACTGCCTGGAGGAATACCAGCGGCGAGGGTTGCCGCCCACCTTCAAGATCATCCCGTGCTCAGAGCCCGAGGGTCTGGATCAGACCTTGGCGGAGTCGGGGTACCGACTCGAGGCCGAGACCGTCACCCAGGTCTGCCCGCTGGCCGAGGTGCCGGTCCCGGAGGGGATCCCGTTCCAGGGGAGGTTCGAAACCTGGTCAGACCCGGCCGAGGCCTGGCTGGAGGCGTACCTCGCCTGCAGCGGCACGGCCGCGTCAGATCTGCCCGTGCTGCAGGAGATCCTCTGGCAGATCCCGGCCGAGACCCGGTTCGTCGTCCTGAAGGTGGCCGGAGGCCCGGTGGCCTGTGCCCTGGGGGTCCTCGACCACGCCTGCCTCGGGATCTTCTCCGTGGCCACGGCGCCCGGGTACCGAAGGCGGGGGTACGCCAGGTCCGTGATCGGACACCTGGTGACCTGGTCCCTGGCCCAGGGGGCGCACACGGCCCATCTCCAGGTCCTGGCCGGGAACGAGCCGGCCCGCCGGCTCTACGCCAGCCTGGGGCTCCGTGATGCCTATCGATACTGGTATCGCGTTCTGGGCCGATAGCCGCGGGATGGTCCAGGTAGGGCCGGACCGTCTCATCCTGCTTCTGCAGTTGGCCGGGGAGCGAGGTGGTAACTGATTCCGCGGGTATCCCGCCTTACCGGTCCACGGTCCCGGGTAGCGAGGTGATCCCCCGCGCCGTTGCGGCCCTGGAGCAGGGGATCAGCGACGGGCTCCACCTGGGCGCCCAGGTCTACGTCTCCCTGGCCGGCCGGGTCGTGGCCGACGCCGCGATCGGCCAGGCTCAGCCCGGCGTGCCCCTCTGCCCCGATACCCTGATGCTCTGGTTCTCGGCCACCAAGCCGGTGGTGGCCGTGGCCGTGGCCCGCCTGTGGGAACAGGGCCGCCTCGACCTCGACGATCCGGTGGCCGCGCACCTGCCGGAGTTCGGCCAGCGGGGGAAGGAGGGGGTGACCCTGCGGCAGGTCCTCACCCACACCGGCGGGTTCCGGTCGGTCGTGGACCTGGCCTGGCGGCCCGAGCCCTGGGACCGGGCCGTGGCCCGGGTCTGCGCCTCCCCCCTGGAGCGGGGGTGGGTTCCGGGTCAGCGGGCGGCGTATCATGCGGTCTCAGGGTGGTACGTGCTGGGGGAGTTGATCCAGCGGCTGTCCGGCCGTCCCTTTGCCGAGTACCTTCGCGAGGAGGTGTTGCGGCCGCTGGGGATGACCGACTCGTGGATCGGCATGTCGGACGAGGAGTACCGACGCCTGGCCGGCCGGGTCTGCGTCATGGTCAACACCGCGGGCCGGGAGCACCAGACCGCAGCGCCCGAGTCGCGCCGGCAGATGGCCACCCTGGCCAACCCCGGGGCCGGGGGCCACGGCCCGGTCCGCGACCTGGGCCGGTTCTACGAGATGCTGCTCGGCCGGGGTTGGGGACCGGCCGGTCGATTCCTGGGCGCTCCCACGGTCGAGGCCCTGGTGGCCAGGCACCGGGTCGGGCTGTTCGACGAGACCTTCAAGCAGCGGCTGGACTGGGGACTGGGATTCCTCGTCGACTCGCGGCACTACGGCGACGGCCCGGTGCCGTACGGGTACGGCGACCACTGCTCGCCGCGCGCCTTCGGCCACAGCGGGCGTCAATCCTCGGTGGCCTTCGCCGACCCGGAGTCCGGGCTGGTGGTCGCCGCGGCGATGAACGGCATGCCGGGGGAGCGGCGCCACGATGCCCGGGTGCGGGCCTTGCTCGCGGCGCTCTACGCGGATCTCGGACTGGCGCCGGGGTAGCCCGGGCGCTGGCGTTGCTCGGCGGAGGAGAGGGAGATGGGCAAGCGGGTGCTGATCGTCGGCGGAGACGCGGCCGGGATGAGCGCGGCCAGTCAGGTGAGGCGGGCCAACCCCGGCCTGGAGGTGCTGGTCCTCGAACGGGGCGAACACGTCTCCTACGGGGCCTGCGGCATCCCGTACTACGTCTCGGGGGAGATCCCCGCGGCCGAGGACCTGGTGGCCCTGACCCCGGAGGACCTGGCCCGGCGGGGGATCGAGGTCCGGCTCGGCCACGAGGTGACCGAGGTCAAGCCCGGGGCTCGTCAGGTGACGGCCCGCACGGCTGACGGCCGCCAACCCTCCCTGCGGTACGACTGGCTGGTCCTGGCCACCGGCGCCGAGCCGGTGCGGCCGGCCTGGCCAGGGGTGGACCTGTCCGGGGTGGTCTGCCTGCGCGGGCTGGGCGAGGGGATCGCACTGCGACGCTGGGTCGATGAAGCCAGTGGCTCGCGGGCCGCGGTGATCGGCACCGGCCTGCTGGGGCTGGAGATGGCCGAGGCCCTGGCGCGACGCGGGATCCATACCACCCTGGTCGGGAGGGCCGGACAGCTCCTCTCGGCCTTCGATCCCGAGGCCGTGGCGCCTTTAGCCGCGGCCCTGCAGGCCGTCGGGGTCGAGCTGGCCCTGGGCCGCGAGGTGACCGGATTCACCGGAGCCTCGGGTCGGGTCAAGGCCGTGACCACCACGGTCGATGAGATCTCCGCTGAACTGGTCCTCCTCGCCCTCGGGGTGCGGCCGGGTACCGGCCTGGCCCGGGAGGCGGGGATCGGCCTCGGTCGCACCGGCGCCATCGCGGTCTCCGAGCGGATGAAGACCGACGCGGCCGGGGTCTACGCCGCCGGTGATTGCACCGAGGTCACCCACGTGGTCACCGGGGAGCGGGTCTTCTCTCCCCTGGCCCTGACCGCCAACCGCACCGGGCGGATCGCCGGGGACAACCTGGCCGCCGAGAGCCTGGGCCGCGTCTCCGGGCAGCGGTTCCGCGGCACGGCCGGCTCGACCGTGGCCCAGGTCGCCGGCTTCACCGTGGCCTCGACCGGCCTGACTCCCGACCAGGCGAGGACCGCCGGCTTTGAGGTCGCGGTCTTCTCCCGCGAGGGCCGATCCCGGGCCGCCTACTATCCGGGCGGCACCCCCCTCCACACCCGCATCGCCGTCGACCGCCGCACCCGGCGTCTGCTCGGGGCTCAGATGGTCGGCCAGGAGGGGGTGGCCGGCCGGATCGACGTCTTTGCCGCGGCCCTCTTCGGCCGGATGACGGTCGACGACGTGTATCACCTCGACCTGGCCTACTCCCCTCCCTTCGGTCCGGTCTACGATCCGGTCATCGAGATCTGCGGCCGGGCCGGGCTCGAGCTGTAACCGCTGGGCTTCCCCACTCAACCGCGACCTTGACATGGTCAACGGCCGCGGCTACTCTGGACTCAGCCGCTCGCGCTACCCGTGGTGAGGAGGAGACGATGATCATCCGCGTGCCTGGAGGGCAGGAGCTGGAGTTCAGCGGTGGAGGCAATCTCAAGGAGGCCCTGGTAGCCTTGGACCGGAGCCTGCTGAAGACCTATATCGCGGCCCGGTGCCACGGCGACACCGTGGACCTCCACACCCCACTCCCGGCCGACGCCGAGGCAGAGCTGATCCCTTGGGACGGACCCGCGGCCCCGGCGATCTTCCGCCACAGCCTGTCCCACGTCATGGCCCAGGCCGTGCGCCGGCTCTTCCCCGAGGCCCAACTGGCCATCGGCCCGGCGATCGAGGACGGCTTCTACTACGACTTCGACGTGGAGCGGGCCTTCACCCCCGAGGACCTGACCCGCATCGAGCAGGAGATGGGCCGGATCTGCAAGGAGAACCTCCGCTTCGAGCGGTTCGAGGTACCGCGGGCCGAGGCCCTGGAGACGCTGGCCGAGGCCCCGTACAAGCGCGAGATCGTCGAGGACCT
>JBAZUN010000513.1:0-4195 GCA_041661365.1 Candidatus Latescibacterota bacterium
AGGAGACCAGGTCGAACTCCCGCATCGGCTCCTCGTACCACAGGAACCCCTCGTCCTCGAGCACCCGACCGAACCAGAGCGAGGTGGCGTAGTCCCAGCCGGCCGAGCCGTCGAACATCAGGTCGGCCTCGTCCCCCATCCAGCGCCGCAGGTTGCGGGCCAGGCGCGCGTCCTCGCGGGCGTCCCCCCAGGCGTGCAGCTTGAAGGCGCGGAACCCCTCGTCCCGGCTCTCCTTCAAATGCCGCTCATACTCCTCCATGGTGTCCCAGGTGACGGTTGAGGCGTACGCCGGCACGCGGGCCTCGTTCCCACCGATGAGTTGGTAGAGCGGCAGCCCGGCCTTGCGGGACTTGATGTCCCAGCAGGCCGTGTCGAGGAGGCCGAGCTGGTGGACCTGGATCTCCTCGAGTCGGTCGATCTCCCAGATCTCGCGCCAGAGCCGCTCGGTGTTGAGCGGGTCGAGTCCGACCAGGTGCTTGAGGCGACGGTTGACCAGATCGGCTACCGCGTGCCCGTGACCGGCGCTGGCCGCGCCGATGATCCCCTCGTCGGTCTCCACCTTGACCATGGCCGACCAGGTCGGCTGCCCCGGCAAGGTGCCGTCGCCGTCGCCGGCCAGGCCGCGGCGCCAGTGGAAGCGGGGCTGTCCGGCCCGGTGTTCGAGGACGTAGCACTTGATCGCGGTGATCTTCACGGGACGCTCCTTTGTTGGTTACGGTTCAGTTACAGATCGCTCAATTACAGAGCATCGACCGGGCATCGGCGGCCAAAGAGTTGCCAGGCTTCGAGACAGGTGGCAGCGCGGCCGTCTCCGACCAGGGCCAGGGCGCGCAGCCCGATCAGCGACTCGTCGAGCGCGGCCGCTCCCTCGGTTGTATACCCCGAATACCGCTCGATCAGCTCCTGCAGCACCGGCAGCCGGCGGGCGATCCCACCGCTGAGCAGACAGCGGCGCCGCTGCTGTTCCGGATCAAGGGCGCGGAAGACCGGTGCGTACTGGGCCGCCAGACAGCGCAGGAGCGAGGCCAGGTAGTGGCGCGGGGTCAACCGGCCCTCGTGGACCCGGCCGATCCGGCCACCCTCCTTATACCCTCGGGCTCCGGGGAAGATCGCCAGGTCGATCTCCAGGTCGCTGGCGACCGCCTCGTCAGCCGGGATCTCCCCGAGGAGGTGCCAGTAATCGACCGCGCCGCCGGCCGCCGTCTCGAGGAAGCCGACGTACTCGGCCAGGGCCCGACCGGCCGGCACATGGGTGATGGCCTGGAGCTGCAGGTCGTCGAAATAGGGTCTGGTCTCGGCCTCGGGCAGGAGGTCGGGCCGCAGAACCGAGGCCTGGGAGCCGGTCCCCAGGTTGAGGGAGAGGGCCTCTCCCGGGGTCAGCCCGGCCCCGAGCACCGAGCACTGGTGATCCCCGGCCGCGACCAGGATCGGGATCCGCTCCTCCCCGTGCCGCCAGTATCCGGCCACCTCGCCGGCAGCGGCCGGTCGGTCCAGCTCCGCAATGAACCCGGTCATCTCCCGGGTCAGGTCGAGCAGTTCGGTCGAGATCTTGCGCCGCGCCACGTCGTAGTAGGTCATCCCGGCGAGAAGGGTCGGATGGTCCAGGCCACGTCCGTCGCCGCTGATGCGGGCCAGCCATCCGGGGAGGGAGACCACCCGGCCCTGCGCGGGGAGGAGCCCCTGCCGGCCGAGGTGGATCAGGTTGAGGAGGGGGAACCCCGGCCGGGGATTCATCCCGGTCACCGCCTTGAAGGAAGAGCCCAGGCGACCGATGACCAGGTCGAAGGTCGAGACCTCGTCGATCCGTTCCAGGGACCGTTCGTCCCGCCAGCCGATGTACGGGGTCAGGGGCCGGTCGTTCCGGTCGAGGACGGCGAACCCGTGCATCTCGCTGCACAGGACGATCCCGGCAAGAGGAAGACCGGCCGCGTCGCGGTACTGGCAACAGATCTCGTCGAACCGGGCCGCGATCCCCTCGAGGGAGAGTTCGCTGTGGCCGGCCACGGCCGGCAGGACGGTCACCGAGGGGAAGCTTCGGGGCGGTGAGAAGGTCCCGGTGTCGAGGTCGACGGCCGTGGCCTTGGTGCTGGTCGTCCCGAAGTCGATGAGCAGGTACGGGGTCACCGCGTCCCCTTGCCGCCAAGGCGCTCGATGGCCCGGGCCACGGCCAGTCGCCTGGCTTCTATCGGAGTCGGGTCGGTGGTGAAGGAGGTCATCCCGGCGGTGATCGAGGCCGGCACCTCGAGCAGCCCGGCCAGGGCCTGCCGCTCGCCGGCGGGCAGCTCCGGATGGCTGGCCAGCAGGTCGCGGAGGATCACGAGGTACTCGTAGTCCTCGACCCCGTCGCGCAGCATCTCCCAGCGGATGCTGGCCACCGGTCCTTCGAGCACCGGTCCCGTTGCTGCCCCGGCCGCCGCGGCCTCGGGCGGGTAGAGGAAGCGGCCGTCCCCGTTACCCCAGGCCTGGCGGGCCCCGGCCGGGGCGCTGTACCCGCTGACCCAGCCCATCGGGTCCTCGTACGGGTTCTGCAGTCCCTCGGGGTACGCGGCCTCGCTGGTCCAGTAGTTGGTCTGCCAGACCAGGATCCCCTTGATCCCGCGCTGCCAGGTCTGCCACAGCCAGACCCGCAGCTCGGTCGCCGGGTGGTCGATGAACAGCCCGGCGTACGGGGCCTTGGGGCCGGTGCAGACGTACCACCAGAAGGTCTCCCCCGTCGCCATCCGCGGTGCGGCGCGGTCCGGGTCAAAGGCATCGCTGACCGGACACCAGATGTTGGGACCGTCGACCAGGGCCGGCTCGGGCTGCTCGGTGAGCATGCGGCGGATCCGTGGGCCGTGCCGCCGCAGCTTGGCGAACCCGTTCATGACAAAGTCGTAGTCCTTCAGGTCGGGCTCGTCGAACCAGTACACGTAGGCCTCGTTCAGCCAACCGCGGGCCGCCAGGTGCTCCTCGATCCCGCGCAGGTAGGCTCCGAAGGCGTCCTGGTATTCCGGGGTGTTCTCCTTATACCCGAGCAGCTCGGGCTCGCGGCGGTCGTGGAAGGTGCCGCTGCCCAGCCCCTGCACCGGCAGGTCGAAGGAGTTGAATCCCAGGGTGTCGATCGCCCGGGTCATGGCCGCGTCCCAGTCCTCCCACGCAAAGCGGGGGGTCAAGCCCTCCCAGGTGACCTGGAACCGGTCCATCGGCGCCGGGTCGTACGGCGCGATCCGGTGGCTGCTGAAGTCGCGCAGGTAGAGGTCGAGCACGCGCCGCTGGTCGGCCTCGCGCTCCAGCCTTTGGTACTGGACCACGTTCCCCCAGGAGAAGCCGAAGGCCGTGGTGCAGGTCGGCCGTCGCGGCAGGCCGAAGTCGAAGACCTCCACCTCGAGGGGGACCGTCACCTCGTACCCGGTCGCGGCCAGGTGCAGACTGCCTTGGTACCGGCCCGGTGCCGTGGGCTCGGGGATCGTGACCCGTACCCAGAGCGGCTGGTTCTGCCCGGCAGCCAGGTCGAGCGGCTGGTGCAGCGGCGGCAGTGGGTCCGGCCACCAGTCGGCGGCGCCGGCCTGGTCGGTCGGCTGGGTCACCGGCACGTACCGAACCCGAAGGAGCTCGACCCGGTCGGCAGGGAGGACCTTCCCGTGCGGGCCGGTCAGGTCAGTGGCGGTGGCGGTCAGTCCGTGCAGGGGGCGGGTCGGCCGCAGCACGACCTGGGCGGCCTCGGCCTCGCCGCGGGCGGCTTTAATCTCCACCGCCGGGGCGGTCTCCTCGGGCACGGGCCGGGTGCGGCTGACCTTCCACCCCGAGGAGGCCCACCAGAGCCCGACCTCGTCGGTGGAGGCCGGGAGCCGGGCCCCGTAGGCCGACTCGTACAGGGTCGGCAGGAACAGCTCGACCTGGGCCCGGAAGTCGACCTCGCCCTCCAGGGCCACCTCCAGGTCCCAGGTGCCGGCGCCCGGGATCTCGTAGGGCAGGGACAGGGTATCCGTCCCGGGAGCCAGTCCGGTCTCACCGGCGGGGTACGCGGCCGTGACCGCATTGCGGGCAAGGTGGACCACCGGCCGGCAGTTCAGGGTACCGGCGGTCCGGTTCTCGACGGTCAGGGAGACGGCGTTGCGGCCCCCCGGCAGGGCGTCGCCCAGGGAGCGGATCGCCACCGCGAGACGGGGGTCGGCCTGCAGCACGGCGGCAAAGCGGGTCGCCCCGTGGACCTGGG
>JBAZUN010000514.1:0-4190 GCA_041661365.1 Candidatus Latescibacterota bacterium
CGAGGCCGCCGCGCTCACGATCATCACGACGACCAGGGCCGCCATCCTTCGACTCGATCTGCGGTGTCGGTTCATCATCTCACCACCGAGCCGACGGCCGAGTTGACCCGCACGAAGAACCGGTCGTAGTCCACGTCCTTGCGGGCCGGAACGTCGTAGTCGATCCGCTGGCGCATGAGGCCGATCTCGGTGCCGATGCGGTATCCCTCGTATTCGTTTTCGCTGAACCACATGAAGGTCCAGGTGCTCTGCTCCGAGTCGTTGGTCGGATCCACCCAGTCCTGCCGTTGGTCCGCCAGTCCGGGCAGCCCCTGCAGTCCCAGGCGAAGCTGGGAGTGCCGGGTCAGCCGCCAGTCAACGCGGAGTATCGGGAAGGCCTGCAAGGCCTTCAGCGTCGGGGCCGACTGGCTATCCCGGCTGCGGGCGCGGAACAGGATCTTGGCCTTGGGAGTGAAGGTCAGGGCCCGCCAGCGCCAGGAATACTCACTCCGCAGGACCCCACCGAGATAGTCGATGCGGTCATCGTCCTGGGTGCCGTCCTCCCGCTGCTGATTCAGCTCGTAGCGGAACCTCCCTTCGATTAGCCATCGCCCGAAGGGTTGATACCGCGCCTCCACCAATCCACGATTCACCAGGCTGTTCCGGTAGTCCAGGGCATCGGCGAAATAGGTTCGCGTGTACCCGCCGACCGTCTCCCGCAGCAGGTAGCGGTAGTAGTCGTTCGAGATGTCGTCCTCGACGTCCTTGGTCTCGTGACGCCAGCGACACCGCAGCTTCCCGGCAAAGGTCCGACCCACGTCGAGGTGACCGTAGGAAACCCGGTTGTGGCCGGCGGCGGCCGTCTGTCGGACCCGGTAGCGTCCTGCGGTGAAGGTCACCCCCGGCACCGGATTGAAGCCGACCAGCAGGTGCAACCCGCGCTCGTCCTTGTAGTAGGGGTAATTGGGTAACTCGTCGTCCTCCCAGGCGTCGGTCAGCGCGTTGTTGTTCAGGTCGTCGCCGAAGTAAAGGTCCTCCGGATCGGCCCAGTACATGAGGAAGGGCTCCTCGGAGTCGGCGTACTGGTTGCGGTTGCGGTTGGTGTCGGGGTGGCCGTCCTTGTCCAGGTCGAAGCAGGGGAAGATGGAGCCCTCCGCGGGCAGCCCGAGCACCAGCCAGTTGTCCGGCGTCTCGTTGTAGAGCATGTTGTCGTTGTCGTCGACCAGGGCGAACAACGGATTGTTGGTCACCGTGCCGGCGTTGCGGTAGAGGGTCTCCCGGGATTCGTTGAAGTAGAAGACCTCACCCAGGGGACGGTTCGCGTCGTCCGGGTGCGGGTTGTAGGAGGTGAAGCGCGGACCGATGGTGAAGACCTCGCCACCCACCGAAAAGCGCGACCATTCCCGCCGCAGCACGAGGTAACCGGCCACGTCGTCAAAGCGGCTGCGGGTACCCAGCAGGGTCGGGTACTGGTAGTGGTTGATGCTTCTGACGAGTTCACCGTGGCCGTCGAATCCGGGGACCTTGATCCGCCCGTTGACGCCCAGCACCTCGACGCCCGTAGCCAGGCCATACTCGAAGGTCACCACGCCGCGGTTCGACAGGTCGGTGACGTTCCCCTCGGCGCGGCGGATGACGGTGAACTCGGTCTCGCGGTTCTCGTAGCTGCCGCGGACCGCGTCGGTGATATACCGGTGGCTCTGCCGGATGGAGATCTTGTAGTCGTTGGCCACCAGCGCCGAGAACACGATCCGCACCGCGTCCTCGGGCACGTCGAAGGTATAGTCGACGTAGTTTGACCGTTCGGTCCCGGAGTCGTCCCGGTAGAATCCGGTAGCCTCGGCGTAACGCGCGGTCTGCAGGGACCCGGTCGACAGGGTTGCCGCGCTCGGGGCCATCTCTACCCCGCTCCGTCCCTCCGCGGAATCGCTCGCCGAAGCCGCCAGCGTCACCCGGGCGGACAGGTCATAGACCACCGCGCCGCCGCCGTCGTCGTCGTCGTCGGGCGAGTCGTCCTCGAACCGGACGATGACCTGCTGGGGCACGGTGTTCTGCGGCGCCAGTCCCTTGCGGCTGTTGGCGCGGAATCCCCGCTGGCTGTCGAAGCGGTACAGGTTGACGTACGAGGCGCCCAGTACCACCGCGTCGCTCAGGTTGCTCTCCCAGTGACCGCCCACCAGGTAGACGCCGTCGCTGACGTTGGAGCTGGCACCTCGGCCCGTCAGATAGGCGCCGCTGAGCCGGATCGGGTCGGAGACCCGGGAAACGAGCAGGGTCAGTTGCTGATCCCGGGCCGAGATGGCGTCGAAGCGGATGCCGTTGAAGCTGGCCATGTCCAGGGTCAGCGGGGTGAACGTGGTGCGGATGTGGTCGCCCACCATCAGGCGCGTCGACCACTCACCGTACGCGTCGTCGGCGATGACCAGGTGACGCAGCCAGTTCTCGAAGAACCGCCCCTTGGTCTGCAGGCTTCCGACGAGCGGCGCCCGCGTGCGCCACTCCTCGAGTGAGTAGATCTCGTATCCCTCGGCGATGTAGTTGCCGAAAACGTCGTAGTTGCGGGAATACGGCGTGGTGTTGAGCCGGTAGTTCTCGTAGTCGCGCCAACCGTAGTTCAGGTAATCGGTGCGCCAGCGCCCGAGGAGTCCCTGCCCGAACTGATGACGCTCGTAGAATACGCCGGAGCTGGCGCCCGGCACGACGACGGTCTCCGTGGGCAGTTCGTCGTCGAAGGTGTACTCCGGATATCGGGAGCTGGCCTGGCCCGCCTCCAGCTCCGCGTCATCGGCCCATCCGTAGGAGGTTCCGGCCAGCAGGCCGGCCGCGACCCACCCCAGAACCTCCCTGCGCCACGGGTGTCGCTCAGTTCGCAAAGTACCATCCCTTGGCATGCGGCTCAGCCCTCACGCCCCGGGGGAGAACCGCCGGTGCCGGGCGACACCGGTTCCGGCGTGCGGCGACAGCCCTGACACCACTTCCCCACCCCGGCCCGGACGTTGACGGTTGCCTAATACGCGACGGCGATGGTGCCGCAGAGCTCGACCGGCTTGTCGCTGTCGACATCGAGCCTGAACAGGTACAGCCCCGGGGGGACCCGGTTCCCGCCATCGTCGCGCCCATCCCACTCGACCACGTGCTGACCGCTCTTCTGGTGCATCTCGAACCTTCGCACCTGCCGACCGGACAGGTCGAACAGGCCCAGGACCACCTGGCGGGCCACTCCGAGCTTGGCCAGTTCGTAGGTGATCATGGCCGTGTCGGACCTGCCATCGCCATTCGGGGTGAACGGATTCGGAGTCACCTGTACCCTGCCCCAGTCCAGTACCTGGTCAATCAGGCCGGTGGTGTATACCGTCAGGGCCCCGCTGGCCGCCGCGTCCAGCTCCTGGGGGTTGTCCGACTGGTCGTCGGCGACCAACTGCCCCCGGAAGACGTTGGCGTCGTCGAAAAGGGCAGAAGCGAACCGCACCTGGAACTGGGTGTTCGTGCTGACCCGCGCGGCCAGGCGGATCTCCAGCGAGGTGGTGTCGGAGGCGGTGGTGTAGTCGGTGCCGGCCTCCAGCTCGCTCCCCTCTTGCCACACCTTCTGGACCTGGCCGCGATTCGGCAGCAGCAGCCTGAGCCGGTCGAATCCCGTACCCGTGCCCATCGTCACCTGCACGGTGGCCAGGAAGTCGCCGCTCACGCCCACCGGCACCTGGTTCGCTGGCAGGGTGTCGGCCACCGTCGCGGCGGCGTCCCGAACCACCGTGGCGGTGGCCGTCTGGGCCAGCGGCTCGCCGTGAATGAGTTGTATGCCGGTCAGGCGCGGGGTCGCCGAAGGGTTGGTGGTGGCCATCGTCACCCGGTATTGCAGGTAGCGCCGGGGTTCCGGCAGTACCGGCAGCGCCGAGCTGTCGGCCGAAGCCGGCCCCCACCAGTCGCTCCAGCGGTCATCAGGGGTGGAGGTGGGCCCCGTGCGGAAAGCCAGGGACAGCTCCGTGCCCTTGGGCTTCTCGGCCCGCCAAGTCACCCGGCCGATGTTCTTGGCGCGCGCCGCTCCCAGGTCGGTCACGCTGGAGGTGAAGGTCCCCGAGCTCAGGTACCCTTCGCCGTAGACCTCGATCTCGGAGATCTGGACGCGATGGACGTTGTCGACCGCCTTGACCTGCACGCGGACGTAACGGGCCACGGCCGGAGTGAAGGTCACATCGACCAACTTCTTCTTGTTC
>JBAZUN010000515.1:0-4177 GCA_041661365.1 Candidatus Latescibacterota bacterium
CTCCTGGCGACCTCGCCCATCGTCGTCGTCTACGCCACCGGTGTGGCGGTGATGCTGGGCATCGCCGTGCACCGTCGCCACGACCTCAGCTTCGGCCTGGCCGTGCTCGGGCTCGTTACGGCGCTGGCCCTGCTGCCCCTGGTCTCTGGCCTGACGCCCCGTCAGGTGACGCCGCTGCTCGTCGTCGACGACTTTGCGGTCCTGTACTCGGCGCTGGTCCTCGGCGCGGGCCTGTGCGTCGTGCTGATGAGCCGCGGCTACCTGAACTGCCGGCGCTGCCAGCCCGACGAGCTGTACATCCTGGTGCTGCTGTGCTCGGCCGGGGCCGCGGTCATGGTGACCAGCCAGCACTTCGCCTCGTTCTACCTGGGCCTCGAGGTGCTCAGCGTGTCGCTGTACGCCCTCATCGGCTACCGCTGCACCAGCCGTCGCAGCACCGAGGCCGCGGTCAAGTACCTGGTCCTGGCGGCGGCCGCGGCCGCCTTCCTGCTCTTCGGCATGGCGCTGGTGTACTCCCAGACCGGCACCCTGCGCTTCGCCGAGATCGCCGCCGCAGGGAGCGGCGTCCTCGGCAGCGGCATCACCCTGGCGGGGTTCGCCCTGATCCTGGCCGGGCTCGGGTTCAAGCTGTCCGTGGCGCCGTTCCACATGTGGACCCCAGACGTGTACGAGGGCGCACCGGCGCCGGTGACCGCGTACATCGCCACCGTCTCCAAGGCGGCGGTGTTCGCGCTCCTGCTGCGCTACCTGCCGGCCGGCGACGGCAGCGCCTTCGGGGCCCTGCGTCTGTCCATCGCCCTGATCGCCGTGGCCTCGATGTTCGTCGGCAACCTGCTGGCCCTGCGCCAGCAGCGGCTCAAGCGGATCCTGGCGTATTCGTCGATCGCGCACCTGGGGTACGTGCTGGTGGCCTGGCTGGCGGGAGGCGCGGCAGCCGTCGAGTCGGTTACCGTGTACCTCGTCGGTTACGTGGTCGCCACCCTCGGCGCCTTCGGCGTGATCACCGTGCTGTCGGCCCGACCTGGCGACCACGAGCTGGATGACCTGGAGGAATACCGCGGCCTGTTCGCCAGCCATCCGGCCCTGGCCGCCACCCTGAGCCTCATGCTGCTGTCCCTGGCCGGCATCCCCCTGACCGCCGGCTTCGTGGGCAAGCTCTACGTCGTCGTCACCGGCCTGCGGGCCGGGCTGTGGTGGCTGGTCGGCGCCCTGGTGGTCAACAGCGCTCTGGGGCTGGTCTACTACCTGCGCGTAATCAACACCATGGTCAGGTCCGGATCCGAGCCGCCCGTGACCGATCGAGCGCCGTGCGCCTGCTGGCTGGGTCCTCTGGTCCTGGCCGCGCTGGCGCTGCTGACCGTGGCCCTTGGGGTATGGCCCGAGCCGCTGATCAAGGTCGTGCACGCCGCCATCCCCTAGCCGGACGGGTCGGCGGCCATCTGCCCGACGCCCTCCGCGATCAGAGCCGCTCCCGCCTTCCTGGCTTCCTCGTAGACCGCCCCCGGTCGATCACCGGCCCAGACAGCAGTGCTTGTACTTCCTGCCGCTGCCGCACGGGCACGCCGCGTTGCGCCCGACGCGCGGTGCCACCGGGCTGCCGGGTTGACCAGCGATCTCGATCTCCCGCTGGCGGAGCGCGGCCACCTGCGCCAGGAAAGGCCGGGCGTGGGAGAAGAACCGCCGGTAGCCCGAACAGAGATAGTTGAGCCCGGGCTCACCCTCGGGGGTACGGGCGAAGCGATCTTTGGGGCAGCCGCCGTTGCACAGAGCCCGAACCTCGCAGGCCCGGCATTGATCAGGCAGCCGGTCGAGCTTGGCCTGTCCGAAGGCGCGCTGCGCCGGGCTGTTCAGCAGGTCGGCCAGCGGCGTGTGCACGACGTTGCCCAGACGGTGGGCGGCGTCGACGAAGTGGTCGCAGGAATACACCTCACCGTCATGCTCCACCACCGGCACGTCACCGCAGGTGGGGCGCAGGACGCAGAGCGAGTGCTCCTGCCCCAGGGCCGTCCTGGCGGTCTCCTCGAACAACTGCACCTCCAGCGAACCCACGTCCCGCGTCTTCCACTCGTCGAAGATGGCGCAGAGGAACTCGCCCCACGCCTCGGCGGGTACGCTGTCGGGGGCGGCCTCCCCACCGGCACCCGGCAGCGGCGTCACCAGAGGCAGGAAGGTGAGGTGCCGCGTCCCGATCTCCCGGAAGAAGCCGTACACCTCGAGCGGTCGCCCGGCGTTGGCGGCGCTGACCACGCACAGCACCTCGGTGTGGACCCGATGACGCTGCAGCAGACGGTACCCGGCCAGCGTCCGGGCATGCGTCGGCCGCCCGCCGCGCGCGAGCCGATGGCGGTCGTGCAGCGCGGCCGGACCGTCCAGACTGATCCCCACGGCGAAGTGCTCCCGAGCCAGGAAGCAGGCCCAGCTTTCGTCGAGGAGCGTGCCGTTGGTCTGCAGGCCGTTGGCGATGCGCCGCCCCGGCGGACACCACCGGCGCTGGCGGGCCACGAGGGCGCGGAAGTACTCCAGCCCGAGCACGGTCGGCTCGCCGCCGTGCCAGGAGAAGACGATGGTCTCGTCGCTCGATGCCTCGATGTGCCGGCGGATGTAGGCGTCGAGAACCTCTGCCGACATCTGCGCGGCCGGGCCGGACGGAGCCAGATCGGTCTTGTCAAGGTAGTAGCAGTAGGCGCACGCCAGATTACAGCGGGCGCCTGCCGGCTTGGCGAAGATCTGGAAGGAGCGATCGACAGCACCCATGACTCCGGGTTGCGGCCCTGGCACTACGGGGGCTAGGTCCGCAACCGCTGGCGGAGGAAGGCGATGGTTCGCTGCCAGGCGAGACGCGCCGCCTCCGGGTGGTAGCGCTCGGAGTTGCTGTCGTTGTTGAAGGCGTGCTGCGCCCCCTCGTACAGGTACTGCTGGTAGTCGACTCCGGCCGCCTTCAGCGCTTCCTCGAAGGCGGGGATCCCGGCGTTGATCCGCTCGTCCAGGCCGGCGTAGTGCAGCAGCAGGGCGCAGCGGATCCTCGGCACGTCCGCCACGGCCGGTGGGCGACCGTAGTAGGGCACGGCCGCGACCAGGTCCGGCGAGTGCACGGCCAACTGGTTGGCCATCGCCCCACCCCAGCAGAACCCGACGCACCCGACCTTCCCGCTGGACCGGCGGTGAGTCTTCAGGTACTGCACGGCGGCCAGGAAGTCGCGGACGGTGTCGTCGCTGTTCAGTTGGCCGATCATGGCTCGTGCCTGGTCGGCGTCGGACGGCGTACCGCCCGCGGGGGACAGCGCGTCCGGGGCCAAGGCCAGGAAACCCTCGGCCGCCACTCGTTCGGTAACGTCCCGGATGTGGGGAGTGAGGCCGCGGTTCTCGTGGATCACGACCACGGCGCTGAGCCGCTCGTCGCCGGCCGGCGCGGCCAGGTGCCCGCGCATCGGGCCCGTGTGCCCCGGATAGGTGATACTCTCGGCACTCACCATAGGCGCCTCCCTCGACGCGCGGCCCGTCGCGGCGCACCCGGCCCCCACCAGGGGCAGGAAGGAGCATCCGCCGGCGATGACCGCCAGGGTTCTGAGGAACTCACCGCGGTCCTGCAGGCCGGCACGGCCGACCTTCGGGTGGATCAGGTCTTGGTGGCTCATGGTGCCGTCTCCCTCGTATGGGCTGGTGCCGACCTCCGCCCCGATCGGCGAGCGCTCGGGTGCCGTCCGGATAGGGTGCCGGGCAACCTCACTGTACGAACCTCGGCGGACGGACCGCAAGCGCGACTTCGCGCGCCATGCTGGTCAGCGCCGTGATGCCTAAGGAGCCGGCGCACGGGATCGACGCCACCACCCTCTTCGCCGGGCACCCGGCAGATAGCCCCGGGGCGTCTACCGATCCTTGAGGTAGGCGTAGGGCGGCTGGCCCCAGGGCATGGGCCGGCCGCGGCCGATCACCATGAGCTCGTACCAGTCGTCCCGGTCCAGGGGCACCTGCACCGCGGCCGCCGCCTCGACCACGTGCTCCGGGTCGGCCGACCCAACCAGGGGGATGACGGTTCCGGGCAGGCGCATCAACCAGGCCAGAGAGAGCTGCGCCGGGGTGACCCCAAGCGCGGCGGCGAAGGCCTGCACCTGAGCGGCGACGCCGGCCTCGCGCTGCTGCCGCCAGTCGTGATGGGGCACCTCGTGGCGGCCGGTGA
>JBAZUN010000516.1:0-2541 GCA_041661365.1 Candidatus Latescibacterota bacterium
ACGTCCCGCCACACCGGGGTCATCTGCGGCAGCGGGTCGGCCAGTCGGGCCAGCTCGGCCAGGTGGCCGTGGGTCAACTGCAGCGCGGTCCGCAGTCGGGGGATGAGCAGGCTCTCCTCCAGGCTCATCAGGATGGCGTCGTACGACATGTGCAGGGCGTGCAGGACCGCGTCCGTGGAGACGAACACCGGCAGATCAGCGTGGTACACCTCCAGGAAGCCCTGGCCGAAGGAGGTGGGTCGCACGCGCTCCGTAACCACGAAGCCGTGCCGGCCGAGGAGTTCCTCCTCCCCGGGGCTGAGCTGGTAGTGGGCCTTCAAACTGTCGTAGTAGTCGGCCGCCGCGTAGTCGGTGGGAGCCGCGTCGGCAAAGGAGCCGACCGGGTACATCTCCTCCAACTCGACCGGGCTCATCTCCCGGTGCGATTCGAGGAAGGTGCGGTACGCCTCGGCGTCGAAGGAGGCACCCGGGGCCGCGCCGCACAGGACGGCGCCCAAGCACCCCAACAGGCAGGTGGAAAAGGAAGCTCTGCTCATCGCGTCCATCTCCGTGACCGGTCGGTCGCAAGGCGCTCTAGTGGCTGGCCTGCGGCGCAGGATGGCTATCCATAAAGAGGTCAGGATCCAGCGGGCGTTCGCGACATCCTGAGCCGGGTCGAAGACCACCGTGCCCCAGATTACCGACCTGTACCGGGGCAGGAAGCCCGCCGCCGCACAGTGACCTGGCATCGGGCCTGGTCGGTCCGCGACAGGTCGATGGCATAGTCGTACCCCAGCGGCTCCAGGATGTGCCGGTAGAGCAGGTCGCAGTGCCGGCAGTACTCGGGATACGGCTCCACGTGGGCCAGCTCCAGCAGCCGGCCCTTGGAGGGGCAGTGGTGCATGGTGATCTGGAACTGACCGGCCTCCTCGTCCAGCTCCATGGTGAAGTCCGCGGCCTCCTCGTTGAGGGTGTGGCTCCAGTAGAGCCAGCAGCCGCGGATGCCGTGCTCGGTGACCAGGTCCCGCAGGTTGGTGAGAAAGTGGTCGGAGAGGTAGAGCCAGAAGTCGTCGACCGCCCGGCGACCACCCAGCTTCTCCAGGGTCCGGAACAGCTCGCTGTACGCGGGGATGAAGTCAATGCAACCGATCATGCCGCGCCCCTCCGCCGGAACCGCAGCGCACTGCCGCCAGTGTCGGGATCATAAGCCAGCAGCTCGGCTTCATATTCGGTCCCCTCGCACAGGGCCGAGGCCACGGTGGCCACGGTCTCGCCGAAAAGCCGCGCCACCGGGTACCCCTGCTGGTGCATGTGGGTCACCGCCGGACTGCTCTCGGCCCGCACCACCAGCTCGTCGGCGCTCAGCTCACACGAGAGATCGCCGCCTTCCGCGCGATACGTCCGCTCGTAGTGCTCCTTCAGGGCGGCCAGTCCCCGGCGGCCCAGCTCCTCGCGCAACGGCGCGTAGAACGACAGGGTGAAGTCGCGCAGGTACCGGCGCACCGCGGCCTCGCCGAAGTGTACATGCAGGTACTCGAGGCCGCAGCTCAGGGCGCCGTGGAAATCGGGGTGCAGGTAGGGGTTGTCGGCGGCGCGCCGACGCATGACCTCCCTGGCCATCGCGGGGATCTCCTCCTTGCCGGACCGAGCCGGTCGCTCCGGAAATAGAACGGCCCGAGCCGGCGAGCATACCGACACGGGCCGACGAAGACGGGTTCAGGCTTTGGCCCAGCTCTCCTCGAGCCGCGCCACGACCGCCGGGGTCCACTCGACCTCGATCTCGTCCAGGGCGATCAGGCCCGCCCCGATCACCGGCTCGAAGCGGGGCTTCACCAGCTCGGCCCCGGGATGGACCTTGACCAGCTCCTCGCGGATCAGCTCGAAGTAGCGGTAGTTCGACCCGGTGACCAGGCCGCTGTTCGACGAGGCCACCCGGTACCGGCTCATCCCGAGGTTCCGGGCGCAGGTAGCCAGGAAGTGGGCGATCTGCACGGCGCCGTCGCGCATCACCTGCAGGGCCACGGCGTCCCCCTGGTCGGCGGCCTTGGTCACGAGCTGGGCCAGGCTGGCGAAGTCCTTGCGCAGGTTCTCGCTGGTATAGAGCGGGGTACAGACCTCGCGCAGGTCGGTCTGGTGGAACATCTCCAGCAGCATCTCGGTCAGGACCGTGCGCGGGCCGCGGCCGTCCCAGGCCCAGAACGCCGCGTTGACCCCGCGGCGGGCCAGGTCGTAGGCCGAGCCCTCGTCGCCGATCGGGCCCCAGCAGCTCGTCATGCTGGTCTTCCCCTCGGCGTTGCGGCCCCAGCCGACCGAGCCGGTGCCGCAGATCAGGGACAGGCCGACCTTGGCCACCAGGCCGCCGACCATCGAGCACTCCCCCTCCTTCTTGTGGACCACCCGCGTCGTGCCGGTCAGGCGGGTGATCAGGGGGGCCACTGGATCGGGGCTCGGCTCGGTCCCCACTACCACGCAGGCCGCCTGCAGCCCGGCGATCCCGGCCTGGCTCCGGGCCGCCTCGATGGCGTCGGTGAACGATTGTTGGGCGATCTCCAGCGGGATGAA
>JBAZUN010000516.1:2551-4164 GCA_041661365.1 Candidatus Latescibacterota bacterium
CCGGAGCCGCCGAACCCCTTCCCCAGCACGGTTCCCTGCTCGTCGAGCAGGATGCAGGCGGTCTTGGTCCCGCCCACGTCGAAGCCCATGACCAGGCGCTGCTTGCCCATAGGTTTCCTTTCCTCGTGATCCGGCCGCCGACCGGCGCTCAGGCCCGCGATTCCATCTCGGCGGCAACGTCGATGAGCCAGCTCGAGAAATCGGCCGTGTAGTCGAAGGTCGTGCGCCGGGCCTGTCCCGACTCGTCCTTCACCCCCTCGCCCAGCATGTACCCGTCCGCGTGCTGGTGGTCGAGGATGTACTGCATCTGCAGCAGGGCCTTGTCGAGGTACCGGCGCTCCCCGGTGAGTCGGTAGAGCTTGGCCGCGCCCCAGGCGTCCTTGCCCGCGGTGGTGAACCCGAAGGCGTCCTCGTGGGAGGAGGCCAGGAACTCGAAGATCCGCTTGGCCCCGTCGAGGTACCTGGGCTCCTGGGTCTGCTCGTAGACCGCGATCAAGGCGTTCATCGGCCAGGCCCAGATCCAGTAGGCCTGCTCGGGCTCGGTTGCCGCGATCCGCACGTACCGCCAGTTCTTCTTCTCCACGTCCCCCAGCTCGGTGACCAGGGTGCCGTCCTTGGTGCAGCGGGACCAGAGGATCCCCTCATCGCGCTGGTTCCCCAGCAGACGCAGGAGGAGGTCGCAGCTCTGTCGGGCCCGATCGAACTGCCCGCCCAGGACGCAGCAGTACGAACCCACGGCGATCGAGTTGGAGTCCATGATCCCGGTGGTCGAGCCGATGTGGGTGTAGTACCCCCCGAACTCCGACTCGCGCTGGGTGTTGAGGAAGCGAAGCATCTCCTGGGCCAGCCCGAACCAGTGCAGGGCCGCGGCTCCCCGGGTCAGCCAGGCGTTCTGATACAGTTGACAGAAGAAGGGGCCGTAGCTTCCCGAGCTGCGCACCGTGGGGGTGTTGAAGTAATCGCCCTCCGGCGAGCGGAACCGCTGCACGACGTATTTGAGCAGCCGGCCCGCGGCCACCGACTGCCCGGCGGCGCGCAGGGTGTAGACGCTCTTGTAGTAGCAGCCGATGTCGTCGGTGTCGGGGTAGACCCCCTCGGCGGTCGGCTGGTCGTTGCCGCGGTAGTTCCCCAGCGCGGTCTGCTGGGACGCCAGCCAGGCCGCGGCCCGGTGGGCCGCCTGGGCGAGCTGGGTGCTGGTGGGCTGCGGTGCCATGAACGGTCTCCTCTAGGGGCGTGATAGAAGCGTGGTTGGGTTCGGCTTCCTTCAGTCCTGCAGGCTCGCGAGGCGGTACTCCACCCATCCCTCCACCCGGGCCCCGGGCGTGGCCACCAGCATGTTGGCCATCTCACCGAACCCGGCGCTGACCAGATTGGGGGCGTTGGGGCAGGTGGTAAGGTTCTCGACGCACACGAACGGCTGCCCCTCCGGGGCATAGACGATCATGTGGCTGAACAGGTCGCTGGCGCTGAAGAGGATCTTCTTGTTCAGCTGGGCCAGGCGCAGTTCGGCCGTGGCCCCGGGCTCGCGCCGCCAGTAGGCATTGTCGATGAACAGACTGCTCAGGGTGCGGCCCTGCCGCAGGTCGAGTGCGGTGCCGGCCACCGGGGTGCAG
>JBAZUN010000517.1:0-4121 GCA_041661365.1 Candidatus Latescibacterota bacterium
GGAGATCAGGCCGACCACCCGCCGCATCGGGCGGGCCGCGAGGACGGCGAGGCGGTTCATCCTCCCCTCAGGTCGCGGTGGGCCACGGCCACCATGCCGAAGAGGATGCCGAAGACCAGGGCCAGCCGGCCGCTGACCATGGCCGCGTCGCTCAGCCCGAAAGCCGCCATCCCCACCAGGGTCGCTACCGCGCCGCCGGCAAAGGCGCGCGATTCGGGATCAGGCGCGGCGCGGAACAGCCGGATAGCGAGACGGGTGATCCGGCCTCCCAGCCAGAGGAAGACCGCCAGGCCGACCAGTCCCATCTTCCAGGCCAGGGCCAGGTAGAGGTTGTCCACGGTCCAGGCCTCGGTGCTCTCAAAGCGGTTCAGCTCCTGGTCGAAGCCGAGGAACCAAAGGGTCGCGCCTTGACCCGAGCCGAGGAGCGGATGCCGCACCACGGCCTCGCCGGTCGTCAGATAGGAGGACAAACGACCCAGCACGTGCACGTCCCGGGTGAGGTCGACGAAGGTCCGCGAGCGCTCCAGGGCGTGGGCCCCGACCGCGGCACCGGTGGTCCGCTGAAAGAGGAGCACGGCCCCGGCCAGGCCGATCAGCAGGGCCGCGATGGCCAGCACGGCCCGGCCGGTCTGCCGCTGCTCCCGCGGGCGGCCCAGGTGCCAGAGGACCACGCTGGCGACCAGTCCGATGGCGAAGGCCACCCACATCCCGCGGCCGACCGTCAGGACAAAGGCCAGACTGAGGAGCAGGAAGGCGGCGCCCAGGGCCGGCCGGCCGTACTTGCCCGGCGCGTGGACGAACTGGTTGACCACGAAGAGCAGGGCCACGGGGAGGACCACCCCCTCCAGGCGGGCCACCCGCACGAAGCGGCTTCCCATCGACAGGTCGATGGCGCCGAGGAATTCGAGCACGTATTCGCCGCTCACCGCCAGGCCACCGGCGATCAGGGCCGGCAGCAGCATCCGCAGCACGGCCCGGCCGTCGAAGAACTGGGTCACCAGGAAGAAGACGCCGTAGTAGAGCGGGAAGCGGAGGTCGCGCAGGACCACGCTGGTCAGGTTGCCGTGGAGGACCCCGACCAGGGCCGACAGCACGGTGACCGCGAGGAAGGCCAGCACCGGCAGGTCAGCGCCGCTGGGCCGCACCTGCAGCCCGCGGGCGTGGACCAGGTCGACCAGGGCGAACCCGGCCGCGGCGACCAGCAGCCCCTCGGGGAGCCGCAGCCCGCCGGGCAGGATGAGGAGGGTGAGGACCTTTTCGGGCAGGACCACCGAGGCGAGGAGGGCCAGGACCAGGGTGCGCCGGACCGAGAAGAGGGCCAGCCCCGCGGCCACCAGCAGTCCGCTGAGCAGCCCCATGTACCGGACGTCCCACAGGGCCGGCCCGGCGATCAGCGCGGCCTGGAGGAGGACCGCTCCCGAGAGCAGCCGCGGATCGGTCGGCGCCACCCGGCCCAGGTTCAGGAGGCGGCTCACGCAACCCTCCGCCATCCCGCCCAGAGCCGCTCCAGGACCCAGGCGGCCGGGGCCATCAGGGCCGCGTCGGCCGGCAGGCGGAAGCGGGTGTGGGCGAAGAAGAGGGCGTGCACCGCGGACAGGCAGAGGATCAGCGAGAGGATCCCCCAGGCACCAGGCCGCGAGCGGGTCTGCCACAGCCCGATCCCCCCCAGCACCAGCAACGGACCGCTGGTCGCCACGGCCAAGGCGTTCCGGCCGGCCGATTCCCCGGCGATCCAGGGATTCCACAGGAGGACCAGCTTGCGCAGGCCCAGCAGAACGGCCCGTCCCGGCTCGCGCGCGATCCACCCGATCACCCGCCGCACGGCCAGTTGGTCGCGGAGAACCGGATCGGTCTCTGGTTCCACCAGGCGGTCGTAGAGCCGCTGGTAGTCCACCGTGTCCTGGTACGCGCCGCTGGCCGTGGGCTGATGCCCGATCAGCAGGTTGATCCCGGCGTTGGTGGAGACCGGGACCAGGCGGCCGGTGACCACGGCGTTGCGCAGGGTCCACGGCGCCAGGACCAAGACTGTCCCGGCAACGACGGCCGCCGTTCGGCCGAGCCATGCCCGAGGCGTCAGGTCGGAACGGCGCCACCACCCGGCGATCAGCAGCGGTCCCCAGGCCAGGAGGACCGGCCTGGCCAGGCCGGCCAAGCCCAGGGCAGCCCCGAGCAAGGTGGCGTTCCCCAAGGTCGGCCGCGCCGCGAAGCGGGTGTCCTGCAGGAGCACGACCATGGCCAGGAGGACGATCAACCCCTCGGCCAGGCGTACGCCGGCAAAGAAGACGAGGAGCGGATACCCGGCGGCCAGGGCCGCGGCAAGGAGACCGGTGCGCGAGGTGCCGAGCCGGCGCCCGAGATGGTAGATCAGCAGGCAGGTGAGGACCCCGAGCCCGGCCTGGACCAGACGCACCGGCCAGAAGCCGGTGCCGCAGACGCGGTAGATTGCGGCCAGCATCAGGGGATAGAGGGGAGGCCGGTAGGTGCCGGCCTCAGCGGCCAGCAGACCCTGATCGGCGAAAACCCTCGCCATCCGGTCCCAGTGTCCCTCGTCCGCAGCCTCGCCCTCCTGAGGCCGGGCCAAGGCCAGGCCCAGGCGCAGCCCCAGGGCCGCGACCAGGATCAGTCCCAGGAGGGCGCGATGGCGGAAGAGGCCGGACAGGATCACGGGCATCGACATCGATCGTCCCGGTGAAGGCCCTCCAGCCTCAGGAGCGCGGTCGATGATCCGCGTCACTCCGCGGGGCGGCGGGCCACCAGCAGGAAGCACCACGCGTCGCTCTCGACCCGGTGCAGGCGGTCGAGCGCCAGGGCGACGACCTGGACGAGGAGGTAGACCGGCCCGAGCAGAGGCTTGAGCCCCACCTTCTCGAACTGGCGCAGGTAATGGCAGAGCCGGGCGCCGGCCGTGACCCAGTACCCGGCCAACGGTCGCACCAGCACCGGCTCCAGGCCGGCCCGCCGCGCCAGCCAGGCCAGGCCGTATCCGGTGAAGCGGAAGTAGTCCTCGGGCTCCTCGTGCACCCCCCACATGTGGGGAGCGGTCACGATGAGGTGTCCGGCCGGCCGCAGCACCCGGGCCATCTCGCCGATCATCCGTCCCGGCTCGGGGACGTGCTCCAGTACCTGAGACGAGAAGACCGTGTCGAAGACGCGGTCGCGGAACGGCAGCTCCAGCCCGCTCCCCCACAGGTCGGGCGGCGCATCGGCGTACCGGCGCCGATCGACCTCGATCCCGATGCACCGGTCCGCGGGACGCTCCAACTCGTCGGCCAGAGGCCGTCGGCCGCACCCCACGTCGAGCAACCGGCCCCGGGCGAACTCGGTCGCGGCAGCGGCGACGGCCCGACGATGCAGGCGCAGGACCAGCCAGTTGACCGAGAAGGGGGACAGGCCGCCGCCCATCGCCGCAAGAGGCTCAGCGCCGGTCGCGGGCCGTGTGCGGGTAGAAGTCGACCACCTCACCCTCGCCGTCGATCACGTAGCTCCCCGGATGGAGGACCGCGGTGGGACAGACGTGGCCGGGGATTGCGAGGAGGAAGGTCCCCAAGGCCGGTGGATCGCCCGGCCAGTGGAAGATCCCGTGCTCCTCGTTCTGCATGAGCAGCTCGGCCTCGAGCCGGCCCAGGATCCGGGCCCGGCCGCGCACCGGCGGATCACCAGCGATGGCCTTGTACCCGAGGTCGGTGGTGATGGTCCGCTGGTCGGGGTGGCGATCGACGACCTGGGTGAGGACCATGGCGGCCCACTTGAACGGCATGTCGGGCATGGTGCTGGCGTACCCGTGGTCCCAGTACACGCAGGTGCCCGGAGAACCGAACATCCCCGGGGTCCGGGCGAAGTAGGGGAAGGTGAAGGAGCCGCCCCCCACCACGCGGGGGACCGGCAGGCCGTCGGCCTCGAGCTGACGGGTAAAGGCCTGCACCTCCTCGATATGTCGCCGCGTCGAAGCCTCGCGGGCCTGGGGGTCGGTGATGTGCTCGTGCCCGTCGTAGGCGTGCAGCCCAGAAGGCACCAGCCGCGGGGTGCGGGCGATGGCCCGGTACAGGGTCTGCGCCGCCTCGCCCATGGCCACCCCGGTGCGGTGCATGCCCACGTCGAGATCGAGCATCACTCCCTGGTCC
>JBAZUN010000518.1:0-4101 GCA_041661365.1 Candidatus Latescibacterota bacterium
ATCTCTAGCAGCTCCCGATCGCTCGGGGTGAAGTGTGCGCCGCTGAAGTCCCAGGTCCCGAACGGCGACTGGTCGCGGTGCTGCCGGGTGTCCGGCGGCAGCAGGGCCATGCTGGTCCGGCGCGTGAGCACCCGCTGGCCGGCTACCCGCAGGTGGATCGCCAGGTCGTAGTGCCCACGCACGCGCACCGGCACCTGCACCTCGACGCTGACCTCACCCCCGCCCGGGGGCAGCGCCACCTCTGGGCCGACGAACTCGCTGACCTTGCCGTAGTAGTCGGTGGCCACCACCTCCAGCGCGCAACGGCCCGGCGCGGCTGGGGTCGGCCTCAGGATAACCTGGAAAGCCGGCACCTGCGGCTCGTTGAACAGGTGGCCCGGCGCCGTGCCTCGCACCTCCATCTGCACCGGGGCCCGTTCGAAGGTCAGGCCGAATAACCTCACCCCGCTGGGCAGCCCCAGCGGTCGCCACTGGAACCGGCAGGGGTCGGGACGGCGGATGGCCAGCCGGAGCTCCTTGGTCACGTCCACCTCCATCGCCCGACGGCCGGCAAAGTCCTGGGCGATGGCCTGGGCCAGCGGGATGCGGACGACGAACAGCCGACCGCCCGGCACGTTCAGCGCGGGGAAGGCGCTGCTCACCTCCCCCAGCCGGGGCACCGCAGCGGCGAAATCGTGGTACCGGACCTGGTCCCCGGGGCCGTCGGCCAGGGCCCCCAGCCGCAGGGTGACCACCGGTGCGTACCCTGGATCGTCGTCGGTCGCCGCCAACAGGTACGCGGCCGCGTAGTCGGCCACCGGCAGCGACAGCACCAGCCGCGGGCGGTCGCCGGCCGCGGGCCGCATGTCGTACGCGCTGTAGTACGCGCTCGGATCCTCCTGCCAGTCCGCCCACCCCAGGTCACGCAGGAAGACATGGTTAGGCCCCGTGGACGGGACCAGGTCGAACGGCACTCCGTCCACCGCGACTCGGGCGGCCGGGAAGCGGACGTCCAGGTGGTCGTTGACGTGTGCCGTCAGGCTGACCGGGACGTACCCCTCGGACTCGGCGCCGCCTCCCTGCAGCACCGCCACGCGGGCCTCCTCGGGCCACCCCGGGCCGCCCAACGAACCCCACCCCAGCACGGCCAGCACCGTCACCAGCCATCTGCTGTGCCCGGCACTGCCGCGGCCCGGTACCCCCGGCCCGCGGGTCGCTCTCCAGAACGCTCCTGGGATCTGCCTCAGCATCTCTCCCCCCACCTGGCGGACCATCGGCCGCGAGCGGGCTCGAGGGAAACCCGCCGCCCGAATGCAGCCTCGGGGCCACAAGGTACTCGGTGCCGCCGCGACCCGCTACCGCCGACCGTTGTATCCCGAAGGCTGGCTCTACCCGTATCCCGGATGCTCGGTGTTGCCCTGTGTCCGCGGCATGCGCATCTTGGAGCGAGACATCGCCCCTGGTTCGCTCCACGATCATCTCAGGAGCCACCCCATGACCAGCATCCTCAGACCACGGCGTTTCCACCTCGCGCTGACCACCGGCGTGGCCCTGTCGCTGCTGCTCATTCCCCGTTCCTCAACCCCTGCCAACCAGGACCAAGCCATGACCCCGCTCGTCGACTACGCCCGACTCGACCTCCACGGCGACGGCATGAGCAAGGACTCGGTCTCCCTGGCCGTAGTCGCCGCGGCCAGGCTGCTCGGTCTCGAGGTAGACTACGAGACCGTCTTCTGCCAGTCCGGCACCGCCTTCGCCCCCTCGATCGACCTCCAGGAGGACTGCACCTCCCACTGGCACGTCTGCGCCTGGCACGCCACGGCCGGGCTGTCCGCGGTCGCCCGGCGCCTGGGGCTGCGGATCGAGCCCCTGCCCGTACCGGCCCTCGCCGACACCGAGGCCATGGCCGCCCTGGCGCACCGTCGCCGCGTTGCCGGGATCGTCCGCCACGCCATGGACCGCGGCCAGGTAGTGCTGGTCCCCGGGGGCTGGAACCTCGGCCTCGACCCACCGGGCCCGCACGGCTTTGTGCACTGGGGGATGATGGGGATCGTGACCGAGGCCGATCCTGCCACCGGACGCCTCCTCGGTGCCCACCTCAACGGTCATCGCGACAACCTCATCGATCAACCGGGCCAGTTCTGGGCCGTGACCCGGAGCGACGGCCCGGCCGCCGTGGAGGAGGCCGATCTGGCCATGCTGCGGCTGGCCGTCGATCGGATCCGCGGCGAGGGGGTCTTCGCGCGCTCCGAGCGGGTCGTCAACGGTCTGGAGGCGATGGACGCCTGGATCGGGCAGATGCGCCGGGTTCCCGGTTTCTGCTCCTCGTGCTTCGCCAAGATCGGCTCGAGTACCGGCGACGCGCCGAACAACGCCCGCCGCATGTCGGCAGGGGCGCAGGCGGCCGCCGGCCAGCTCCGCCGCATCGCCGGTTCCAGCGCAATGACGCCCGCAGCCTGCGATCTCCTCGAATCGACGGCGACCCGCTACGACCGGATCGCCATCCTGCTGCAGCCGGCCCTCACTGGCCAGGGGGGACCGGGGTACGCCGAGTTCATCGGCGACCTGGAGCGGCAACAGGCCCACGCCGAGCAGGTGCTGGTGCCGATCAAGGCCGAGCTGGCCGCGGCCGTCGAGGAGCTGGAGCAGGCGGTCGTCGCCATGACCGTCCGCCGCGCTGACGGCAAGGTCTGGGTCGAGGGGCTGCCTCCGGCACCGGGACCGGGGGACGGGTATATCCGCGGCCTCGAGTCGATCCTGGCCCAGCAGAGCCTGCCGGTCTCCTATGACCGATTGATGGCCCTGTCCGGCCGGGCCTTCATCGTGCAGGCCGACGTCGAGCACCGGTGGGAGGGGAAGGTCGACGTGGGCTGGTGGCCGCTCGACGTCTGGGGCCTGGAGCTGCGGCGCGAATTTCTGGGCCAGGCGGTCGGCTGCGAGCTGACCGCTGCCGGGGCGATCAACCTCACTGCCGAGGAGTTCACTCAGATCCGCGACCGCCTGCCGGCCTGGTACCGCGAGCAGGTGCAGCCACAGGTCATCCGCTCGATCGATGCCGGCCGGCCGGTCCTGGCCCTGAGCGACTGGGGGTTCGTCGTCACCGGGTACGACGACGTCGCCGATCTTCCTCCGGTGCTAGGCCGCTGCGGCCGCGAGACCAAGCCAGGTCAGGACCGGTGCGGCTCGTGGCCTACCGGGGTGCTGCTTCCCGGTCGCCGCATCCTGCCGCTCGAGACCCGCGCCGCCGACGTCGCCGCCCTGCAGCACGCGGTGGCCTTGGCCCACGACCAGGCCGGGCCCTTTGAGCCGCAGTGGCGCGACCGTCGCTTCACCGGCCAGAAGGCGCTGACCGCGTGGGCCTCCCTGCTACGCCACGAGACCGAGCCGGTGGAGGATCGCCACCACGCCAACATGCAGTACCGGCTGATCGACTGCCGGCAGGCCGCCGTGCGGTACCTCGACAACCTGGCCGACCGGGAGGAAGGCGAGGCCGCCAAAGGGCTGCACCAAGCGGCCGGCGCCTATGGCAAGGGGATCGAGCTGCTGTCCCAGGTGCGCTGCGAAGGACTTGCGACCAGCCAGGATCAGCGCCGGGAACTGGCCGACCTGGTCGACCGCCTCGCCGCCGAGGAGCTCCGCGCGGCAGACTACCTCGAGCAATCGCTGGCCGCCATGGGAGCAGCCCCGTCCACGGCTCAGTAGATCAGCGATCGATGGCGCGCTGAAGAACCTATCTGCCTTCTGACGCGCCGTTCACCACCTCCTCGGCCTGCTGCAGCAGACTCTGCAGGTGCTCGGCCGCCTCGCCAACCAGGTCCGCATCGTCGGTGAAGCGCGCCTTGTGCCCCGGGGCCCACGGATGCATGCAGCGCCGGTTCCCCTCGGCGTCCCGCACCGGCTTGGTCCCTACCCTCACGTCGAACCAGCGGCGCCCAAGGTGCAGGTGCAGGTAGCCGCATTCCCGGTACGCGGCGTCCACCCCATGGCTGTGCCAGCGGATCGTCCAGCCGCGTCCCGGCAATACCTCTTCGAGCAGGTCCAGCAGCCCGGCCAGCAGCGGTCGGTGCTCCTCGTCCACCAGGCCCAGGGTCCACTCCCGTCCGTAGGTCACCGGAGAGGGTT
>JBAZUN010000519.1:0-4093 GCA_041661365.1 Candidatus Latescibacterota bacterium
CGCAACGCCTCACGATCTGCCCTTTATCGGGCCTGCCGGGACTCCAGCTCCCGCTCGTACTCCAACAGCACCCGGGCGTAGACCTCCTCGCTGACGAACCCCGTGACCCGGCAGGACAGGCCGTTGCGGAACCGGCCGACCGGGATGTAGAGCCGGCTCTCGGGACCGGCGCATCGCTCCCACAGATCGGCATCCTGGGGCGTTAAGTACGCCGCCCGGCATCGGCTCCCGTCGGGTCGGCGCAGGAAGAGGGTGATGAGGTGCGGCGAGTTGCGGTCCCCGGCGTGGCGCAGGCTCACGGCCTCGAACTCGGTGACGTCCAGGCGCTGCGCCCGTCGGCCCTGCCGGCTGTCGTGGGTCGATACCGAGACCACGCCGTCGAGCACCACGTAGGCCCGTCGCGGCGCGATGACCTCGACCTGGAGGTTGCACAGGGACACCACGTATTGGAGGTAGAGCCCCCGCCGGGCGTGACGGGCCAGGTCGTTGATGACCTCCCAGCGGGCCCGGGCGTGGATGTCCTGGGTCTGGGTCACGTACCGCTCGGCCAGGGCCACCGGCAGGACGTGCCGCAGCTCGGCGGGGGTCAGGATCCGGGCGTCGTACTCCCCCGAGCGGATCTCCACCGCGGTCCGGGCGTCCTCGTCGGTGCGGTAGAACTCCCGGCGGAAGGTGACCTGGTCCGGATCTTCCGGTGACTCGACCACCTTGACCACCCCCTGACACTCGGCCAGCCGGAGCACGTCGGAGTGGAACAGGACCATCTTGACCAGGGAGGGGGCGTAGCGACGCACCTCGCCCAGCTCCCAGGCCAGCTTGGCGCCCATGGCCTCGTGTCCGCCGGCCAGGCAGTAGGGCTCGTTCCACAACCCGCAGTCGTGCATGAACCCGCCCAGGAAGATCTCGGCCAGCTCGCGCCGGAAACGGGCCTCGCGGGACTCGCCGTCGTCGCTCTGGTCCGGGGGCCCACCCGCGGCCTTGGAGGCGAGGCCGTCGGGGTTGGTCTCCTCGTCCTCGTCGTAGTCGTCGAAGTACGCGGCCAGACCCCGGTCGACGAGGGCCAGCCTGGCCGCCATCTCGGTGGCAAAGGCCGCCACGTTGAGCGCGTGGCGCACCGCCTTCTTGCCGAGCTGGAACTTGACGATGAGGTCGAGGACCAGGGTGTTGCCGCTCAGGTAGAGATCGATGGCGTTGCGGACCGCGGCCTGCAGCGATTTCACCCGCGCCTCGAACTCGCGCAGTCCGCCTTCGGTGTCGGCGCGGCGCAGGTCGCCGATCCCCGGATCGGCCTTGCCGATGGCCCGGTACACGGCCTCGGCCTGCTGGGCCACCCCCTGAGCGCGGGTGCAGACCTCGGCCGAAACCCGCTCGGCGCCGTGGTGGTAGTCAGGGTCAGGAACCGCAGCGGTCAGCTCGAGGTCAGCGGCGTGGACCGGTCCTTCATCGGCCCGCTGCAGGACCACCTCGACGAGAACCTCGGACCGGCCCGCCGGGCTGCGCCGCTCCAGCCAGGACAGGTGCCTGCCTTCGAGCGGGGTCCCGGCGGTGATGTAGACCCCTCCCCCGGGGCCGACGATGTCCCGGGCCGCGCAGACGCGGTAGTCGAGCCCTCGCTTACCGATCTCTCCCAGCAGTTGTCGCACCCGCTCGGTGCTGATCGTCAACCCTTCCACGCCGTTCTTCTCCAGGTCATACCGGCCAGGGCGCCTGAACCTCCTCGGCCACGGCCCGCCCGCCATCGCCGCACCGGACCGAAGCCCCGGTGGCCAGGGCCTCGGCGTAGAGCGATCGAGCCATCGCTTGCTCCAGAGGGGCACGCTGGGCATCGAGGGGATCGATCACCGCCACCCGGGTCCGCGGCGCCAGCGCGGCAGCCACCTCGGGCAGGTCGTACTCGGTCAGCACCCCCGGCAGGACCACGCTCTGCCGCCAGGCAAACGGGAACTGCTCGGTCAGGGCGCCGTAGTGGGACAGCATCTCGAAGCAGACCAGCCGGCCGACCCCGGGGTCGAGGAGGGCCACGTGGAGCGCGACCAGGGCGCCGATCCCCCGGCCGCCGACCATCAGCCGGTCGGGATCGACCTCGGACCGCGAGCGCAGGCAGGCCAGGCCGGCCAGGGCGTCCCGCACCCGCAGCCCCATCACCGGATGCCCGCTGGCCACGGACAGATAGGTAAGGATCCGCTCGCTGTCGTTCCAACCGGCCAGGTCGTAGGGCATCGGGTCAGGGGTCAGGCTCCCCAGGCCCGAGACCTCCAGGCTGAGGACGCGTGGCTGCTCGGGCCGGCAGTCCGGCTCGAACAGGCGCAGCACCGGCGCCAGAAAGCCGTACTGCCGGAAGGCGGCCCAGCGTCCGGCCTCATCCAGCCAGAGCAGCCCGGGCCGGGGGGCCTTGTCCTCCCAGTGGCTGAGGAACAGGCCGGGCAGACCGATCCCCGCAGCGGCCTCGACCTCCTCCACCGCCGCGTGCCAGCACTGCCGCGGTCTACCGCGGGGACGGAGCGAGGCAATGGTCGGGCCCGGCTCCAGACCGAGCAACCGGCCGGCCACCGCGCGCAGCCGGCAGGGATCCGGGGACGAGCCGGACCGGAGGGCCGACAGCCTCCGGGCCTCGTCGCGGTTCACCGTGAACATGTTGGCGTCGGTGCGCGGCCGGCAACGGAGCTGATCGGGCGACAGCAGGGGCAGGGCCGCCGCGTCAACGGGAGCCGGACGGGCTCCCTTGTTCTTGAGATGACGGTCGAGCCAACGGACCGTCGCGGTCGCCATCGCCACGGTGTAGGCGTGACCGCTGTCGCGGTCGACGAACAGGCGGCAGGCTGCCGACGCACCGGCCGCGGCGTAGATCCGGCCGGCCTCGCGGGCGATGGCCCGGGTGGAGCGAAGGTCGAAGACCTCGTCCCGGGCCCCGGCCAGCAGCAGGCAGGGTCGCGGCGCCAGGGCCGCCACGTAGTCGACGTAGTCCAGGCCGGCGCCGATGTACCCCGGACCGAACTGCTCGGGGCAACTGGTATACATCCCGTCCAGGTGCAGGTCTTCGTGTTGCGCCAGGCAGCAGGCCGGGGCCACGCAGGCCACCCGCTGGTCGACCAGGGCGGCGAAGAGGCTGGTCATCCCGCCCCCTGAAACGCCGGTCACGGCCATCCCCGCGGTCAGGTCCACCTCGGGTCGGGTCTGCAGGTAGTCCAGGCAGCGGAGGGCGTCGAGCACGAAATGGGTCTGGGACCAGAAGCCGGTAAGGTACCCGATCAGCCCATTGGTGAAGTGGTCGTTGAGCCGGGCCAGCTCCCCCGAACACCCTGGGGGATCGAAGGAGACGGCGATGTATCCGTTGCGGGCCAGGACCTGGGCCGGCTGCTGGTAGCTGGGTCCGGTCTTGTTGCTGTGGCCGGTGGGACAAACCACCCCGGGATAGACGCCGGGCCGGGCCGGCAGGTACAGGCTGGCATTCACCTCCCAGCCGGGAAGGGACTCGAAGACGACGTTCTCCAGGCGGAAGCCGTCGTGGGTCTGGGCCGACACGGTCCGGGCTTCCACCTCCGCCGGTCGGTCGAACAGGGCGGCTGGAAAAGGCGCGCGGATCACGGCCAGCACCTCGTTCCGCCAGTGCTGCCACGCCTCCGGGGTGCGCACCGCTCGCCGGCGCTCCCGGCCCTGGGCCAAGGCTTCGCGACAGGTGGCCACGACCTGGTGCTGCAGCAGCTCCCCGGGCCGCGGACCGGTTCCCCTGGTCGGTGCGAGGGACCGACGCCGGCCGCTCACGCGCCGACTCCAGCCAGACGCAGGAAGTTCTGCACGATCGTCTTCCCGTGGGGGTATTCGTCCTGCCAGGCCTCGGGATGGAACTGGGTGCCGTAGAGCGGCCGGTCCCGGTGCTTCATCGCCTGGATCCGGCAGTTCTCGCCGGTGGCGATCAGCTCGAATCCGGGAGGCAGTTCCTTCACCTCGCAGGTGTGGGACTCCCGCACCACGAACGGGTCGGGCAGACCGGCGAAGAGCGGATCGGGCCGGACCTGGCGGATCGGATAGAACCCCTGCTCGCTGAACCAACCGGCATTGTCGGGGGAGACCGCGCCGATCTGGGGCTCGCTGG
>JBAZUN010000520.1:0-4088 GCA_041661365.1 Candidatus Latescibacterota bacterium
CTCCTCCAGGTCGTTCTCGTCGATCTTCACCGAGACGAGCTGGGAGACCCCCTCCTCGGGCATGGTCACCCCGTGCAGGGTGTCGGCGGCCGCCATCGAGATCTTGTTGTGGGTGACCATGATGAATTGCGTCGTGCGGGCGAACTCCTTGAGCACCCGGACGAAGCGCCGGACGTTGGTGTCGTCCAGCGGCGCGTCAACCTCGTCCAGGATGCAGAAGGGACTGGGCTTGACCAGGTAGAGGGCGAAGAGCAGGGAGATCGCGGTCAGGGCCCGCTCGCCGCCGGAGAGGAGCGAGATGCTCTGCAGCCGCTTCCCCCGCGGGGTGGCGATGATCTCGATCTCGGCCTCCAGCGGATCGACGTCCTGCTGCATCCGCAGGTCGGCCTCGCCGCCGGCGAAGAAGCGGACAAAGGTCTCGCGGAACTTGGTCCGGATCTGCTCGAAGGCCTCCAGGAACATGTGACGGGCCGTGCGGTCGATCAGCCGCAGGGTCTTGGTAATGTCCTCGACTGAGGCCACGAGGTCGTCCCGGTGCAGTGAGAAGAAGTCGTACCGCTCCTTCTGCTCGTCGTACTCCTCCAGCACTCCCAGGTGGACCGACCCCAGCCGGTTGAGGCTCTGCCGCAGCTCGCCCAGGCGGGTCTCGACCGCCTCCTGGTCCACCGCCTCCTCGGGCGGCCCCAGGGTCGCCACGTCGCACCCCTGCTCGGTCTGCAGCCGTTCCTGGAGGTGACCGGCCTGGGTCCTCAGCTCGGCGAGCTGCAGCTCGAGCTGGTGCCGCCGCTCGCGCTGGGCGTTCAGCTCGCGCTGGAGCCGGCTGATCGCCTCCTCCAGGGACCGGTTGCCGGCGTTGGCCTCGGCCCACCGCTGCTGCCGCCGATCCCGCTCGCCCTCGAGCTCCTCGCGGCCGGCGTGAAGGTTCTGCAGTCTTTCCTCGATCCGCTGGCCCTGCTCGGTCAGCTCGCGGTGGGTCGCCTCGGCCCGGGCTGCCTCGCCCTCGAGTCGTTCGAGGTTCTGCCGGAAGCCCTGCTCGATGTGGCGCAGCCGCTCGGTGTCCCGCGCGTGGCCCTGCACGGTCTCGGCCAGCCTGGCCCGCTCCACGCGCAGGCCGGCGAGCTGGTCGAGCTGCTCGCGGCGGACCTGCTCGACCTGCTGCACCCGGGCTTCGCGCTCTTGAATGGCCTCCTCCAGGGCCCGGGTCTCGGCCTCGCCGGTCTGCAGCCGTTCGGTCTGGACCTCCAGGGCCTCGGCCAGCTCCTCTACCCGGGCCTCCAGCCTGGCCCGCTCCTGGTCGCGCTGGCCCAGCCGCTCGCCGAGGCGCTGGGCCTGACCGCGCGCGGCCTCCAGCCGGTGAGCCCCTTCGCGTTCATGGTCGCGCACGACCTGCACCCGGCGCTCGAGCACGGCCTGGCGGCTGGTCAGCACCCCCTCGCGGCACTCCGCGACCCGCAGGCGGTCGGCGGCCGTGGCGAGGTGGGCCCGCTGATAGGCGAGCACCGTGCGCAGCCCCCGGATCTCCTGGCGTCGGCCGAGGACCGAGGTGTCCTCGCTGGCCGCACCGCTGACCCGGCCGCCGGCCAGACGGCCGTTCAGATCGACCGAGTCTCCGGCCGGGGTGACGAACCGCAGGTGGGGGTCGGTCTGCCGGAGCTGGACCGCGGCCGCCGGCTCCTCCACCAGATAGACGTTGTGCAGCAGTCGCGAGATCAGCGGGGCGATCCGGTCGTCGGCCCGGACAAAGTCGAGCAGTCTGCCGATCAGTCCCGGAGCCGCGGCCAGGGAGGTCTGGGGGGGTAGAGGGGCCGCAGGCCAGCGCAGGGAGTAGACCCCGGCCCGTCCGTCGGCCTGATCGCGCAGGTGGGCGATCGCCTCCAGCAGCCCCTCGTCTCCGGCGGCCACCAGGGCCTCGACCGATTCCCCCAGCGCCACCTCGGCGGCCTGGCGGTACCGGGGATCGACGTCGACCAGGTCGCCGAGGACCCCGAGGAAGAGGTCTTTGAAGGCGGGATCGAGGATCAGGGCGCGGACTCCGCTGGAATACCCCTGGTATCCGGACCGGACCTTCTCCATCACCGCCAGCCGGGCCAGGTTGGCCTCGATCGCCCGGCTGGCCTCGTCGCGCTCCTCACGCCGCTGTCGCCGGTCGGTCAGGGCCGCGGCGGTCCGTTCGGCGAGCCGGCCGGCCCGCTCCTGCAGGTCGGCCAGGGCCTGGCGGGTCTGACCGATCTCGGTCGCCTCCTGCTCGCCGGCGACCCGCGCACTCCGGTGCTCCTCGGCCAGGGCCCGGGACTCCGCCTCGAGGGCCCTGGTCCGCTCGTGCAGCCCCTCCTCCTCGGTCTTGAGCCGCTCTAGAGAACGGCTGATTTCCCCCTGCTCGCGCAGGCGGGAGAGCAGGTCGCGCTTGTGGCTGTCCAGGTCGGTCCGGCTCGAGGCGTAGAGCCGCTCGGCCTCGGCGGCGTGGGTCTCCTGCGCCGCCAGGAGCTGGTCCAGACCGGTGAGCTGCTCGCGGGCCCGGGCCAGGGCCGCGGCGATCTCCTCCTGCTGCTGCCGCGTCGTTTCGAGCTGGCGGCCGTTCTCCTCCCGCTCGCGGCTGGTACGGGCGATGGCCTGATCGGTCGACCCAAGCCGCTCGCGCGTCGCCACCAGGAGCCGGTCCTGCTCGTGGATCTCCTCGATCCGCGCGTTCAGCGCCATCCCCACGCTCTGCAGGGCCTTCTCCGCCTCGGTCTCCTCGAGGCGCATCCGCTCCAGCTCGGCCTCGCGGGTGGTGAACCGGGCGTACCCCTCGTCCGCGGCGCGGCTCAGTTGGGCCAGCTCCTCCTCCAGGGGGCGCAGCTCCCCGTGGATGGCGTGGAACCGGTACCGGCCGAGCAGGATCTCCAGGGCGTCCAGCTCCTGCTTCAGCTCCTGATACCGCCGGGCCCGGCCGACCTGCCGGCTCAGGTAGTCGACCTGGCGCTTGACCTCGACGATGATGTCCTCGATGCGGGTCAGATCCGCGCGGGTCGACTCGAGCTTGCTCCAGGTCGACCGGCGCCGGGCCTTGTACTTGGTGATCCCGGCGGCCTCCTCGAGGATCCGGCGGCGGTTCTCGGTCTTCTCGCTGACGATGTCGTCCACCATCCCCTGCTCCATCACGGCGTAGGCCCCCTGTCCGAGCCCGGTGTCCATCAGCAGGTTGGTGATGTCGAGGAGACGGCAGGGGACCTTGTTGAGCAGGTAGTCGCTCTCGCCCGAGCGGTAGAGCCGGCGGGTGACGGTGACCTCGCTGTACTCGATCGGCAGGGTGTGGTCCTGGTTGTCGATCACCAGGTAGGCCTCGGCCATCCCCAGGGCCTTGCGGGTCCGGGTGCCGGAGAAGATGACGTACTCCATCCGGTGGCTGCGGAAGGTCCCGGCGCGCTGCTCGCCCAGGACCCAGCGGATGGCCTCGACGACGTTCGACTTGCCGCACCCGTTGGGGCCGACGATGGCGGTGATCCCGGGACCGAAGGGGATGGCGATCTTCTGGGCGAAGGACTTGAAGCCGAATACTTCCAGGTTGGTGAGCCGCAACGGCTGCTCCTTCCAGGCGCCTGGTCAAGGGTGGATCTATGGCTTTATGCCGCGGGGGGTGGAACCGGACGAAGGGCTGGCCGGGGCGTCCGCGCGTTCGTGCCTCAACAACGGCTTGGGGTCGAGCGCGAAAAGTGTACAATATCGGCCGAAACGGGTCAAGCGATTTGTCGCCCGGCCGTCGGGTCCTGGGGGCTGTCGGTCGGCGGACCGGGGCAGTACCTTGTGTCCGTTACCGGTGGAGGAGGGCAGGAGATGACCTTCAAGGATCTGATGGGCGACGTCGTGGCCCAGCTTCCCGAGGAGCGGCGCCGGGCCATGGCCGCGGTGGTCGAGGAGTTCGGAGCCGGGGAGGAGTTCCACTTCCTCCTGGCCCTGCTGGCCGGAACCACGCAGCGGGAGCGTCAGCTCATCCGCCTCTTTCTCAGGGAGCTGGATCGACTGGACCAGGCGAAGCCGGACTGACCAACAGGCGAAAGGACTGGACCGACAGGTAGGAACGCCGATATACCTAACAGTTGTTCGTATCA
>JBAZUN010000521.1:0-4085 GCA_041661365.1 Candidatus Latescibacterota bacterium
ATTGCCGGGCCATGGTCCTGTCGTGGCGCCTCCGTCCTGGCATCGAATTGAGCCGGTTGACGCTGACCGCGTTGTCCCAGGAGGTGGTCGTCGCCCTGCTGGGGGTGAGCCTGATGAATCCTGGTCGAGCGCCTCGGTAGCCTCCGTCTTCCGTCTCCACAAGGTCATTCGAGCGTGGTCAGCTTGACACTCGCCGGCTGCGGCAGGTTCTTGGTTCGGCCCACTGACCCAGACCGGAGGGAGCCATGACCAACAAGGAGCGCGTCTACGCCTCGCTGCGGCACCAGCAACCCGATCGCACGCCGTACTGCATCGGTTTCACCGAGAAGGCCCACCAGGCCATGGTGGACTACTGCGGCAACGAGGGTTTCCTCGCCGCCGTCGACAACTGCTTCCACACCGTGACCGCCAACCCCGGTCCCCTGGACACCTGGCTGAATCCGGATACCTGGCAGGACGAGTTCGGGGTGCAGTGGGACCGCAGCCGGGACCGCGACATCGGCAACGTCTGCAACTGCGTGATCCCGAAGCCTGACCTCGGCCGGCTGACCCTGCCCGACCCGCGGACCTCGGACAAGCTCGCCGGCATCGGCGAGCGGATCGCCGCCGGGGAGGGCCGGTTCGTCCTCTTCACCATCGGCTTCTCGCTCTACGAACGGGCCTGGACCATGCGGGGGATGGAGAACCTCCTCCTCGACATGGTCGAGGCACCGGAATTCGTCCACGGCCTGCTCGACGCCATCTGCGACTACAACGTGGCCCTGGTCGAGCAGGCCGTGCAGTACCCCATCGACGGGGTCTACTTCGGCGACGACTGGGGCTCCCAGCGGGGACTGCAGATGGGACCCGAGCGGTGGGAGACCTTCATCAAGCCGCGTCTCGCCCGCCAGTACGCCGCGGCCAAGCAGGCGGGGAAGTACGTCACCATCCACTCCTGCGGCATGGTGCAGGAGGTCTTCCCCCAGCTCATCGAGATCGGGCTCGACTGCTTCAATCCGTTCCAGCCCGAGGTGATGGACGTATATGAGATGAAGCGGCGCCACGGTGATCAACTGAGCTTCTGGGGCGGGGTCAGCACCCAGCGGCTCCTCCCCTACGGCACCCCCGACGAGGTGCGGACCGAATGCCGCCGGCTGATGGCCGAGGTGGGGCGGGACGGCGGGTACATCCTCGCCCCGGCCCACGCGATCCCGGGAGACGCTAGGCCCGAGAACGTGCTGGCCATGATCGAGACGGTGAACGGGCAGTAGGGGACAGGCCGTGTGACGCGCCGGCGCGCCAGACCTCCATCGGGCGTGGGCGGAGCGCTATCCCCACACGGTTCGGTCGGAGATGGCGGTAAAGCGATTGTACCGCTCCAGGTAATCCTCGCGGGGAGGGCTGAACAGGTCGAGCACCTTGACCGGACCTTCCTCGACGATCCCCCAGTGCACCGTGTCCGGCGGGATGAGGAAGGCCTCACCCGGCCCAGCGACCCGTTCTTCCATGCCGATGCGGAAGCGCAGTCGACCGGCCAGGATCAGGCCGGCCTGCTCGTGCGGGTGGCTGTGCTCGGGGATCTCGGCCCCCGGCGCCAGCTCGAGGAAGGAGAGCATCAGCCGCTCACCGGCCGCCAGGCCGGCGCTGGCACCGGGGAACAGCTCCAGGCGGGGCAGACCAGCCGGATCGATGAAGGGCATCTTCGGCTCCCACGCGTCGAGGAGAATGGGTCGGCCGCCGCGGTGACCTTCCAGCGACAGCTCGCGCCGACAGGCACTGCGCCGGCGGGCGATCCACCGGATCGGATCGAGAACGAGCAATCATCCGTGCTGCACCAGGCAGACCGGCCGCCACACCCCGGCTCGACCCTCATCCTTGCGGACCTGGACCGCGAGCTCGACGACCTGACCGCCGGCCAGTGCTCGCGGTAGCGGTACGACCAGGGGCCGGCTGCTCATGATCGGTGGCCCGAGGCGGTCCTCGGCGATGCACTCTCCATTGAGATAGATCTGCGAGAAGCCATCGATGGCGCCGAAGAGCAGGGCCAGCCGAGTCCCCGGCCGCACCTCGGCAGGCACGGCAAACCGCAGGCGGTACCAGGCCACCCCGTGGTAGTCGTGTCCCTGCGAGGTCCAGTCCGCGTTGACGCGGATGGCCGTCCACCCGCGGCTGTCCGACGAGCCGGCCCAGCCCTGCTCCACCCCGACCTCCTCCGGATCGCGGCGGAACTCCCAGACCAGGGGGAGCTCCAGGGGCAGGACCGCGGGCCGCACCCGGTCCCGTCCCTCGCTGAGCCATTCCAGACTGAAGCGGGCGAAGGTGATCTTCTCGTACGGGTGGTTCGGACCGGTCTCGTAGAGCAGCCCGATGCTGCCGTCGGTCAACACGGCCAGGCTGGAATAGGCCGCCTGTCCGGCGTGTACCATCCGGGCCACCGGCCAGGTGCGGCCCTCGTCGTAGCTGAGCTTCACGGTGAGCTGGGTCCGGCTGCCGGGCATCGCCGGGTTGGCGAAGAGGAGCCGGCCCCGGCCGCCGGGAGCCGCGTCGCTGTACCGCACGACCGCGGCCATGCACGAGGGGTCGGAGAGGGACCAATCCTCGCGTTCCTCGTACCAACTCTCCCCGCCGTCGCGGCTGAAGGCGAGGTGGCGGCAACCGATCCGGCGCACGTTGAGGACCAGGGTCCCGTCGGCCAGCTCCACCACCTGGGACTCGTCCCCCCGTGCCTGGATCGTGCCCCCGGCTTGCCAGGTGCGACCGTGGTCGTCGCTGTAGATCACCTTGGCCGAGTGCGGATCGTACCCCGGGATGACCAGCCGGCCGGTGCGGGTCTGGATCCCGGTCCCGGGGCCAGGGAGGAACTCCCCGACCTGGTCGTTGATCTCGACCGGGGCTGACCAGGTGGCGCCGTCGTCCTGACTGGATAGCAGGTACAGCGGCCCGTGGACCCAGCCGAGATTGGCGGCCAGACCGCCCAGCACCTTCCGGCAGCAGAGCCAGACCTTGCCCTCCTGGCGGTCGAGCACCGGGCAGGGGTTCACCGGCGCCTCCCCCTCGCCCGGCAGGACGACCTGCATCGGCAGCCAGCGCCGGTCGTCGGGCCAGCTCACCCCGTTGACCCCCTGCAGGTCGCGCTCCACCGGCAGGCTCCGCTTGAGCACCAGGTCGAGCGGGTCGTCGTCGTCGCGGCTGCGCGCCTCGCAGAAGGCGAGGAGGGTGTCACCCGGCGTGGCGATCAAGGCCGGGATGCGGTAGATGTTGACGTCGTCCAGGCCGGCGGTGAACAGGTCCTTCTCCTGAAACAGGCTCTCGGACCGGAACGGCGCGGCCAGCTCGACCGTGGCCGCCAGGTCGGCGATGGTGCGATAGGTGTCCATGTCAGATCCTCCCTGCGAGTGGGCGCGTCGTCCAGCGCACGGGACCCGCGACCGTCGTTGCCGTCACAGCCCTGCCAACCCCACCAGCGCATCCATCACCTCGACCCGTAGCTTGTCCATCACGCCCCGGTCCTTGGGGATGCGCCGGTCCAGGTTCTCCAGCACGATCTGGTGCGTGCCACGCGCCGGCCCGTCCCGCAGCAGCGTTCTCGCCGCCTCCACTGCCGGCGTGTCCACCCCCTTCGCCTTCAGCTCGGCAACGCGCTTGCCCAGCATGGTGAAGAGCTCGAAGTCCTCCGCCCCCTCGCGGATCGCTTCCATGTGCTTACCGGTGATGACGCCCATCTCCGGGTCCAGGAACAGCGGCGAGAACATGTGCCACGGCGAGGTGTAGGCGGCGAAGGAGCTCCCCGCGCCGCCCTCATCGCCGAAGGCCCAGTAGCACGAGCCCTTGGCCCCGTATTGCGCCGCGAGCCAGAACTGTCCCCGGTGGTAGATGATCGGGTCCAGGTGCTTGCCGTTCACGCACGAGTAGAACCACAGCTCCTTGCCCGCGTCTCGTTGCGCGACGAAGAAGTCCCGGTAGCTCTGAGGCGAGCCAACGAACCGCGCCGCGCTGGGCGACAATACATCCGACAGCTCGTAGACGCGTGGGTCGGCGGCAGCAGGGTCGTCGTGGCAGGGGTCAGGTGATAGGAAGAACAAAGGCCATCTGCGGGTGGCAAGTCA
>JBAZUN010000522.1:0-4057 GCA_041661365.1 Candidatus Latescibacterota bacterium
AGTGACGCCGTCCGCCGCCCTCAAGACCGAGGAGATCGTTCGATGAGCGTGATGGAGCGATTCCGCCTGGACGGGCGGACCGCGCTGGTGACCGGCTGCCGCCGGGGGATCGGCCGCGCCTTGGCCCGGGCCCTGGCCGAGGCCGGGGCCGATATCGTGGGAGTGAGTGCCCACCTGGAACCGACCGGCAGCGCGGTCGAGGGGGAGGTGCGGGCCGTTGGTCGAACCTTCCATCCCTATACCTGCGACCTGGGCAACCGCCGGGCCCTGCATCGCTTCGTCGAGCAGGTCCAGGCCGACGGCCATCGGATCGACGTCCTGCTCAACAACGCCGGGATCATCCCGCGGCGACCGGCCGCCGAGCATCCGGACGAGACCTGGGACCAGGTGATCGAGGTCGACCTGAACGCGCCGTTCGTGCTGGCCCGTGAGTTCGGCCGCCGGATGCTGGAGCGCGGCTGGGGGAGGATCGTCTTCACCGCCTCGGTGCTCAGCTTCCAGGGCGGGATCACCGTGCCGAGCTACGCCGCGGCCAAAGGGGGACTGGTGCAGCTCGCCCGGGCTTTGGCCAACGAGTGGGCCGGGGGAGGGGTGAACGTCAACGCCATCGCCCCCGGGTACATCGAGACCGAGATCACCCAGGCCCTGCGCGACGATCCGGTCCGCTCCAGCCAGATCACGGCGCGGATCCCGGCCGGACGCTGGGGCCGGCCCGAGGACCTGGAAGGGGCGGTGGTCTTCCTCTGCTCGGAGGCGGCGGCCTACGTCCACGGCGCCACCGTGCTGGTCGACGGGGGGTGGATGGGGCGGTAACGAGGCGATCGCCAATCGCCCCGTAACGCCGGTTTCTGCCGGCCGGATCGGCTGTCCCCCTCGGCGTTCGGCCCTGGTCGGCGAGGGCCGGTGCGTGACTTCCGGCCCTGTTGCGCGTCTATTAATGGTGAAGGCAAGCCGGACGCTGTCCGGTTCCCCCGCCTCTTCACCTGCAGCCGGTGCCGATGCTCTTCCACCGGACCCCTCCTACGGACGCCGAGCTGGTGCGGGCCGTGCTTCAGGGCCGCAAGCAGCAGTTCGGGGTGTTGGTGGAACGGTACCAGAACCTCGTCTACCACGTCCTCGTCTCCCGTATGTCCCATCCGTCCGAGGCCGAGGATCTGGCCCAGGAGACCTTTCTCCGGGCCTTCCGCCGGCTGGACGAGCTGGAGGAGCCGGCCAAGTTCGGGCCCTGGCTCCGCCGCATCGCCGAGAACCTCGCCTTCAGTGCGGTCCGTTCGTCCCGGGTCCGCGCCGAGGTCTCAATCGGCTGGCTACCTGCGTCCAGTGAGGATCCGGCGCGCGTGGTCGAGCGCCAGGAGCAGCACGACCGGGTATGGGCCGCGGTCGAGGGCCTGTCGCTCGAGCACCGCGAGGTAGTGCTCCTCTACTATCTGGAGGACTACTCGCTGGAGCAGGTGGCCGCCTTCCTCGATCTCTCCCCGACCGCGGTCAAGGGACGCCTGTACCGGGCTCGGGCCGTGCTGCGCGAGGTACTGGCCGATGCCGCCGACCGCCAGGTCACGGCCGCGGTACGGGCCCGGCGCCAGGGCAAGGCCTTCACCCGCAAGGTGCTGGCCGTGCTCCCCGTGACTCCCTGGCACCTGCCAGTTGGCCAGACTCTCTTCGCCACGAGTTGGGGGAGCTGGGCCCTGGCCGTGGGTGCCTCAGTGGGCTTGAGCGTGCTGGCCCTGGTGGGGGGGTTCCGCTGGTGGCAGGGGGAATGGCCGTGGACCGAGCCGTCGCTCCCCGCGGTCAGTGCTCCCGCCTTGGCGGCCTTGCCAGAGGTTCAGATGCCGGCGGTGGGACCCGTGGCCGACGCCGTGGCCATGCGGGTGCAGTGGGCGCCGGCCGTCGCGGCCTACGAGGCCGGTGAATCCCTGTACGGCGCTCCTGGTCTGGACGCGGCGGCCCGAGCCCGTCAGGCACAGGCCCTGCAGTGGGGATGGGGCGGCCGGCTGGAGTGGGACTTTGAGCAGGGTGACCAGGGGTGGCAAGCCCGGGGAGGGCAGAACCTGGTACCCCTGCAGGCATCCGGAGGCGTGCTGCGCGTGCCGCTCGAGTACCGCGACTGGGGCGATGGGGATTACGCCGACGTCGAGCTGATCTCGCCCGAGCTGGGGTACGCGGCCGAGCTGTTCGAGCGGCTGGAGGTCCGGGTCCGCCTGGTCCCCGCCGGCTCCCGGGAAAGCGGATTCCGGGTCAGTTGGACCACCCCCCTCAACCGCTGCTTCCCAGGCTGGGATCCTTGGCACATGGAGCGACTGACCTCCGAGCAGATGCGCCAGGCGATGGCTGGTACCTTTCGCCGTAGCGCCAGTCGCTTTTACAGCTTCTATGGTCCCCTCACCCTTACCACACTCTGGCAGGAGCTGTCCGTGGGGCCGCTGTGCGAACGATCCCCGCGCATGGGTAGCAATGACCCGCTCAACCTGCCCCTGGTCTGGGAAGGTCCCCTGCTGGACCTGCGGCTGCACTTCATGCTTCCCGCCCCGGGTCAGGCCGATTCGGTCGGGTCCGCGGCGCGGCCCGAAGCCCTGGAGATCGAGCGCATCGCGCTGCGGGCGGCCGGCGGCACCCTGGAGCTGGAGCTCCCGCACCCCGCATTGCCTCGGGGCCAGCCCACGGGCCAGTGGCTGGGTCCGGGAACCCTCCAACCCCTGGCCCAACCCGACCTGGACTGGCCGATCGCCGGTGATCTGGACGGCGACGGGGATCAGGACTTGCTCGTCGGCTTCTTCAGCAGGCTCGACCAGAGTATGGACGTCGAGCAGGGGTGCATCACGCTCCTCAACGACGGCCGGGGTCGTTTTACCGCGGACTCGGTCCAGGTTGTGGAGCACGGCGAGGACGGTCGCATCGGCATCTCCTACCTGGACGGCAGCGACGTCAACCACGATGGCCTGATGGACCTGGTAGTCGGAAAGGGCTTGAACACCCAGGTCTTCATCAACCAGGGTCGCGGGGTCATGCAGGAGGCCGTGGTCTGGCAGAGCGAGGTCTACGTCGGCACCGGCGACGTGGACGGCGACGGGGACGTGGACGTGGCCACCATCCTACACCAATCCGCTGGATCAGACGAACCCGATCCCACCCGCAGTTGGCCGGTTCGACTGCACCTCAACGACGGCCTTGGTGCCTTTACTGTGCGCGAGCTGTCTCCACCCGGGCCAGAGGGTGGGTGGTACCCCCATACCCTCGACGATTACGATCGCGATGGCCGGGCCGAACTGGTCTGGATCTGGTGGCCCCTGCGCAGCACGGCGGCACGGGCCTGCATTGCCGCCGGGCTCACCACGTCGGGCTGGTTGCACCAGACCATCTTCTCCTTCACCAAGCAACCCCTGGCCTGGCGGTACACCGTGGGCGCCATGCCCGTGGGGTACCTGGGTGACCTCGACCACGACGGCCAGTGGGACTTGGGTACGCCCCTGGGGCTGCTCTCCGACGGGGGGAACTTCGGTCTGGGGATGGAGGTGCGCCAGGTCGGCGGTTCTGCCGCGCGACCCTGGCTGCCGCGCGAGGTCCACCTGCCCCAACACCTGTGGCACTGCCCGCGTCTGGTGCCGCAGGGACAGGACCTGGACAAGGACGGGCTCTTCGACCCGATCTTCCTCGACCTGAACTCTCGTCGTGGACCTGCCCTGCTGGTCCTCCGTGGCCAACAGGGGAGCTGGCCGACCGTGGAAGGCCGGTACCCGCTTCCCGCCACACCGAAGGGGTGGACCGCGGCGGATGTGGACGGAGACGGCCGGCCTGACCTGGTCGTGGTGATCCAGTCCCTGGGCGCCGGCGGGCTGTTCGTGTTGCCCAATCGAGCCGGGGTGCTCCAGGTGGCTCAGCGAAAGTGACCTCAGACCCCGGAGTCGCCGCCCAACCACGTTTAGCGAGGAGGTAACCACCATGGGTCGTTTCGTCGTCCTGCTCGTGTTGCTGCTGACCGCGGCCCAGGCTCAGGCCATCACCTGGAACTTCGACCAGGAAGGGAAGACCCAGGGCTGGATCGCCCGGGACAGCGGGCATC
>JBAZUN010000523.1:0-4051 GCA_041661365.1 Candidatus Latescibacterota bacterium
GGCCAGGAGGGCATCCAGGTCCACCTCGTCCTCCTCCTCGGCCGCCTCAGCGCTCTCTTCTTCCTCTTCCTCCTCACCGAGCAGCCCGGCCAGGTCCAGCTCCTCTTCTTCCGCCTCTTCCCCGGCCACTTCCTCGGCTTCGTCCTCCTCCTCAGCCTCATCGACCTCGTCCGCCGCGTCCTCGTCCTCTGTGGACACGGCCTCTTCCTCGGCCGCCAGGAGCTCCTCGAGCGATACCTCTTCCTCGGCGTCGTCCGCTACCTCGGCATCGTCCTCCGCGCTTTCGGCCTCCGCGGCCAGGAACTCCTCGATCTCCTGCCGGCTGGCCTTGGTCCCCTTGGCGGTGGTCGCCTGGCGGGAGAAGAGCGCGTCGATGTCCGGTTCCTGCTTGGGCGGGCTCGGTCGCGAGGCGAACAGGCGGTCTAGATCCTTCTGCTCCACCGTCTCCAGGGCGTCCCGCTCCTCCTCGGTGAGCTGGTCCGACGACACGCCCGGTTCGGAGTCTTCCTCCTCGAAGACCGACTCGTCCACCTCGACCTCGTCCTCCAGGCTCAGGTCGGTCTCGATCTCCCGCTGCAGGAGCTGCTGGCTCAGCACCTCGAACTGATTCCGGACCTCGTCGACGTCCCCCTGGGCCATGGCCTGGGCCGATCCCTTGACAAACCCGATGACCTGGTTCAGTCCCGGGAAGGCGTCGTCGAATACCATGAGGTAGGCCCGGGTCTTGTCGTTGCGGACCTCCTCCTTGACCTTGTCGAACCACAGCCTGCTGAACAGGGTGGCCAGCGAATCCAGGGCCTCGAGATGACCGATGACCTCGTGCAGCTCTTGCTTGTTCATGGCACCCGCCTCTGGTAATGCGTTCTCGGGCCCGCGTCCGCAGGCCGGTCTTGCCGGAACGGCGCAGTCCCCGGCAAACCTCCCCGCTGGCGAAAAAGCAATTGCCGTGCCTCTCGCCGCCCAAGACCGTGTGACGGACGACGGAGGCCAACTCCCCCGTCATCTGCCGGGGGTCCGGAACAGGGCCACAAGATCTTGCGGCAGGTCCGTGGGCCGTTCGCCTCAACAGGCAGGTTTTTCCTGGCCTGTTCGGCATTCCCAGCGGATCGACTTGGCTCGCGCAGTCGGGTTCTGACCCCGAGCTGCTCGGGATTCAGTCGGCCAGGGCCGCCTCCACCCCTGCCCCGGTGGCGACCCGGATCCCCTGGGCGGTCAGGGCGGCCCCCAACCCGGTCAGCAGCAGCACGACGTGCTCCCGCGTGCAACCGTGGCCCATCAGGCCGACCCGCCAGATGCGGCCCTTGAGCGGGCCGAGTCCACCGCCGATCTCGAGGTTCCACTCCTCTAACAGATACTGCCTCACCTTGGCGTCGTCGGCGCCCTCGGGTATCCGGACCGCGTTGAGCGTGGGCAGGCGCCAGGAGGCCGGTACCTGGAGCGCGAGCCCCATGGCCTCCAGGCCGCGGACCAGCCGGAGGTGGTTGCACCGGTGACGTTCCCAGCGCCGGGCCAGGCCTTCCTCGCGGATCAGCAGCAGGGCCTCGCGCAGGGCGTAGTTCATCGACACCGGCGCGGTGTGGTGATAGACCCGCTCCTGCCCCCAGTACCGCTCGATCAGGCTCAGGTCCAGGTACCAGCTCTGGACCGGGCTCCGCCGGCGCCGGAGCGCCTCGACCGCCCGCTCCCCCAGGGTGATGGGCGCCAGGCCGGGAGGACAGCTCAGACACTTCTGGGTACCGCTGTAGCACAGGTCCGCGGACCAGGCGTCGACCGCGACCTCGACCCCGCCCAGGGAGGTCACCGTGTCGACCAGTAGCAGGCTGCCGTGCTTCCGGGCCAGGGCTGCGATCTCGGGGATCGGCTGGAGCACGCCGGTCGAGGTCTCCGCGTGCACCAGCGCCACCAGCTTGTGGGCCCGGGCCTCGAGGGCCGCGGCCACGGCCTCGGCCGGAACCGGCTCCCCCCACGGGGCCTCGACCACGGTCACCTCAGCCCCGCACCGTCTGGCCACCTCGACCATCCGCTCGCCGAAGAGCCCGCAGACGCAGACGAGGACGCGATCCCCCGGCTCCACCACGTTGACCAGACAGGCCTCCATCCCGGCACTGCCGGTGCCCGAGATCGGCAAGGTCAGCCGGTTGGCGGTCTGGAAGAGTTCGCGCAGGAGGACCTTGGTCTCCTCCATCACCGCGAGGAACAGCGGATCGAGGTGGCCGACCAGCGGCGTTGACAGGGCCTGGTAGACCCGCGGGTGCACGCAGCTCGGCCCTGGTCCCAGCAGGATCCGGGCAGGGGGGTCCAGCGGCACCATCGAGACGGTCATGACTTCACTCCCGGTGTTGTGTTGTAAGTCTTATGACTAACTGCAACAGCACGATATGGAACACGGCTTGAGGGACGAGGTAGCTGGCGTTGTAGAGCAGGGAATAGAGCCAGACCGGTTGTCCGACCGGCGCGTACGCGGCAAAGAAGACGATGCCGGAGGTGAAGTGGGCCGCGAGCCGCGCCCCGTTTCCGGCAAGGATCCCGGCCGCGATCCTGAGCCGGACCAGCAGGAGCCGACCCGAGGGCGGAGTCACGTGGCCCAGCAGGCCGGCAGCCCAGCCCAGCCCTCCGAAGGCCACGGGATAGTCGAGCAGGACTTGAACCGGGTGGACCACCACCGGCTTGAGGAGGAAGTCCACGGTCCCTAGTACGGCTCCGGCCAGGGCGCCGGCGCGCCAACCGCGGCGGCAGGCGACCACCAGCACCGGCAGGGTCTCCAGGCTGACCGAGCCGCCGTAGATCAGGTGGGGTAGGGGAATCTTGAACAGGCCCAGGACCGTGGCCAGGGCCACGGCAACGGCGATCTCGGTGAGGACCCGGGTGCGCATCTCAGGGGTGAACCGGCAGAAGGAAGGCGGGAAACGGCCGGGAACCGGATTTCCCGGCGCGGCGTCGAAGGGATGCGAGCCAAACCGGTCTTGGTTCGCATCCCTCCCTGGGGCGGTCGGTGGGGCGAAAGCCTCGCCGGCCGCTCTGTTTATTCCAGCCGCTGGATGACCATGTACCCGGTGGGCACCTGTACCACCGGGCCGACCTCCCCGACGGAGAGGTCGGCCACGGCCTGCTCAAAGGCCGGGAGGAGTTCGCCCGGGCCGAAGTACCCCACGTCTCCGCCTTCCTGAGCCGACGACCCCAGGGAGAACTGGTGGGCCAACTCGGCAAAGTCCTCCCCCTTGGCCACCCGCTGGCGAAGATCCTCGGCCTCGTCCGCACTGCCGACCAGGATGCAGCGCGCCCGCATCTTCCCCGCGGCCTTGGCCCGCACCTCTTCCATGCGGGAGGTGACGGCATAGACGAGCTGCGGCTCCTCGGCCAGGGCCTTGGCTCGCTCATACGAGGCCAGCGATTCCTCGTACCGGCCCACCTGGGCCAGCAGGAAGGCCAGGTTGTTGTGGGCCTCGAAGTGGTCGGGCACCAGCTTGGTCAGGTGGCGGTATTCCGCGATCGCCGCCTCGATGCTGTCGACCTGGGTCAGGTAGTACCCGAGGTACCGATGGGCCTCGGGGTTGGCCGGATCCAGGGTCAGGGCGGTGTCGAGCTGAGCCCGGGCCAGGGCCGGCTCGTCGCTCTGCAGGTAGAGGAACCCCAGCGAGCTGCGCACCGTCGACTGATCCGGGGCCAGACGGCTCGCCTCGGAGACGTAGTGGATGGCCGAGTCGAGGAGGCCCGCGGCCAGGAAGACCTCGCCCAGCCGGCCGTAGACCGACAACTGTCCCGGCTTCTCCTGCAGCGACAGGTGGAAGACCTCGACCGCCTCGGCCAGCCGTTCGTTCTGCGCGTAGAATTCACCGAGCCGGTTGAGGAACTGGGCGCTCCCCGCTCCGGCGGCCCTGGCCTTCTCGTATTCGCCCAGGGCCAGATCGAACCGTCCCTCGACGGCGTACCGTTCTCCCCTGGCCACGTGTTCCACCGTGGCCGGTTCCTCGGCACCGATCGCGGTGCAGCTTATCACCACCCCCAGCAACCCGTTGAGCCAACCGATCCGCGCTGCCGACCACCCGATCCT
>JBAZUN010000524.1:0-4038 GCA_041661365.1 Candidatus Latescibacterota bacterium
GCCCCGAAGGAGGACCTGTCGCAGCGGGTCTACGAGCTCCTCTGCCGGTACCCGGACAAACGGCCGCGGTGGCCCGAGGTCATCGAGGAGCTGAGACGGATCGGCACACCGGGGATCGAGGGGTTCATCCGGGCCTTTGCCCTGCCGCACGCCCGCACCCGTACCTGGGCCCTGCAGATGCTGGCCTGGTCCAGGCCGGGGAACACCGAGGTGGTCGTCGAGCTGCTCAAGCAGGGCTTGAAGGACACCAACAAGAAGGTCCGGCGCACGGCGGCGGCAGCCCTGCTCCACGTCGACGTCCCGGACGAGCGGGCGCGCACCGAGTTCGTGCCTCTGGTCGCCGCGCTCCTGACCGACCCCAGCAGGCGGGTCAGGCGGACTCTGTCAACCTGGTGGGTGCTCGGGCCACGCGCCGTCGACATGCCGGTGCCCGCGCTGGTCGCGGCCCTGCAGCAGGAGCGGGATCCGCAGATCCGCGCGCGGATGGAGGACCTGCTGCTGCACGTCCTCGAAGCGCGCGCCCCGCAGTAACCGGCGGTCAAAGGCAGCCGGACTCGGACACGAGGTCGTGTGCGCCTCGCGAAGGGCCGGCTGCTCCCGGGGGCAGGAGGCACACCCCTGCCCCCGGGCCGCTCAACCGAAGCCAGCAGTGTAACCGTCCTGTGATACCACCTTGCGGACGGGTAGCGGTCAAGGCAGGGTTATCCGGATAGCACAACGCCAGTGATCGCCCGCGATAAACTGACCGGCGGTCAAAGGCAGTCGGACTCGGACTCGTAGTCGTGTGCGCTACGCGAAGGGCCGGCTGCTCCCGGGGGCAGGAGGCACACCCCTGCCCCCGGGCCGCCCCTGTCCACTCACTCCACCGGATCGGTCCGGTGGATCGCCCACAGGGCAAAGAAGAAGGCGGCCACGGCCTCCAGCGCCAGCAGCACGACCGGCAGCAGGCTCTGCCTGACGCTGTCTGCCAGGGAGATCGGCGCCTGGTGAAAGCGGGGGATGAGGGTGGAGTCGAGGGAGCGGGTGGACATGAAGGCCGGGTAGAACAGCACGTGCGGCGAGTCGGGGTCCGTTGCATCCTGGGCCCGGCAGAACTCCCGCACTTGGTCGCGGTACCGGCGGGCCTGGCGCAGGAAGTCCGCGTACCGGGGCAGCCCGGTCCCCAGGAACGCCTCCACGGTGTACTGCAGGGCGAATCCCGGGGAGAGCAGGTTCACCCGGGCGGCCAGCTCCGCCTGCCGGACGTCCTGGCCGTGGGCCCAGTCGACCAGCCGCAGTACCTCGTCCTCGGCCGGCCGCATGGCCGTGGCGTACTGCCGCTCCAGGGCGTACTGATCAACCCGGGCCAGCTCGCGGCTGCGCGGCCCGATCCCCTCGCGGGCCAGCCGTCCCCTGGTCTGCTCGATCGCCTGTTCGGCCCGCTGCCACCAGGCCCCGGAGGAGCGCTCGAAGCGGACCCCCACCAGGTACGACGCCTGGGGAATGGCGACGATCACCACGGCCCACAGCAGGACCAGCAGGACCAGGGCCGACACCGATCGACGGGCCAGGGCCGACACCCCCATGCACAGGAACAGGAAGAAGCTCAGGTACAGGGCCACGCCCAGGAGGAACAGCCCGCAGGCGCGCACCAGGGCGACGTCCAGCACCACCGTGCCGGTCAGGGCCAGCACCAGCAGGCTCACCAGCATGCCGACCAGCGTGGCCGCCAGCAGGACCACCAGGTGCGCGAGGTACTTGCCGACCAGGAAGGCGCCCCGCGAAACCGGGTTGGCCAGCACCAGCCGGTAGGTGCCGGTCTCCATCTCGCCGGAGACCGCGTCGTAGGCCAGCACCAGGCAGAGGAAGGAGAGCACCAGCCGGGCGATCAGGGTCCAGTCGACGATCTCGAACCGCGGCATCCAGTTGTTCAGGGTGCGCAGGCTGGCGCTGCTGTACGGGGTAGCCTCGGAGGAGACGTTGATGTAGGCCGCGTCGTCGTACCAGTTGGACCCACCTTCGGCGATGAACTCCGTGCCCAGCGGGTAGGACAGCGCCTGGTAGTACTGCCCGACCGCGGCGCTGACCGTCCGGCCCCGTCCGTAGAGCTGATCGGCATCGGCGCGGATGGTCGCCATCTCCTGGGTCACCCGCTCGGTCTTCCAGGCGTAGACCAGGCCGTTGGCCAGGAAGAACAGCAGCAGCAGTACCAGGCTGACCTGGAAGCGCAGGGACCGCAGGTGCTCGTGCAACTGGTGCAGCAGGATCGTGTGCATGGCCGGACTCGGAGGTCAGCGAGGGTCGTACGCGGCGAAGCGCCGCACGGTGACGAGCACGCTTAGCCCCAGGATGAGCACCAGCACGGCCAAGCCCGGCGCCGCGGCCATGATCACCTCGGCCAGCGGCCGGCGGGACAGCCCGGGGAAGCGCGGCAGGTCAGCCAAGTCCAGGTGCCGGCTCGCGTCCTGGGCCGCCAGCCGCTGCTGCTCCTGCATCCAGGCCAGGCGCTCCTTCATGAAGGGGGAGTTCGGCGCCAGCAGGGCTGGGGTCGCCGTTGACGGATCGGCGATCATCGGCTCCTGGTCCGGCGGGTCGTCGGTGAACCACCGGCGATCGGCGAAGGCCCGTCGCCCGCGCAGGTACTGGAGGAAGGTCTGGCGGTACTGCCGTCCGGCGGCCAGCACCGCGTCCTTGTCGTCCAGGGTGGTCCCGGCCAGTTGGCTGGCCAGGGTACGAAAGCTGGCGAACGGGGAGAGGACGGCGCAGCGGTCGACCAACTGCGCCTGCCGGCCCAGGTACCGGAAGTTGGCCGCCAGGGCCTGGTGCACGCGGTTGGCCCGGTCGACGTCGAGCTCGACCACCGCGGCGTTCCGCTGCTCCAGCCAGGCGTACCCGCGCGGGTGGGCGTACCGCAGCCGGAGGTTCTCCTGCAGCCCCTGCAGGTACGCCTCGCCCGGGGAGGGATGCGCCGCCTCCCAGGCCGAGACCGCCGCCTGGTACTCGTCCCAGAGCGCCTGACGCTGCTGCACGAATACCTGGTACGGAGCCTCGCTGACCGCGTACCGCGTGATCGACGGCAGCAGGTTGAGGTACCCGACGCTACCCAGCAGCCAGCCGAACAGGCAGAGGATCAGCGACAAGGCCGACTCGCGGACCAGGCTCGAGACCATCAGGCTCAGGGCGAAGACCTGGGCGAGGAACAGGCAGGACAGGACCAGGATCAGGCCCAGCCGCACCCAGTCGGCGCCGCTGAGGATTACGGCCGGGCTGGCCGTGACCACCAGCAGCGACAGCACGAAGGCCACCGCCAACGGCGTCCACAGGGAGAGGACACCGCCGGTCAGCTTGGCCAGCACGACCTGGACCCGCGGCACGGGATTGGCCAGCAGTTGCGCCAGGGTGCCCTGCTCGCGCTCGCCGCAGATCCCGTCGAACCCCAGCACCACGGCCAGGAAGCTGAGCACCACCGTGACCACCATGCACAGGTCGATCGGCACGAAAGACTTCATCAAGCCGCTGTAGCTCCCGCCGATCCGGGACAGCGCTGCCGGGACGTACCCCGTGCTGATACGCAGGCCCTGGCCCGCGGCCTCGTCCACCCCCCGGCAGAACAGGGACAGGGGTTGCGGCGGCACCACGAGGTCCGGGTGCACCTGGGCGTAGACCGTGGCCTGCTCCAGGGCCTGACCGATGCTGCTCTGCTCGCGCTGGTAGGCCGCCAGCCGCTCGGCGTATTCCATCGTGCCGATCGCCGTGGCCAGCACCGACAACACGACGGTGACCACGAACCCCGCGCCTAGGCGCAGGGTGAGCAGATTGGCCAGCAGTTCCTTGCGGATCAGGGTGACGAGCACTGGACATCTCCTCTGGGACGGATGGCGAACAGGGGTATCCGGCCGCGGCTCCGCGGGGACGGTGGCCGGATCGTGCGGCGGCTCGATCACTCCGGTTCATCGAGCAAGGTCGCGATACCGGACTTTCCTCTCGGCAGATCCGCACGCGCGGCGCGAAGGGCGCGCGGGTCCCCCTCGGCGATCAGCAGCTCGGCGTTTTGGTCCC
>JBAZUN010000525.1:0-4029 GCA_041661365.1 Candidatus Latescibacterota bacterium
CAGAGCAGGTAGAAGTAGATGTCGCTCTCGCCCTGGTGGAACTGATCGTCGCGACGGGCGTATTCCCGGTGCACCAGCCCCAGCGCGGTCAACTGCCGGGTCACCGCCTCCCACTCACGGATGCCCAGGTCCAGCAGCCGGTCGCCGCCTCCCAGGGTGTAGAGGAGCGGCCAGTTGTGGAAGCTCTCGTACCAATCGTCCTCGCTGTGGGCCCAGGGCTGGTTCCAGACCAGGGTGCCGTCGGCCCGGGTATACTTGGCCAGGAAGGGATCGACCGCCTGGTCCATCAGGTCGAGCAGTTGCCGCTCGAGCACGGCCCAGGTCGGCGGCGCCGGCAGCGGCGTCGTGGCAATGAGGGTCAGCATGCGGATCTCCTCAGGCAGTAGGCGCGAACAGGTCGGACAGCAGCGCCAGGGTGGCCTCGACCAGCTCCTGGCCCCCCTCGGCGCCGATCGGGGCCACGACCGGATGCGCTCCGTAGTGGCCGCCCTCGATCGCCCGGGCGGTCGGCAGGTACCAGCCCTTGCCCGCGGCAAGCTGCACCACCAGGGTCTGGGCCGCCGGCGAGCGGGCCTTGATCCGCCAGCCGTAGTCCAGGTAGAGCTCGAAGGGGTTGGTGGCGATCACCGCGTCGCCCAGCCGCACCGCGTGAATCTCCACCGGCTCGGCCTCCAGGGCCTTGCCCTGGGTATGGGCCGCGACCGCGTTGAGTAGCCGCTGCGGCCACCAGGAACCGGCCGGCATCCCCCCCTGCACCGCCCGCTCGTGCTCGGACCGGGCCCAGGCCGCCTCAGCGGCGGTCACCTGACGGCTGGTCAGGTTCAGGGTGCGGCAGGCGTGGGCCACCACCGGCTCATCGGCGGCCGGCAGGGAACAGGCCAGGGCGCGGGTCACCGCGTCGCCGACCCGCTGGGCGATCTCCTGGCGCTCGGTCAGCCCGCGACGGCGGCGCATCTCCTCCTCCTCGCGGCCGTAGAGGAGGAAGTGGGGCGACTGGTCCCCGGCCGCACCGCACAGGGGGAGGACCTGCAGGTGTTGGCCGAAGCGCTGGCGCAGCTCCACCCGGACGTCGTGCCAGAAGTCGGCGGAGAAGAGGCTCAGGTGCTCCTCGACCTGGGAGGGACAGGGCAGGTCGAGGACCACGCCCGCCAGCCGGCCGTCCGGCTCCCAGATGAAGAGCAGGTCCAGGGAGTGGTCCTCCCCGGCCTCGATCCAGGCAAAGTCAGGTTGGTCGGTCTTCCCGTACATCCGGGCCGCTCCGCCGGCGTAGACCGCCCGGCGGCAGTGGCCGACCACGGCGTGGGCGAAGGCCCGGCCCAGCAGCCGCGGCACCCGCTCGCGCCAGGCCTGGGCCGCGGCTTCGGCCGCCTGCACGGCCACCCGCTCCAGGCATTCGGCCGCGGTCATCACCCCGCTCTCAGGAGGGGGATAGAACCCGTCCTCGAGGACCAGGGAATCATGGGTATGGGTGGCGCAGAGGACCACCGCCTCCAGCGGCGCCCCGGGCTCGGTGGCCTGCAGCAGGTGCCGCACCCGGGCCTGCAGGGCCGGCGGGATCATGACCAGGTCGCAGGACACCAGGATAGCGGCCCGTCCCGGTTCGCCTTGGTCCAGGGCCAGGGCCGTAACCGTCAGCGAGTCCGCCGCCGCGCGCGCGGTGCGGGCGTGCATCTGGCCCATCAGGAGGGCCGGACGGGTCGGGGTGAAGTCACGCGAAGCCCAGCCGATGCGGAGCATGGGGATCTCCTTGATCTAGCATCAGAGATAGAAGAGGATACTCTGGTGGGCCGGTCCCGCAACACGGAGGGACCGAATGGGCTGAGGAACCAGCGTACGCAGGGGGGTGGACCCGGGCAAGGGCCAGGGGGAATCCTAGAAGCCTGTCGGCTAACCTGCTTGGGTCAGCGAGCCGGCATCTTGGGGGTCGCCAGCAAGGCGCGCAGCCGGTCGGCCCGGAGCTGCTCCTCGGCGGAAAGGGGAGCCGCGGGGTGGAGCAGGCGACGGCAGAGGGAGGCGAAGCTGTCCTGGTACTCGGCGAAAGCCTCGTCGAGACCGTCCCCGGCGCCCTCGGCGCCGACCTCCTCGTCGTAGCAGAGGAAGCCGTCCCGCTCGATGACCACCCGGACCGGCAGGGTCCGGGCCAGCGGGAAGAGCTCACCGCCGGAGGAGATGCTCTGGAGCAGCAGGGAGGCCGGCCTGGATGTCGTAGATGTCGTCCTGGATGTCATAGACGCCTAGAAGCCTGTCGGAGAACCTGCTTTGGTGAGCGAGGCAGCATCCCAGTGGCTGCCGGCAAGGCGCCTGAGCGGCGCCGCATCGAGGGGAGATGCGGCAAGCGAAGGGAACGCAGCCGGCGGACGCTGGGGGCAGCCGCAGCCCGAATGGGGGTCTCCGACAGGCTCATAGTAGTTGGGGGAAGACGCCCGGGCTCGACCGCCGGTTCCTCGGCGATCTCTCTGATCCGGGCCGGTCACAGCGGCACCCAGATCCCGGGATCGGTGAGCCAGATCCCACGGGCCTTCACCGGCTCGCTGGTGATCGCCTGCCAGAGATCGGCGTAGGCCTCGAGTTGGACCGCATGCCGGGGGGCGTCCGTGGGGGTGCCCTCGGTCTTGTAGTCGACCAGCTTCCACCCCCCAGGGACGCGATAGAGCAGATCGGCCTGACCGCGGAGGACGGTCGGCAGGTCTCCGGCCGGGAGGGCGAGGCCGGGAACCAGCTCTGCCGGTGCGGCCAGGGGCACCTCGGTGTACACGGTGGCTGCAGCCTCGATCTCGGACCACAGCGGCGAGGCCCGGAAGGCGGTCAAGGCCGCCTGGGCCGAATCCGCCAGCTCGGCCGGCAGTTCGGCACGCGCCACCAGGACCCGAATCGCCGCGGCCTCGTCCGCCGGGAGGGTCTGCTCGACCGCGGCTTGGAGCAGGAGGTGCACCAGGGTGCCGTAGTCGCGGCCGTGGCCGGGACGCTCGCTTCCCCACCCGTCCTCCTCCTCGGGCAGGGCCTCGGTCACGGCCCGAACCGCGACGGTGGCCGGCCCAATCGATTCCCGCGCGCTTGCAGTCACCCGCATCTGCTCCTCCCAGTCGGGAAGCGGCTCCGGGGTACGGGCCGCCGGCTCCTCGACCTCCTCCAGCTCGGGCACCTCGGCGAGGTGCGGGTAGAGCGGGGCCCAGGAGCCGGACTCGCGCTTCCCCTCGTAGCAGGAAATTATTAGCAAATTGCGGGCCCGGGTGGCGGCCACGTAGAGAAGGCGCAGGGATTCGGCCTCGAGGTACCGAGCCTCCTCGGCCGCGTCCTCCTCCCACCCCGCCGGTTCGGCGATAACCTCGTGGCCGTGCTCACCGCGCGGCCGGCAGACCGGCAGGGACAGGAAGCCGGAGGGCCCCTGGCGCGCCACGTGGAAATCCGGCGCCTGACGCTCGACCACCGTGTCCATCGGATCGGCGAGGAAGACGACCCGGGCCTGCAGCCCCTTGGCCTGATGCAGGTTCATCAGCCGGACCACGTCCTGACGGCCGGTCTCCAGGGTCATCTGCTCGGCCGCCCCTTCGGGGTCAGCGACCATCCGGCCCAGCGCCTCGACGATCCGGCCCCAGTGCAGGCCGTCGCTCTCGCCCTGCCGCACCAGGGCCAGCAGCCGCACCAGGCTTCCCGCCCGCGAGGAGCCCAGACCGCCGCTGGCGGCGAAGGGGATCAGGCCCAGTTCCTCGACGATCCCCTGGATGGCCACGGCCGGGGAGTGGTGCCGCAGCCGGTCGTCCGCCGTCCGCAGGCAGCCGAAGGCCTGACCGAACCGCTCGCGGAGGACGGCCGGGGTGGCGGCCGGCAGCGGCCGCCGGTAGTCGAAGGCCCCACCGGCCCGGCTGAAGGCGTAGAGCTCGTCGTCCCCCATCCCCACCAGCAGGCCGCGCAGGAAGCTCAGGAGGGGCAGGGGATGATCGGGCCGATGCACCGCCTGCAGCAGGTCGATCAGGGCCCGCACCTCCGGCACCTCGGTCACCGGTCCGCCGCCGGACAGGTCATAGGGGA
>JBAZUN010000526.1:0-4023 GCA_041661365.1 Candidatus Latescibacterota bacterium
AGTAATCTTGGAGGGGTAGCATGTCTACCGTTACTGTGACAGGCAAGGGTCAGATCGCCATCCCGGCCGCCATCCGCAGGCGTCTGGGGATAGAAAAAGGCACGCGGCTCCACATCCAGGAGGTAGGGGAGGAGATCGTCCTCAAGCCCCTTACACCGCAGTATCTGGACCAGGCAGCCGGTTTCCTAGCAGGCCCTGTCTCTTTGTCCCGCCAACTCCTGCAGCAGCGCGCTGCCGATCGCGGCAAGGAGGGTGGTTGAGGTGGGGGCACCGGTCCTGGATGCCCACGCCCTCCTGGTCTACCTCGAGCGGGAGGCAGGCTTTGCCACGGTGCGCGATTTGTTCTGTCGGGCCCTGACGGAGCAAGCCCCCCTACCCGTGACCACCGTAAACGTCGGTGAGGTGCTCTACATCGTGCGGCGCGAGCGCGGCGAGCAGAAGGCGGCGGAGACCGAGCGCATCCTCCTTACCCTTCCGATCGAGCTCGTGGATGTGGACCTGGCCCTGACCCGGGAGGCCGCGCGGCTCAAGGCTGGCAAGCAGATGTCCTTCGCCGACTGCTTCGCTGCGGCCCTGGCCCGGCAACGCGAGGCGGCCGTGGTGACCGGCGACCCGGAGTTCCACCAGGTAGAGGACGAGATCGCCGTCATCTGGTTGGGATCCCAAGAGCGCGATCCCGCGGAGCCCCAATGCTCCTGAGGAATCCAGCGGGCATCGCGGTTAGCCGGCTACCTTCCCACAGATCCCGCCCACCTGGTAGTCACCAGCGGGTACCGACAGGATAGCGGCGGATGGCAGTATCGGGTGTGAGGATCGTGGCACCGCGGTTGATGGCTATCGCCACCAGCAGCCGGTCGAACGGATCACGATGGTATTCGGGTAACTCGCCGGCGCGATAGATGTCTTCGCGCGTGAGGGGTCGGCAGTCCAAACCCCACGTCGCGAGTTGTTGCTCGATCCACAGACGCGGAGGATCTGGCAGATGGATCTTCCCCGCCTTCCATTTTAGCGTGAGTTCCAGGGCTGAAGCATCGCTGACAAACAAGGTCGTTTCTGTTGCATCGATAACCGCCTTCGCGGTCTCGGAAAGTCGCTGTGGGTCGGCGCACAGCCAGACGAAGGTACAGGTGTCCAGCAGAAATGTCACAGATCCCACTCCCGTAGTTCCTCATTGGAAAGTGGGCTGAACGCGTCCTCAGTATAGCGTACGGGTGGCGAGGTCAGTGTTCCCACGGACGGACGAACCTTGATGTTCGGTTCAACTGCCGTGAGCTTGGCCACGGGCAGCGCACCATTGTGGATGATGATGACCTCTCCTGCCTGGACCTCCTTGAGGAGGCGAGACAGATGGGTCTTGGCTTGGTGTGTGGTTACGGTCTTCATCCGTCACCTCCAGCCTGAGCATTGGGCTGATCGTGATGCTGTGGCCAATATCAGACTAAGGCTTGACTAAGTCAACTATATCGTGCCAGTGGAGTCCTTACTTCCCTCCGTGCTGCGAGCAGTAGGAACTCCCCGGCTTCGCCTTCCGCGTGCACTGAGTGCCCTTCTTCGTGATCGCCTGGCACTGGCCAGTGATTACCGCTGGAGCAGGGGTTGGGGTGACGGTCGCACCGGTTGCCGCTTTGCCCTCTGCAGCCAGCGACGGAGGTTTGCACACACTGCATGGGGTGTAGCGGGCAACGGCCTGTGCCAAGGCCATGGGGATCTTGCTCCTGGCGAGAAACCGGCAGCCGTCGAGATGGTATCTCTTCCCGGTCTTGGTGACGTAGACGGCGGTCGTGGCCGAGGTGGCCGGAGAGCCGGCCTGCTGGTCTACGGCCGCACTCGCTTCCCCGGCGGCGACAGTTGGAGTCCTGTTCCCTCCTCGCCTGTATTCCCACGGGGGCGTCGGCTGGGCATCTGCCCACAGGCCGCGGCGTTCTCCCCTCGCCTTGGCTTCGAGTCCTCGCCAGCTCTCGCACTCTGGGCGATGGCAGTACTGCTCGTAGACCCAGGCATACCCCGTCGCGACCAGCGCCTCGCTTACTGTCCGGCCGTCGATCGTAACCAGGGCTACGGTTCGGCCATACCGGTCGGTGTCAACGCTGTCGACCGACACCTCCTTCCCGAACACCAGCTCGGACACGGCCTGCTGCGCCCGAGAGCCGAAGGCCTGGGTCTTCTCCGGGCAGTCGATCCCGTAGAGTCTGAGCAGCAGCTCGCGACGGTCCCGGAGCAGGACCACGGTGTCGCCGTCCTTGATGCCGACGATCTGTCCTTGCCACTCGGCATGGGCGATCCCGCACCACACCACCGCCGCGAAGGCAGCCAGGATCTGGCGCATGGTTTTCCCTGCGACTACGGTACGGGATGGAGCGCGCTCATGGTGCGGCGGCCGTCGGCTGGGGCGGCAGCAAAAACCCACCATATCCCTGTACCATCCGCTTGCCAGTCCCCTCATCCCAATCGCGGCACCGCGAAGCTGTACAACCGCGACTCGCTGCCGAAGTAGAGGCGGTCGTCGAGGAAGTCGCCTCCCGGGCCGATCGGCACCGGCGAGTCGGCCAGCCAGGTGAGGGCGAAGGTCTCGGGCTCCACCCGGGCGATCCCCCGCACGAAGAGGAGGTACACGGCGCCGTTGTCCGCGGCGACCAGGATCCGCGGTCCCTGCTGATACGCCGTCAGCCCGAAGCGGGGTTCGGTCTCCTCCTCGTGCACCAGCTTTCGTGCTCGCGGGTCGAAGACGATGAACCGCCGTCGGTCGACCACCCCGTAGACCAGGCCGTCGGGCCGGGCGCGGAGCGCGGTGTATTCCTGTGCCCCAGGGATCACCGGCGCGTGCCAGGTGATCCGTCGGCTGGCCAGGTCCATCAGGTACAACTCGGCGACCTCGGCCTTCTTCTCGCCCCCGGTTCCCGGTCCGGTGGTGGTGCCGCCCAGCAGCATGCCGTCGGCCAGGGCCACCAGACTCATGGTCGAGTGCTCGGGCAGGATCGCCTGGTGTTCGAGGAGGACCCGGTCGCCGGTCCGGCGATCCCAGAAGAGCAGCCCGCCGCCGGTGTACCCGTACCCCGGGGTGCCGGCCAGGACCAGGATGTGGCCGTCGGGGTGGGCCAGGAGGCAGTGGGGCCGGTTGATCGCTGGCTCGCACTCGGTCAGGAAGGTCGGGTTGCAGCCGGTCGCCCCCTTCTCCGTCTCGACCCAGGGACTGGCCGGGTCCCATTCGAGGAGGAAGCCGGCCCCGTACCCGCCGACGAAGAAGCGGTCCCCCTGCCTCGCCACGGTGTTCCACTGGCCGTAGCTGGCCCGGTTGGTCCAGCGGTCGGCCCGCGGGTCGTAACAGAAGAAGCGCATGGGGAAGGCCGTACCGCCGCAGATCGTGCGGTCCGGGGCCACGGCCAGCCCCATCAGATGGGCCCCGTCGCTGGTGTAATCGAACCCCAGCTCGCGGCGGATGCCGGTACCGGGATCCTCGACCACCAGGCGGCGCTCGACCAGGTCGCATTCCACCAACCGCCGGCCGCTGGGGAACTCCTGGTGGAAGAGCCCCTGGTGCCCGGTGATCGTCGGCACTGGATGCCGCGGCGAGGCGCCGGCCAGCCGCTCGGCGCGTCCTCGGTAGAACCGATACCAGGGGTTGGCATCGCCGGCCAGGACCTGACCGTAGACCGCGCCGTCGAGGTCGCGGTAGACCAGGGCACTCCCCCGGCCGCGCTCGGGCTCTGGAACGAGCGGCTCGGCCTGGCCGGTCTCGATCTCCACGGCCACGATCTGGCTGGCGGTGTTCCCCACCCCGAAGTAGAGCCACCCCGCATCGTCGGCCGCGACGTACCGCTGGTACTGGCGCCAGTTCTGCTGGTAGACCGAGCCGTAGTCGCGCCAGGCCCGGGTGGCCGGGTTAAAGCAGGCTACCCCGCTGTCGGGGTAGGTGACCGAGAAGATCCGGCCCTGATCGTCCTCGGCCATCCCCATGGCCATCTGGGGGAAGGTCTGTTGGCAGAAGGTGAAGGCCCGCCGGGCCGGGTCGAACTCGACGAAACG
>JBAZUN010000527.1:0-528 GCA_041661365.1 Candidatus Latescibacterota bacterium
GACGGGTTCGTGGTTCAAACCTTCGAGGGGCCCATGGGTCCGGTCCAGCAGTACTGGCGCACCCCGGAGCGGATCCCCTTCCTCCTGCACCGGGCCGGATCGACCGACCTGACGGCCGAGACCACCCATCGGCTCCTGCGCGAGAGCTTCGCGGCCTGGGACGCGGTGCCGACCGCGAGGGTCGGCTTCCTCGACCGCGGCCTGAGCAGCTCCCGCGGCCCCTCTTCGGGCGACCGCCTCAACCTGCTCTACTTCGACGAGACCAACGCCTATCTGAAGGCCCCTCCGGAGTCCGGGGTCATCGCCCTGACCCGACTCACCTCGAACGAGCTGACCGGCGAGATCCAGGACGCCGACATCACCTTCAACGGGCAGGATTTCGCGTTCTCCGAGGCCACCGAGCTGCCGGAAGGGGCGGTCAACCTCAAGGACGTGGCCATCCACGAGATCGGCCACCTGCTCGGGCTGGACCACACCCCCCTGGACGGACCGCCCGCCACCCGGCCGACGATGAATCCCTACAACCGG
>JBAZUN010000527.1:538-2107 GCA_041661365.1 Candidatus Latescibacterota bacterium
GAGCCTGGAGCCGGACGACCTGGCCGGGATCAGCGTGCTCTACCCGGCGGCCGGGTTCCTCGACTCGACCGGCGCGATCGCGGGTCGGGTCATCGACCAGGACGGCACCCCCCTCTTCGGCACCCACCTGGTGGCGGAGAACCTGGATACCGGCGCCCGCATCGGGATCCTCTCCGGGGCCGAACCCAAGGCGGCGACGAGCGGCGACTACCTCCTGGCCGGGCTGACGCCGGGCCGGTACCGGCTCCACGTCGAGCCGCTCTCGGGGGAGATCACCGAGGAGAACCTCGGCGGCATCTTCACCGGCCTGGCCGTGGGGTTCAGCCCCGAGTACTACGACAACGCCGCGACCGCCGACCTGGCGCAGACCCTGTCGGTGACCGCCGGGGACCGGGTCGAGGGGATCGACTTCACCACCGGGCTGCTGCAACCCGGTCACCCCTATCTCCTCTCCCTCGCGCGGCTGGCGAACACCCCGGACACCGAGGGGCCGTACCGGCTGCAGGTCGAGATGGCCGAGGCCGCGGAGGTGCTCCTGCGACGGCGGACCGCGCCGGCCGGGGTCGTCACCACCACAACCATGGAACGGCTTTCCGGGAATACCTTCGAGGGCCGGATCCCCGGCCAGCCGGTCGGCACCCGCGTCGAGTACCAGGTCGAGGCCCGCGGCATCTCGGGGGACCTGCTGATCTTCCCCGGCGCCGAGGAGTGGCTGAGCTTCAAGGTCGTGCGGCTCAGCGGTGCTCCCCTGGCCTTCACGGCCCTGCGCGGCGAGGACGCGGTGGTGGTCCTCGACACCGGCACCAGGGAGGAGGTCGCGCGGATCGCGGTGGCCGATGAGCCGATCCAGGTCCTGCTGGCCCCGGACGGAGGTCGTCTCTTCGTCTCCTGCCTGGCCGGCGAGGAGGTGGAGGTGATCGACACCGGGACCTTCCAGGTGGTCGACCGGATCGCGACCGGCACCATGCCGCTCGACCTGGCCCTGAGCCCGGCCGGCGACCGGCTCTACGTCACCGACTCGGGATCGGGCAGTCTGACCCTGGCCGACCTGAACAGCGGCGAGCGCTGGACGGTCCAACTCCCGGCGATGGACTCGGGGCCGTACGGGGTAGCGGCCGCCGGCGGCCGGGTCTTCGTCGCCGACCTGGCCGCGAACCGCGTGCTGGTCCTCGACGCGGACGGGGCCGTGCTGAGCGCGGTTCCGGTTCCGGGCGAGCCGCGCTCCCTCGCCGCGGCCAGCGACGGGAGCGAGGTCTACGTCACCAGCATGTCGTCCGGGACCCTGACCGTGATCGACGTGGCCAGCGGTACACTGAGCCGGTCGCTGGCCCTGCCGGTGGCCGGAACCTTCGCGGTCTCCCCCTCGCCGGACGGGACCAAGGTCTACCTCACCGCGTACGGGGAAGGGGAGATGCTGGTCGTCGACCCGCGGGACGGCGCGCTCGGTCCCACGGTGGCCGTGGGGGCCAATCCGCGGGCGGTCTCGTTCTCGCCGGACGGGGCCCTGGCCTACGTCACCAGTGCCGACGCCGACGAGATCGCCATCGTTGACGCCAAGGCCGACACCCT
>JBAZUN010000527.1:2117-4022 GCA_041661365.1 Candidatus Latescibacterota bacterium
GGCCACGGCCCTGCCCCCGGCCCTAATGCTGTCCCGGGCCTACCCCAACCCCTTCAACGCCACGGTCCAGCTCGGGTCCCAGGTGCCGGGGCCGCTCCCGACCGAGGTCACCCTGCGCGTCCACGACCTGCTCGGGCAGACCGTGCGGACCCTCGTCGACGGTCCGGCCGCGCCGGGACGGTATTCCTTCTCGTGGGATGGACGGAACGAAGCCGGCCGGCCCGTGGCCACCGGCACCTACCTCGTGGTGCTCCGGACCGCGTCGGCCCGGTCCATGCAGAAGGTCCTGCTGCTGCGCTGATCGACTGCGGCAGAAGTCACCGCTACCCCGGTTACTTCTCCTTCTTGGTCTGCTCCTCGGTCTGGGGCTCGGTCACCGGCTTGGCACCGGTGGTTCCCGGCAGCGGGCGGGTGTAAATCGTGCTTCCCGACTCCGGCGGACTGCCGGTGTCGATCCTCAGCCCTCCCCCGGTGGTGTAGAGGTCGCGGAAGGTCGCCGGCAGGAGCAGGATGTTGAGCAACGGCTCGACCTTGGCCAGCACGTCGTTGAGGTCGCCCAGGAAGGACCGCGGCACGTACAGGACGTCGTTGCTCCTGAGCGGCAGGTTCTGCTCCAGATCGCCCGTGCGGGTGATCCGCTCGTAGTTCACCGAGAGCATCTCGGGCCCGCCGCTGCCGGCCCGGATCAGCCGCAGGTCGTCGCGCAGGGCCGACTCCCGCAGGCCGCCGGCCCGGCCGATGGCCTCGAGCAGGGTGGCGTCCTCGGTCAGCAGGTACACGTCCGGGTTCTTCACCTCTCCCAGGACCACGACCTTCTTGGTCAGTTGGGCCGCGCCCGGCACGATGAGGATGTCCCCGCCCTGCAGCTCGGGGTTGTTGGCCTGGTCCCCGGTGGTCAGGACCCGCTGCAGGTCGAGGGCGTAGGCGCGACCCCCGCGCACGAGCTGGACCCGCTCGAGCTGGGCGTCGGAGGTGGTGCCCCCGGCCTCGAGGATGGCGTCCAGCACGGTGGTCCGGGTGCGCAGCGGGTACCGCCCCTGACCGGTCTTGGTCCCCGAGGTGATGACCGCCTGCAGGGCACCCAGCAGGGAGACCATCTTGCTGCGGTACTCGGTAACCTCGACGTCGACCTTGGGGTCGCGCAGGAAGCGGGACAGCTCCCGGGTCAGGGCCTGATCGAGCTGGGTGGGCGTCAGGCCGGCGGCCCTCACGTTCTCGACCAGGGAGAAGGAGACGTTGCCGTCCGGACGGACCGTGACCTTCTCCTCCCGCGACTCGACCGCGCGCAGGGTCAGGGTGAGGCCGTCCCCGGCGCCGATCAGGTACTCGGGCGTGCCGTCGACCTCCAGATAGGCCCTGGCCGACGGATCGGTGGGTATGGAGACCGACTCAGGGGCGACCTCGGCCGGGATCTCGGGGACCCCGACCGGCACCGGGGGCGGACCGCCGCACCCCCAGGCCAGGGTCAACCCGGTCAGCAGCCACCCGGCCCAGGAGCCGGCCCGGGTCGATACGCCGGCCGGTGAGACCAGGGCCCCACGCGAGCACTCACTCATCTCAGCACCTCCTCAACAGCCGCGCCAGGTGCCTCACCGCGCGCCAGGCCAGTTGCCCCAGGCGCAGGAGATAGGCCGCCGGAACCAGGGCCGCGGGAAGGCGGGGGAAGACCTGCAGCATCACCGCCGGCCGGGGGAAACAGGTCTCGGCCAGGAACCGGCACCGGTGGCTCCAGCTCGTCATCCCTCCGGCCCACAGGAGATCCCCCCAGCTCCCGGTTGGCCGGTCTGCCCAGGCCTGCCGCAGCAGGACTCCCTCCCACCGCGTCCGCGGCATTGCCTCGAGCCAGGCCGCCACCGGCGCGGGAAGATCCCGACCGACGCTGCCAAGCAGATCGCGCAGCACCCG
>JBAZUN010000528.1:0-3982 GCA_041661365.1 Candidatus Latescibacterota bacterium
GACCTGAGAAGCCAGGGAGTGGCGCCTTCCGGCGGAGGACGATAGTATAAGCGGCTGCGGCGGCGCGGGCACGGACCTTCCCCGCCGCAACTTCGGGGTGTCTTCAGCAGAGGAGTGTGAGATGGAGAGCGGGAAGCGGTCCCAGCGCCGGCCGGTGAGGATGCACGTGGGCGAGCAGGGGATCCAGACGATCAAGCCCGAGCTGCAGTTCGTGGTGCGGCACGGGGTGCGGCACATCGACGCGGCAGCGGAGGACACCGAGGTGGACACCCTCCGACGCCATATGGAAGAGGCGGCGGCCGAGGGGGTGACCGTGGAGATGATCCACATCGGCCTGCCGACCAGCATCACCCTGGCACGCGATCCCCAGCGCGACCGCGACATCGCCGAGGTCTGCCGCACCATCGAGAACGCCGGCAAGGCCGGGCTGCGCGGGCTGAACTACAACTTCTGCGTCCTGCCCCACCAGCGCACCGAATCGACGAAGGGCCGCGGCGGGTCGACCTACTCGACCTTCGACCTGGCCAGGTTCGACAACGAGACCCTGTCCGAGGCGGGCCGGGTGAGCCGTGACGAGGCCTTCGACCGCGCCGGGTACTTCCTCGAGCGCGTCATCCCCGCGGCCGAGGCCAGCAAGGTGCAGATGGCCGCCCACCTGGACGACCCACCGGCCCCCGTGCTCAAGGGCGTGGAGCGCTGGAACTACCCGATGTTCGAGGGGCTCAAGCGCTTCTCCGAGCTGGTCGACTCCCCCTACCACGGGTTCAACTTCTGCTGCGGCACCGCCGCCGAGGGGCTGCAGAACCCGGGCGAGGAGCTCTACGAGATCGTGCGCTACTTCGGCGAGCGGCGCAAGCTCTTCAACGTCCACTTCCGCAACATCCGGGGCGGCCTCCACTCCTTCCAGGAGGTCTGGCCGGACGAGGGGGACGTGGACATGTACCGCCTGGCCAAGGTGCTGCGCGACGTCGACTATCCGTATATGCTCATGCCCGACCACGCGCCCGGCCACCCGGACGACCGGCCGATCCCCGGGGGCTCGGGGCACGCCACCCAGGCCTACGCCTTCCAGTTCGGGTACATCATCGCCCTGATCCAGGCGGTCAGCGCCGAGGGGTAAGCCGGCGAGGAGGAGGCCGCATGTCCCTGGACCGACCGCGGTTCACCCGCGCCGATCTCGAGACCCTCAAGACCTTCGACCGCGCTCAGGTACTCGCGGCCCTCGGATCGTTCGACGACACCGGGCTCGACCACTCCGCCTTCGTGCTGGCCGCGGCCAGCCTGCTGGCACCGGAGCGCGTGCCGGGGCTGGCCCGAGCTCTGGAACGGCATGACCCTGAGGCGGTGGAAGCCTCGATACGAGCCTGGGGTCAGGGGCTTCCCCCGGCCGAGCGCGGCCCGGGATTGACCGCGCCGGTCGGCGCGTCGAAGGCGAGTGCCGAGGCCATCCTGGCGCATCGCTTCACCTTCTACACCGAGACCCACGACCTGCCGGCCGACCTCGACTGGGATCACAACCCGGGCACGGCCCACTGGGGCCACGACCTCAACCGGTTCGGCTTCCTGGCGCCCCTGGTGCGGGCCTCCCAGGAAACGGGAGAAGCGCGCTTCGCCCGCAAGGCGGTCGGCCTCATCCTGGACTGGATCGCCAAGTGCCGCATCGAGCGCTGCTTCGTCGGCACGCCGTACGTCTTCGGGTCGTACCTGAACGAGGCGATCCATTGTCCGGCGTGGGCCTGGTGCACCGGTGAGCTGCTGCGGGCCGGACAGGTGGAGCCGGTGGAGCTGCTGCGCATCTGCAAGTCGCTGCACGAGCAGTTGGCCTACCTGGAGATCGTCATTGCCGGGCACGCGGGGAACTGGCCGACCATCGGTTGCCGGGGGATCCTGGCCACCCTGGCCAGCCTGCCGCTGCTGGCCGAGGAGGAGCGCTTTGCCCGGCATGCCCTGCGCACCCTCGACCAGCAGGTGGCCGAGCAGGTCCTGCCCGACGGGGTGCAGGACGAGCTGACCCCGCACTACCACGCCTGCGTGGTGGACAACGTGGTCAGCGCGGCGGAGAGCGCCGGCCGTCTGGGCCTGCGGCTGGAGGCGACCACCCTGGCGACCCTGCGGCGCATGGTGCACTACCAGCGGCAGACCGTGGTCCCCGGCGGCAGTGGCCAGGTGGCCTTCAACGACAGCGACCCGGAGTTCGTTCCCAGGATCGAGGAGCGGCTGCAGGCCTTGGGTCTGGCGGACGCCGTCTCCCCTCCGGAGACGTTGGGACCGGAGCGCTTTCCCTACGCCGGCGTCAGCCTGCTCCGCCAACGGGCCGACCGGGGGGACCTTTACCTGGCCTTCGACGGCGGCCCCTTCGGCCGCAGCCATCAGCACGAGGACCGGCTGGGCTTCTGGCTCTTCGCCTTCGGCCGCTCCTTCCTGGTCGACCCGGGCCGCCACCTCTACGACTGGAGCGCGGCTTCCTATCTGGGATACCTGCGCAGCAGCCGGGCGCATTCCACGGTATTGGTCGACGGACAGGGACAGCACAGCCAGGGACGGCCCGACGCCTGGATCCCCACCGCACCGACCCCCGGTACCTTCGTCGCCACCGACGGCGAGGTGCGGGCCGCGGCGGCCTACGACCTGGGGTACGGACCGGATAACGCCATCGCCGTGGTCCACCGGCGGGAGATCGTCCTGGCCGAGGCAGGGTTCTGGGTGCTGTTCGACCGTCTCGAGGGGCAGGGGATCCACCACCTCGAGGCGCGCTTCCAGTTCGCCCCGGGCCGGCTGCAGGTCGCCGACACGCGCGCCTGCACCGATTTCGCCGACGCCAATCTGCTGCTGGAGGCCAGCGGCGTCTGGGACGAGGTCCACGTGGAGTGCGGCCAGGAAGACCCCAGGGGCGGTTGGTACTCGCCGGCCTACAGCCGGATCGAGCCGGCGCCGGCCCTCTCCCTGGGCGTGCGGGCCGAGCTGCCGCTGGTCTACGCGGTGCTCCTCCTCCCCTACCGCGGCCCGACGGCCCCCGAGGTCCGTTTTACCTTCGACGGCCTGAAGGCGGTCGTGGGACTGGCCGGCGATTCGGTGACCGTGAAGACCACCCTGGCGTAGAGGTGCGCGCGAATCCGCGCGGATACCTGCTCAGGCGCCGGTGCCGAGCAGGGCCTGGACCTGGCGCTGCAGGTCGCGCAGTTGGATCGGCTTCGGCAGGAAGGCCGTACCCGCGGCAGCCAGTTCGGGCGGGGCGCCGCCGTCGGGTCGCCCTGACATGAACAGGACGGGCAGGGCGGGGTTGCCCGCCCGCATGGTGGCCGCCAACTGCCAGCCGTTCATCTCCGGCATGGAGACGTCGGTCAGCAGCAGGTCGGCCCGGACGCCGCGCGTATGCACCGCCTCCAGCGCCTCCACCCCCGAGGCCGCCGGCACCACGGCGTAACCGCAGGCGCGCAGCATCCGGCAGACCACCTGCCGCACCGCCTCGTCGTCATCGACCACCAGGATCGAGCGCGTCTCCGCCGCTGCTCGGCCTTCGCCTTCGGCGTCCACCTTTTCGCCCCGACTCGGTTCGGCCGCCGGCAGAAAAATCGTGAAGGTGCTGCCGTGGTCGACCTCGCTGGCCACCTCGATCTGGCCCCGGCTCTGGCTGACCGCGGCGTGGACCATCGCCAGACCCAGTCCGGTGCCCCGGCCCTCCTCCTTGGTGGTGTAGAACGGCTCGAAGATCCGCTTCTGGACCTCCGGCGGCATCCCGGTGCCGGTATCCTCGACCGTCAGCACCGCGTACCGCCCCGGCTCCTTGAGGACCCCTGAGTGCGGCTCCCCGGCCGTCACCGTCCGGACCGAGGTCCGCAGGGTCAGGCGCCCCCCGTCCGGCATCGCGTCGCGGGCGTTCACCGCCAGGTTGAGGATCAACTGCGTCAACTGCCCGCGGTCCATCTCCACCCCGACCGGCTCCCGATCCAGCAGCGCCACCAGCTCGATCTCGTCCCCCAGC
>JBAZUN010000529.1:0-3977 GCA_041661365.1 Candidatus Latescibacterota bacterium
AGGAAGTTCCAGAGCGTACCGGCCGCCCCTGACGTCGGATCGCCTGCCGCGGCCGGATCTAGGCCTCCGGCCTCCTGGGCCGCCAGGCGCGATACCAGGAAGGCGACGGCGGTCAGCGCCGCGATCCCCGTCGCCAGGGACGGCAGAGCAGCCCGCCAGCGGGAGACGACGGGCCGGTCCCTCATGGAAGGCGTCTCGTCGAAGCCGCGGTCACGCCAACTCGACCTCCTGACCATACGCGGGTACCTCGACCGACCAGCCCAGCTCCTCCGCGGCAAGCCGGGACAGGGATTGGCAGACCTCCTCCTCCCCGTGGGTGAAGAAGGCGCGGCGGGGAGCCTGCCGGAAGCCGGCCAGCCACCGGCGCAGCTCGCTCCGGTCAGCGTGGGCCGAGAACCCGTGGATCTGCTCGAGGCGGGCGCGTACCCGCCGGTTCTGCCCGTGGATCCGCACCTCCTCGCGTCCTTCGATGAGCTGCCGGCCCAGGGTCCCCCTGGCCTGGTACCCCACGAAGAGGACGGTGGTCTCTGGCCGGGAGATCTGATGCTCGAGGTGGTGCTTGATCCGACCCCCGGTGCACATCCCGGAGCCGGCCATGATGATGCAGGTGCCGCGGATGCGGTTGATCGCCTTGGATTCCTGCACCGTTCGCACCAGCCGGAGCCCCGGGAAGGCAAAGGGGTTCCGGTCGCTGCGCAGGTACCGCTGGGCCTCCTCGTCCAGACACTCCGGATGGCGGAGGAAGACCTCGGTGGCGTTGACCGCCATGGGGCTGTCGACGAAGACGAGGAGGTGGGGGATGCGGTCCTCCCACACCAGTCGGCTGAGGTGGTACATCAGCTCCTGGGCCCGCTCGATGGCGAAGGTCGGGATCACCAGGTTGCCGCCGGCGGCGACGGTCCGGTTCACCACCTCGCAGAGCCGGTCGGCGACGTCCCCGTCGTCCTGGTGGTCGCGGTCGCCGTAGGTCGATTCGCTGACCACCCAGTCGGCCGTCTCCAGCAGCGAGGGATCGCGGACCAGGGGCCGGTTCCACTGACCGATGTCCCCGGAGAAGACCAGGCGCCGCGAGCCGCCGTCCTCACCCTGGACCGCGATCTCCAGCATGGCGGCGCCCAGGATGTGGCCGGCGTCGTGGTACCGCACCGTGACCCGCTCGTTGAGCTGGACCGGCTCACCGTACCCCACGCCGCGGAACAGGCCCAGGGCCGCCTCGGCCTCGGCCGCGGTGTAGAGGGGGATCTCCGGGTACGGACCCCGCCGCCCCTCGTGCTGGTGACGCCGCTGCTTGAAGGCGGCGTCCTCTTCCTGCAGATGGCCGGCGTCGCGGAGCACCAGCCCGGCCAGCTCGGTCGTGGCCCGGGTGGCCAGGATCGGCCCGGTGAACCCCGACCGGGCCACCCGTGGGATGAGGCCGGAGTGGTCGAGGTGGGCGTGGGTGAGCAGGAGCGCGTCCACCTCCTCCGGCGGTACCGGCAGGGAGGCCCAGTTGCGGTCCAGGAACTCCCGCTCCTGGTACAGACCGCAGTCGACCAGCAGGCGCAGACCACCGGCCTCGAGGAGGTAACAGGAGCCGGTGACCTGCCGAGCCGCACCGAGGAAGCGGATCCTCATCCCGGCTTGCGGGGATCGTGACCGGGTCGGATCGCTCAAGCCGCGCTCCCGGGAGTCGCGTCCCTATCGCCGCAGCAGGGGCACCGCCCCTCCTGGAGGATCTGCTGCAGGGCCACCTCCTGCTGGGCTAGCTCGGCCTGCAGACCGCGGATCCGCACCAGCAGCGGATCCGCCCCCGGGTCTCCGGGCGCCAGACCCTTGCCGGCCTCCAGCCGGTTGAAGGTCTCCTCCCCCAGCTCGGAAAAGACGCGACGCAGCCGCCGGCGGGTGGCGGCGATGTCGGCCCGGGCCTTGAGGACCTGGGCCATGGCCAGGCCCCGCTCCTTGACGCTGATCAGACGCGCCTTGAGGGCCTCGGTGATCCCCTGTTTGGACACCATGATCCACCTTCCTTTGCTGTTGTCTCATTCCACCAACTCGACCGACCGGCTGGAAGCCGAAGGCCGATACCCGGTGGCAACGAGCGCGTCCCGGGGTCTGCTCACACGCGCAGGACGCAGTTGTCGGTGCCGAACTCGTTGGCCCGGAGCTCCTCGCAGGTCGGGTCGTCCACCCACTCGCCGTCGACCAGGTAGCGGTATTCGTACTCCCCGGGAGCGATCATCAACCAGGTCTTCCAGATCCCGGCCGCATCCTGCTTCAGCGGGCGACAGGTGGCATCCCAGCCGTTGAAGCTCCCGGCCAGGTAGACCTGCTTGGCCTCGGGCGCCTCCAGCTTGAAGTTGACCCGCTTCTTGGTGCTCTGCTTCTTGGCCATGGCCCACAACTCCTTTCGTGGAGGGGAGACTGCCATCCCCGCAAGACCAGCCGGTATCAAGGGATACAAGCCGGCTTCGGGTTGGCCGACGCACCCACTTCCCGAACGGCCGACTGGTCGCCGGCCTCCCGTTGGGTGTGGTAGATGCTCATGTGCGGATAGCAGAACGCCACCCGGTCACTGCGCGCGAACCCGGCAATCACCAGCCGGACGATGTCGCTGGAGATCCGCTGCCGGTCCTTGGCCACGGTTTGGTACCGCAGGCGCAGCAGGATGCCTGAGTCGAACAGTTCCGCCCGGACAAACGGCTCCTGACCGGTCAACCGGACGATCTCCGCGGTCACCTGCCCAGCCGCCCCGACCACGATCCGCTCGGCCTCGGCAAAGTCCGAATCGAAGGTCAGCCGCACCGGCACCTCGTCCAGGATGTACTCCGCCTACTCGCCCCCTTCACCTTCGGCGGCGCCTTCCTTCGGGTTGTCGAGCGCGTAGAGATCGTAGTTGTAGTTGTAGATCACCTGACCGAACATCGTGGCGTTGGGGATGAGCACCGCCCGTCCGGACTTCTCCTCGCCGGCGATGGTGCCGCCCACTTGGTTGAGCAGGACGTGGGTCAGGGTGATGTCGACCACGTCGCCGACGATCCCCGCGATGATTACGCGGTCGCCGATCTTGAACGGCCGCTTGAGGATGATCATCAACCAGGCGGCGATGCCGGTGACCGGAGCCTGGAGGGACCAACCGAGGACCATGCCGAGGAAGGCCGCCGAGATCCCCAGGGTCGCCAGTGATCCCGAGAAGCTGATGATCCCGAAGATCGCCCCGGTCATCAGCCACAGGTACCGCCAGATGAAGAGGAAGTTGTGGGCGTCTTCCTCTTTGTAGGCCCTGGCCGTGAGATAGGTCCGCAGGGCCTTGCTGGACAGCTTGTAGGCGACCCAGAGCACCACCAGGGTCGCGATCCCCAGCACGGGCCCTCCTGAATCCAGGTAGTTCTGCAGCGTCTGGGGGATCTTCGCCACCATCTCCCGACTCCTCGCCCGGCACCCAACCGTGCCCGCGGCCGATAGTATGGGCCGGTCCGCCGGCCCACGCAAGCGGAACGACCGAACCCCGGAAAACGGGCCGGACAAGCAGGCCGACCGCCTTCCACCACCGGTTCGGGGTGGCCCGGAATGCCGCTACTGCCCGCGGGGTACCAGGGTATCCCGCGATCGGGCATAATCGTCCTTGACATTCCACCAGGTCTGGTTATTATTGGCGCCAGTAACAGCGGTCTCCGTCGTCGAAAAGGCAAACTGCGCGAAAGCGCAGGACGCGAAGGAACGGGTCCTCATCTAGGGGGTGCCTGAGCGGGTCCCTTACCTAAGGATAGCCGCACTGTCGGAGGCCGTGTCGGTCGGTGCGGCCGTTCCTCCCCTCGAGTGTCACTCTCCTCGGCCGCCACGACCACCCTGTGCGCTCCCTCGCCCTGACCGGTCGGTCCGACCAGGGCAGCCAGGGACCACCCTTTTGCAGGAGCGTGCCCCGTGTTAGGGCTGACTGTCCGCTCGGTCGTCCACAACGCCTACAACCTGCACTTCCTCTCTTATGGAGGACTTTAGGT
>JBAZUN010000530.1:0-3955 GCA_041661365.1 Candidatus Latescibacterota bacterium
AGCTCGATCAGATCCTCGAAGAGTGGTCCGCAGTCACAGAGGGAGACCGGCAGGCTCAGCCGTTCCTCCAGCTCGTCGACCAGGGCCCGCACCGGTGGGGTCAGGTCAGCGCCGGAACGGGCTCCGCGCACTGCCGGGTCGAGGTGGTCGCAGAAGGTCAGGGCCAGCGAGGTCGGACCGTTGAGCATCACCGCCTCCTCGAGGTGAGGCCAGGAGATCCCGGCCGCCTTGCGCCGGGGACGGCCGGTGACCACCCCGTATTCCCCGATCCCCCGTGACTCTACCGTCACCGCCTCCAGCTCCAGCGGTAGAGGGCCCTGGCCCACGCGGCTCGGCAGGGCCTTGATCACCAGGACCACCTCGCTGATCTGTTGCCAGCTCAGCCCGACGTCGTCCGCCGAGGCCGTGGCCGTGCAGTTGTCCGAGGTGCAGCAGGGGTAGTCGGGGGTGAGCGCCAGCGACAGGTGCGTCCCCTGGCTTCCCTCGACCACCACGGTCTCGCCGCGGAGGCAGGCGGTGTTCAGCTCGCGGGCCACGTCCGCGGTGAATCCTTCCAGGGCCGGCAGGTCCCGGGCCTGCTGCGCCCGCCGCAGGACAAAGTCGGCCCGGGCCGCGCCGGTGCCGCTCCCCACGCTGCCGACGCGCTGGCTCAGGTTAAGGTCGGCGGCCTCGCGCTGACGGTGCTCGGGCAGGATGATCGGGCACCGGTAGTCGACCCTGGTCCGCTGGCGCACGCCGTACTCCAGTTCCAGTTCCGACAGTTCGGCGAGGAGAACCTCAGGGTCCACGGCCACGCCGCTGCCGACCCGCACCTGGGCGGTTGGATGGACGAGGCCGCAGGGGAGTTGCCGGCAGCGCAGGCGGCGGCCGTCCTCGAACAGAACGCTGTGACCGGCGTTGGTGCCGGTGCCGGCCCTCACGCAGTAGGTGGCATTGCGACGGGCGGTCAGGTAGGCCGCGACCTTCCCCTTCCCGCTGTCTCCCCAGAAGGCGTCGACGACGATGATCGCTCCCATGGTAGCTCTCCTTGGTCCGCGGTTGATGGCGGGCTCGCAGGCGTGATCGTCCCGGACTCGTCCCGGGCTTCGCTGCCCACGATACGGTACGCGATCTTGGGGGATTAGAAAAATTGATTTATCTTACGCTCATCATAAGGATCGTTAGCGATAGGATAGAGACGATGGACCTGCACCAGCTCCGGAGTTTCTGCACCGTGGCGGAGGAGCGGAGCTTCACCCGAGCCGCCGGGAAGCTCTTCCTCACCCAGCCGGCCGTCAGCCTGCAGCTCAAGGCACTCGAGGCCGAGCTGGGCGAAGTCCTCCTCGAACGGGGACGCGCTACCCTGCGCCTGACCACGGCGGGCGAGATCCTCCACCGGCGGGCCCAGCAGGCCTTTGCCGTACTCGACGCGGCCCGCGAGGAGTTGGCGGCCCTGCGCGGGGTGGTGCGCGGTCGGGTGGTCGTGGGCACCAGCGATACCAACTGCACCTACGTCCTGCCGGCCGTGCTGGAGGAGTTCCGGACCCGGTACCCCGAGGTGGCCCTGGAGGTCCGTAACCGGATGTCCCCCGAGGTGGTCCACCTGGTGCTGGAGGACGCCGTGGACTTTGGCCTGGTCACCCTGCCGGTGCGGCACCGGCACCTGCAGAGCGAGCGGCTCTTCGCGCGCCGGGATCTGTTCATCTGTCGGCCAGACCACCCGTTGGCACGGCGGCGGGTGGTCTCCCTGGCCCAGGTGGCCGAGCACCGGCTGCTGGTGCTCGAGCGGGGGAGCACCAGTCGGGCCCTGCTCGATCAGGCCTTTGCCCGGGCCCGGGTGACGCCCCGGGTCACCATGGATCTGGGGGCGATCGAGGTCATCAAGCGGTTCGTCGAGAGCGGGCTGGGGGCGGCCATCGTCCCCGAGGTGGCCGTGGCCCGCGAGGTAGCCGAGGGGCGGCTTGCAGGGGTGCGGGTGCAGGGGCTCGGTCCGCGCGCCATCGGCCTGATCGAGCGGCGGGGCCGCCGCCGCTCTCCGGCGACCGAGGCCTTCCTGGCCCTGCTGCGCGAGACCCTGGGGCCGACGACTCGCCGATCACAGAAGTGAGCGGTCAGGCAGGGCAGAATGGTGGCTCAGCTTCGACCTGCCGGGGGAAGTCGCCGCTCGGCAGTCTGTCAGACAGTGTATTGGGTCGAGGCCGTGGTCCCGCCGTGGCCGGTCCAGTCGGTGTGGTGGAACTCGCCCCGCGGCCGATCGACCCGTTCGTAGGTGTGGGCGCCGAAGTAGTCGCGCTGGGCCTGCAGCAGGTTGGCCGGAGAACGGGCGCCGCGGTACCCGTCGAAGTAGGCCAGGGCGCTGGCAAAGGCCGGCACCGGGACCCCGAGGGTGGCCGCGGTGGCCACCACCCGCCGCCAGGAAGCCTGACCGGCGGCCACGGCGTGGCGGAAATAGGGGGCAAGGAGCAGGTTGGCCGGCGCCGGGTCGAGGTCGTAGGCCTCGCGGATCCGGTCGAGGAACTGGGCCCGGATGATGCAGCCGCCCCGCCACAGGGAGGCGATCGAGCCGTACCGCAGTTCCCAGCCGTACTCGCACGCCGCCGCGGCCAGGAGCTGGAACCCCTGGGCATAGGAGCAGATCTTCGAGGCGTACAGGGCCTGGCGCACGTCCTCGACGAACCCCTGCCGGTCGCCGGTGAAACGCTCGGTAGGGCCGGCGAGGACCTGGGCCGCGGCCACCCGCTCCTCCTTGAGAGCCGACAGGCAGCGGGCGAAGACCGCCTCGGTGATGGTGGCCGCCGGGGCCCCCAACTGCAGGGCCTCGATCCCGGTCCACTTGCCGGTGCCCTTCTGCCCGGCGGTGTCGAGGATGACGTCGACCAGGGGCTGTCCAGTCGCCGGGTCTACCTTGGCCAGGATCTCGGCGGTGATCTCCACCAGATAGCTGTTCAGCTCGGCCTGGTTCCAGCGGCGGAAGATCGTCGACATGGCCTCGGGCGGCAGCCCCAGCACCTGACGGAGGAGCAGGTAGGCCTCGCAGATCATCTGCATGTCGCCGTACTCGATCCCGTTGTGGACCATCTTGACGTAGTGCCCGGCCCCGTCCTCGCCGACCCAGTCGCAGCAGGGGGTGTTGTCGACCTGGGCCGCGATGGCCTGGAAGACCGGCCGCAGAAGGGGCCAGGCCTCGGGATTCCCGCCCGGCATGATGCTGGGGCCGGTCAGCGCACCTTCTTCCCCTCCGGAAACCCCGGTGCCGACGTAGAGGATCCCCCGTCCGGCCAGGTCGCGGGTGCGCCGGGTGGTATCGGCGTAGTAGGAGTTGCCGCCGTCGATGAGGACGTCGCCCGGCTCGAGGAGCGGCGCCAGGCCGGCGATCACCTGGTCGACCGCGGCGCCGGCCTGGACCATGAGCATCACCTTGCGGGGCTTCTCGAGCGCGCGGACCAACTCCTCGGGAGAGCGGGTTCCGATGATCGTCTTCCCTCGCGCCCGGCCGGCCACGAACTCCTCGACGCGGGCGAGGGTTCGGTTGTAGACCGCCACGGTGAAGCCGTGGTTGGCCATGTTCAGGACGAGGTTCTCGCCCATCACCGCCAGCCCGATCAGACCGATATCCGCCTTGGCCATGCGCCCTCCTTCACTTCACGTGAGCAGGTGCGGCGCGGCTGTCCGTGCCGACCGCCTGGTCACGATAGAGCCCGCTGCACCTGTTCGAGTCCGGCCTTGGGCGAGCGGCCCAGGTCGATGCGGGCCACGCGGCGTCCGGCCTGGAGCAGGGCCTGACGGTCCCCCAGGGCCTGGGCCGCCTCGAGCACGCCGAAGGTGATCACCGAGCGATCCGAGCCTGGCTCGTCGGGGATCGGCGCGTCCTCGCTCGGATCAGCGGTGAGCTGCAGGAAGAGCCCGTGCCCCGCGTCCCCCTTGTGCAACTGGCCGGTCGAGTGGAGGAACCGGGGCCCGAATCCCACGGTGGTCG
>JBAZUN010000531.1:0-3933 GCA_041661365.1 Candidatus Latescibacterota bacterium
ACCACCCTGAGGTATACGAGCGGATCGAGGCAGAGGTGCGCCAGGCTTTCAGCCTGGGCAGGGCGAACGGTTCTACCTCAGGGGGGGGGGCGGGAGTGGAAGAGGAGAAGGAGGTCGAGGCCGCCGCTGGATGATCCTGCTTCGCGGTTGCGGAACCCTCGGTTTCTTCGGGGTGGATATTCCAAGGGTTTTCGGCAGGTCCGGCAGTCCCATCCCCTACGCTGCCTCCCCCACCGTCCGGATGCCGGACCTGCCGTCGCATTCGCTCTGCTAGTACCGCGTCTGAGAAATAGGTTGTGTCACCGAGCGGGCCGAGGACCCCGAAGGGCCCTAAAGAGCCCGGAGGGCCCTAAAGCGCCCGCCCGGCCAGCGGCCGCTACCCTCCAGCTTCGCCAGGCAAAGAGACTTCTTCAGCGGGCTGACACAAACCCGGTCCGGGGGCCTCGACGTCCCACGAAGACCACGAACTCCCCGGCCGGATCCGGAAGGCCGGTCAGCGAAGGGTACCGTACTACTTCGCTGAAACCGCTGGCCAGGAGGATCGCGCGGTATTCCGTATCGGTGTACGCCTGGGTGCTGGCCGCGTGTCTGGTCATCGTGCCGGAGGCCGCGTCGATCACGAACCAGCGCTCCATGGCCACCCGCTCCTTCGCGTTCCAGAAGCTCTCTTGCAGGCACAGGTGGGGTGCGGCAGAGAAGAGCCCGCAGGAAGCCGTATACCACGAGGCCGGACGGTCTCCGACCTGCTGAACGGCGTCGAAGGTGGAGACCTCCAGGAGTATCCGGCCGCCCTCGGCCAGCGCCGCGTGAGCCTTGGCCAGGATCGACTTGGCCTGGGCCGGCGGGAAGACGTTGAACTCCCCGAAGATGAGCATCGCCAGGTCGTATCCCTGCCCGTACTCGGCCTCGCGAAGGTCCTGTTCGAGATAGGTGCAGGCGAGACCCTGGCCGGTGCGGCGGGCGTGGGCGATGGAAGCAGGGCCGTAGTCGATGCCGACGCAGGTGTGTCCCCACTCGGCCAAGCGACGGGTGTAGAGTCCCGGCCCGCACCCCAGGTCTAGAACCCGACCAGGGCGGCCCCCCAGCAGCTCGCCGTGGACCCAGGAGACCTGCCGGTCGATCACCTCGCTGCGGCGGCTGGCCGCGTCGTGCTCCTGTGAGAGGTGTTCGACGAGCATCCGCTCGCTGAAGCCCGGGTCGTGCCAGGGGATCTTCTCCCCCTCGGTCCAGGGTTGGGGAGGCACCTCCCGGCCGATCAGCTCTGACAGCTTCATGCGTCTCCCTCAGTTCGCTTCGCGCTCATTCTCTCTGGCTGGCTCTCCGTTACCTCGACCGGATTCCCCGGGCTCGACCACGACCTTGACGACCTCGTCGCGGTGGTCGGCCTGCAGGGCAAAGGCCCCAGGGGCCTGGGCCAGCGGGTACCGGTGCGAGATCAGCGGCTCCAGGAGCACCCGCCCGGACGCGGCCATACGGATCGCCCGTGGGTAGACCTCCCCCATCCGCCGCACCATGCGAAGGGTCAGTCCCTTGCGCCGCACCACCGAGGCGCTCAGGCTGAACTCCTCCTGCTCGGGGATGCCCACCAGCACCACCTGTCCGCCGATTCGTACTACCCGAGTTGCCTGGTCCGGGGCCGCGGATGAGTCGGTGGCCTCGATCACCGTGTCCACCCCTCGGCCGTTGGTCCACTCCAGCACCGACTCCCAGGCGTTCCCGGCCTCGTCCGCACCCAGGGCGCGGGCCAACTCGGTCCGCCTGGGGATCGGGTCGATGGCAAAGACCGCCCCGGCTCCGGCCAGACGGGCCACCTGCAGCAGGAGCAGCCCGATCGGCCCGGCACCCAGGATCGCCACCGTATCCAGCGGTCGCAGTCGGGCCAGGTCCAGGGCATGGATGGCGACCCCGAGGGGTTCGAGCAAAGCCGCAGCGGCCGCGGACAGGGAGGGCGGCACCGGGTGCACGGCCGCTCGCGCCGCCACGAGGTACTCGGCCAGGGCGCCTTGGACATCGGGAGGCGAGCCGGCGAAGCGCACCTTCGGACACAGGTTGGTGTGACCCCGGCGACACCACTCGCAGCCGCCGCAGGAGCGGGCCGGGTCCACGGCCACCAGGGCGCCGGGGGAGAGCCCGAGCCCGGCGCTGCCATCGACGATGCGGGCGGCGATCTCGTGACCGAGGATCAGGGGCGCCGTGATCCTCGCCGTGCCGATTCCTCCCTCGCGGTAGTAGTGGTGGTCGCTGCCGCACAGCCCCACGGTCGTCACGGCCAGCAGAACCTCGTCCGGACCAGGGGATGGGCAGGGCACGGTCTCGACGCGCACGTCTCCGGCCCCGTGGATGCGGGCCGCGATCATCGTTGACGGATTGGCCAAAGGACGCTCCGGGAACTGGAGAGCAGGTCGGGCCGTGGATCCTTCGGGCGGCGCTGGCACGAGCCTACTGACCCGTCACCCGTGCTGGTTGCCGGCCAGGCAGGAATCCCTATACTTCGGTCGCTCGCGCACAAGCTAGGCGGAGACATGGACCGCCACAAGAGACCCCCAGTCGGCCCAGCAGAGGCGGTCGCGGGCAGTAGCTTGTTCAAGCGCACAGGAGGACGCATGCCGCCCATGAAGGTGATGGTGACCGGGGTGCACGGGCTGATCGCCGGAGCCGTGTACCAGCGGCTGCAGGAACAACCCGAGCGGTACGAGGCGCACGCTATGGCCCGCCGGCGACAGTCGTCCGAGCGGGTTCCGGCCGGCCGGTCGCTGCACCTCCCCCGGGAGCGCTTCACCCTGGTCGACCTGATCGACCTCGAGGGGCTGGAGCGGGCCTTTCAGGGGATGGAGGTGGTGGTGCACATGGCCGCCGATGCCCGTCACGACGGGAGCTGGGAGAGCATCCTGGCCAGCAACGTCATCGGTGCCCGCAACGCCTTCGAGGCCGCACATCGGGCCGGGGTCCGCCGGGTCGTCTTTGCCAGCTCGATCATGGTCTCGTGGGGGTATCAGCAGGACGAGCCGTACCAGTCCATCGCCGAGCGCCGCTTCGAGGACCTGGTCGAGGAGGAGGTGCACACGGTGACCCACGAGTGGCCGGTGCGACCGACCGGTCTGTACCCGGCCAGCAAGGTGTGGGGCGAGGCCCTGGGTCGATACTACGCCGACGTCCACCACCTGTCGGTGCTCTGCCTGCGGATCGGTTGGGTCAACGGGGATGACCACCCGCGCTCCGGCCCGTCCATGGCGCCGATCTGGTGCAGCCAGCGGGACATCGTGCAGTTGGTCGAGCGCGCGATCCACGCCCCCGAGGAGCTGCGCTACGACATCTTCTACGGCTGCTCCAGCAACCGCTGGTGCTGGGTCGACATCGAGCACGCCCGGCAGGTCTTGGGGTATATCCCCCAGGACACCGCCGACGACCGGATGACCCCGGGCTGACGCTGCCCGCTGAGCCGTCGGGGACGCGACAAGGAGCACTTAATGAGCGAGGGACGCGGGGACGTGATGGCCCATTCGCGGGCCGATGACCTGGCCGTCGCGGTGCAGCCCGACTGGCTGCAGGACCGGCTCGAGTGGTTCCAGGATCTGCGCTTCGGGCTCTTCCTGCACTGGGGGATCTACTGCCAGTGGGATTGCTGCGAGTCGTGGCCCCTGGTCGAGGAGGACACCTGGGCCCGACCCGACCATCTGCGGTGCTGGCAGGAGCGCGGCCGCGACTTCGCCCGTTTCTGCCGCGAATATCGGGCCTTGAACCGCACCTTCAACCCGGTGGCTTTCGATCCGGCGAAATGGGCCAGGGCCGCGGCCGGTGCGGGGATGGGGTACGGCACCTTCACCACCAAGCACCACGACGGCTTCTGCATGTGGGACACCCGGACCACCGAGTACCGGGTCACCCACCCGGACTGCCCCTTCTACCGCGATCCGCGGGCCGACGTCGTCGGTC
>JBAZUN010000532.1:0-3926 GCA_041661365.1 Candidatus Latescibacterota bacterium
AGGCGCTTCACCTGCTTTCCGGCCTCGATGAAGGCCCGCACCTTCTCGGGCGGACAGAACGGCCACCAGGCATAGGTCCAGACGCTCGAAGCCCCCTCGGCCGCCGCGCGGTAGACCCAGCGGGTGTTATCCTCGCACGACAGGTCGGGGTACTGCGTCGAGTTGAGCCGCCAGGAGAACGGCACGCTGCAGTGGTCGCGGAGGAGGGCCGGGGTCAGCCTGGGCGAGACCGACGGGTCAAAGGAATCGAGTCCGATCCGGTCGAGGAAGGGAAGCTGGGAGATCGTCAAGTCCTCGATATGGGCATGCCTTGGCCCCGAGGTCTGCAGGCGGTAGAACTCCTCGAGGGAGGGGACCACCAGCTCAGGCCACAGCCGCGGCGGCACCATGGCGGCGACGTCGTCGGCCAGACTGACCCCGTCCGGGCTGAACTCCGGAGCGCCGTTGAGCCGGCGGACCAGGCCATTGTATGCCGCGATGCTGCGGGTGATCAGGGTCAGGTATTGGCGCACCAGCTCCGGCGCGTCGAACAGGTCGGTGAAGAAGCCGTGGCCGCGCAACGACCAGGCGCTGGTTACCGGTCCCTCGGAGCCGAACCCGCCAAAGGGGATCCGCTCGCCGGGGAGTCGGTGCTTCAGCTCCTCCCACAACCGCAGATAGAACGGGAATCGCCCCTCGCGGGTGAAGTCGATCTCGCGCTTGAGCGCGGCGATCCCCTCCTCGAGTGAGGCGTGGGCCGGCCGGTGGGCCACCTCGCTGTCCTCGGGGAAGATCAGCGGGCATCCCAGGGTGTTGACGTGGCCGTAGCTGATCCCCAGCCACCCCGGACCGCCCATCCCCACCTCGGGTCCGTACGCCTCCTCGGCCAGGGGCCGGCCCACGCGGTAGGCCTCGGCGATCCCCTCGGCGTCGAGGAAGAGCCGTTCCTGGCTGATCCCGGCCAGCTTGCCGTAGGCGTGCATGCCGGTGCTGGCAGACCAAGTGAACGGCACCGCCTCGCGGCGGGTCCGGGGTACGGTCATGCGGCAACCTCCATGGAAGCGGCGTCCGGTACGCGATCAGGTGGCCAGGGGCGGCCCTCCGGGGATCGAGACGCGCACGCGGCGCGCCCGGCGCACGGACCGGCTGGCGGTGAAGGTGGCCGTCAGGTACTCGCCCAGGTGGATGGTGCCGGAGATGGTATCCCCCGAGGCCTTGCCCGAGAATAGGAAGGGCACCCAGTTTCCGGGCCGGTGCAGGTCACTCCTCAGCTTCACCAGGGTCCCCTCCACCGTGCCGGCGATCTCCTGGGTCGAGAAGTCGCTCTGGTGGAGGCCCTCGATCCAGTTCCCGTCCTGCTGCAGGGACAGATGGTGCCGGCTGGTGCTGCTGGGGTAGCGGACGACGAGATCCCACTGGCCGCTGAGGTCGGCCGCGGCGGCCTTGAGGCGCGTCGGTCGCGGGCTCCGCTTCGCGGTGAGGATGCGGTGGATCCGGTCGGCGACCACCTGGTCCTGGCCCGGTCGCATCTGGTTCGGGGCAATGGTGATGGCGGCCTGGCCCTGGTCGTCGCGGCTGCCCACCGCGATCCTGGGCTTGTTGCGGGCAAAGTCCTCGGCCACCTCCTCGCCGGTGAGGCGCAGGGCCGCGGCATCCCAGCGGACGATCAGCATGGGGGCGCGGTTGGACAGCCCGCCCGGCTCGAGCACCTGGGTGGTCACGCTCTTCACCCGCGCCACCCGCTTGGCGATGGTCTCCAGCCAGGAGAGCCAGACCCGCCATTCCGCGGCATGGTCGCGCGTGGTCCAGGCCTCGACCGCCGCCAGCATCCCCATGATCTCTTCCTTGCCGATCTTGTCGTCGCGGCCCGGGCCGTGGTGGGGCGCGCTGGCCTGCCAGGCAGAGGTGAGGACCGCCTTGTCCCCGAGCAGCAGCCCGGCGCACTGGGGACCGCACAAGGCCTTCCCCCCGCTATACGCCACCACCGTTCCCCCCTGGGTCAGGTGGACGCAGGGGATGGTGAGATCCTCGGCCGCGGCGTCGACCAGGATCGGGATCCCGTGAGGTCTGGCGATGCCGGCGATCACCTCCAGGGAGAGCGGCTGGCCCGGGGCCGAGCCGCCGCCGGCGCACAGGTAGACCATGGCGGTCCTGGGATTGATGGCCCGCGCCAGCTCCTCCGGCGTGGTCACCGTGACCAGCTCCACGCCGATGTTGCGCACCGCGTGGTCGTAGGCGTTGCGCGAGTACGCGGGGACGATGACCTGGGTCTTGTCCAGGCCGGTCAGGTCGGGGATGCGGATCAGCTTCTCCGGGTTCCCGCCGGTAACGCAGGCCGCGGTGACGTGCTTCAGTCCGGCCGCGCACCCGGCGGAGATCATCCCCCACTCGGCGCCGGTGAGCTCCGCCAGCCTCCGGCCGACCGCCTCGGCCAGCTCGTCGTACTGCACGAAGTACCCCGAGGCCGCCTCCATCGCGGCTAGCACCTCGGGACGCTCGACCGAGCCGCCGATGATGGTGAAGGTGCCGCGGCCGTTGATGATCGGTTCGACGCCGATCGACTGGTAGATATTACACTCCATGGTATCGCTCCTCAGTACCTGGGACGGGGGATGTCGCGGCGATACATCTCGCGACGCAGATAGGCCAGGTGCACGACCGTGTGGCGCAGGACGTAGACCGGCTTGTTGAGCGGTGAGTGGGTCTTGCGCGTGCCGGTGATGGCCTTGCGCGCGCACTCCTCGACCCAGCGCACGATCAGCTCCTCCACCTCGGGGATCCAGTCGAGGACGGCCCGGCGGTCGGGCATGGACTGCTCCGCGACGAGCGCGTGGAACGACTCGACCGGCACCCCGAAGCGTTGGCCGTGCTTGAGCCGGTGCCCCCCGCCGTAGGCCACGCAGGCGTAGAGCAGATGGGCGGCCTGACGGACCGGGACGTCGCCCGGACGCTCGCCCTGGGTCCACTGATCCTCGGGGATGGCCCGGATCGAGTCAGCCAGGCCCTGGAAGGCCAAGCGATACTCCCGGATCACGGGCTCGGCGGCCCGCTCGATCAGTTCCTCGATCTCCATGTGATCCTCCCTCTGACGACCGGACATGCCTTGCGGCTCAACCCCGGCGCCGCTTGCCCGCCTGCAGCAGCCGCAGCAGCCCGGCCAGATCCGCGGTCCTCGTCCTCGTCTTGAAGGAGCGTGGCAGCAACGCGCGGCAGGAAGCCGGAACTCCGGTGAGGTGGGCCGTCCGGCGACCGGCCAGGGACGCCAGGGCGCGGATCCCGCCGGCGCCCAGGAGGAGCGGGACGTAGGCGCTCTCGGTCCAGGTGGCGGGATCAGCCAGGTCCGCACCGTCCAGATCCCCGGCAAAGGGGCCGATCTCTGCCCCGGCCGAGAGGAAGGCCCAGGCTGCCAGGGCGATGAGGGCCGGACTTCCCTCGGCGACCACGGCCAGGGACGAGGGCGACACCCCCAGCTCGAGCTCGGCCAGCCGCACGGTGGTGACCAGGTCGCCGGCCTGCTGCATGGCCGTGGTCCGGTTGTAGGTGGTGAACAGGTACGAATCCTCGATGGCCCGGCGGGCCTCGTCCAGGGCCGGGACCCGCGCCTGACCGAAGAGGAGCGGCACCAGCACGCCCCAACCCTCGGCGATCAGGCGGCGTACCGCGGCCGGGGGCGGGTCGATGAAGCGCTGCCACTCACCGGCGTCCTTCCACCCGCGCACCAGCAGACAACTCGGCTTCCCCGGCTCAGGCACGACGAAGCGGCACTGCAGGCTGCTGTCCTCGGAGAAGCGGCCGTAGTTGATCAGGCTGAACCCCTCGCGTCGACGGAAGGCGTGCCGCGGCGCCTGCGAGCGGACCAGCAGGTCAGCCTTGGCCGGTACCTCCAGCCCCAGGATTGCCGCGGTCTCCGCCGGGGGAGCCGGCCGCTGGTGCAGCCCCTGCCAGAT
>JBAZUN010000533.1:0-3899 GCA_041661365.1 Candidatus Latescibacterota bacterium
CTGGCCGCGAGCCGCAAGCTGCTGGTCGGCGGAGCCCCGGACACCTTCCTGGGCGGCGGTCACCAGACCTGCCGCAAGCTGATCGACGACGGCTGGATCGGCGAGCCGGTGGCGGCCACGGCCTTCATGCTGGGCCACGGTCCCGAGGGATGGCATCCGGACCCGGAGTTCTACTACCAGGTCGGCGGGGGACCGATGTTCGACATGGGGCCGTACTACCTGACCGCCCTGGTGAACATGATGGGGCCGGTCCGGCGGGTGGGCGGCTCCACCCGCATCACCTTCCCGGAGCGGACCATCACCAGCGAGAAGAAGTACGGCACCCGGGTCAAGGTCGAGATCCCGACCCACATCGCCGGGGTGATGGAGTTCGCCAGCGGCGCGATCGGCACCATCGTCACCAGCTTCGACGTGTGGGGAGCGCGGGTACCCTGCCTGGAGGTCTACGGCACCGAGGGGTCGCTCAGCGTGCCTGACCCGAACGGCTTCGGCGGCACGGTGATGGTCAAGCGAGGGCGGGCCGACTGGCACGAGGTGCCGCTGACCCACGGGTACATCGAGAACACCCGCAGCATCGGGGTGGTCGACATGGCGCTCAGCCTGGGCTCCAAACGGCCGCACCGGGCCAGCGGCGCCCTGGCCTTCCACGTGCTCGACCTGATGCACGCCTTCCACGACGCGGCCGCGCAGTCCCGGCAGGTGGAGCTGCAGAGCACCTGCGAGCGGCCCACGGCCCTGCCGCTGGGCCTCCTGCCGGGAGAGGTCGACCGCTGATCCGACCGGTGGAGTAGGCGCCGGCAAGGCCAAGCGCCTCCGGGGTGCTTGACGTACCCGACCCCGTGGATAGGATACAAGCATGACAATTCCGGCGGGGCGCGCTGCCGTCTGATCGCCTGTCGTGTAGCTCGGGAGCCGGCCCCACCGGCCGGCAGGCTCACCATCTCCAGGAGTAGGCTCCATGCCGCGCTGGACCAAGGACAAGGAACACCTGTTCCGCATGGTGGCGCTCTTCGCGGTGGGGGTGGCCGCCTTCCTGACCTTCCGACACTTCATGGTCCCCGAGGGGTTCGGTGCCCTGGGCGGCCACTACCGCGCCGGTGCCCTCGAGGACGACATGGCCCGACCGGTCTCCTATGCCGGCAGTTCGGCCTGCGTCGAGTGCCACACCGAGATCCCCGAGAGGCAGCAGGGTAGCCGCCACGCGGGGATCCACTGCGAGGCCTGCCACGGTCCACTGGCGACCCACGCCAGTGATCCGGAGCAGCTCCCGGTCCGTCCTGATCCCGTCACCGTGTGCCTGGTCTGCCACGTGGCCAACGCGGCCAAGCCCAAGGCGTTCCCCCAGATCGACCCGGCAACGCACATGGACGGAGGGCCGTGCAACGAGTGCCACTCCCCTCACCACCCCGAGAACGCGCCAACCGAGGAGAGCCAGGGATGAAGATGGACCGCAGGGAGTTCCTCGTCACCGGCAGCGGCTGGGCGCTGATCCTGACCTCGGCGGCCGCCGGGGCCCTCGAGCACGTCCTGGCCGGCACCCCGGAGGCCGCTCCGACCTACGACACCGCGCGGCACTGGTGGGCCATGGCCATCGACATCGAGAAGTGCATCGGCTGCGGCAACTGCGTCAGGGCCTGCAAGGCCGAGAACGACGTCCCGCGCGAGCCGTCGTATTTCCGCACCTGGGTGGAGCGGTACCGGGTGGAAGGGGCCAACCAGGAGCGCCCCCGGGTCGACTCGCCCAACGGCGGGTACGACGGCTTCCCCGAGCTGGCCGAGGCCGTCCCGGACGCCAAGAGCTTCTTCGTGCCCAAGCTGTGCAACCACTGCGCCCACTCGCCCTGCGTCCAGGTCTGCCCGGTCGGCGCCACCTTCGAGAGCCCGGACGGCGTGGTCCTGGTCGACAAGTCCTACTGCCTCGGTTGCCGCTACTGCGTTCAGGCCTGCCCGTACGGATGCCGCTACATCGACCCGCGCACCCAGACCGTGGACAAGTGCACCCTGTGCTACCACCGGATCACCCGCGGTCTGACCACGGCCTGCTGCGAGACCTGCCCTACCGGCGCCCGCCGGCTCGGTGACCTGAAGAACCCCGACGACCCGATACACCAGTTCGTCAGGGACCACAAGGTGCAGGTCCTCAAGCCGCAGATGGCCACGGGATCCAAGGTCTACTACAACGCCCTCGACGGTTCGGTCCGCTAGGGAGGATGCCATGGAGCATTTGCTTGCCGGCGTCGAGGGGTTCATGTACCCGAACGAGGTGGAGCTCCAGTGGACGGTGCTGATCGTGCTCTACCCGTTCATCACCGGCCTGGTCGCCGGAGCCTTCATCCTGGCCTCGCTCGAGCGGGTGTTCAACGTGGAGGCGGTGAAGCCGACCTACCGGCTGGCGCTGCTAACGGCCCTGTCCTTCTTGCTGGTCGCCCCCCTGCCCCTGCAGCTCCACCTGGGCCATCCAGAGCGCTCGCTGGAGATGTACCTGACCCCGCATACCACCTCGGCGATGGCCATGTTCGGCTTCGTCTACCTGTGGTACCTGATGGTGGTCCTGGTCCTGGAGATCTGGCTGGACTACCGCAAGGAGATCGTGCTCCTGGCGCGGGTCAGCACCGGCGCCAAGCGGCTCTTGTATCGCTGCCTGTCGCTCGGGGTGGACAACATCTCGGAGCGGTCCCTGCGGATCGACGACCGGCTGGGGAAGGCCCTGACCGTGATCGGGATCCCCTCGGCCTTCCTGCTCCACGGGTACGTCGGCTTTATCTTCGGCTCGGTCAAGGCCAATCCGTGGTGGTCGACCCCGTTGATGCCGATCGTCTTCCTGTTCTCGGCCATCGTCTCCGGCATCGCCGCGGTGATGCTGATCTACATGGTCACCAGCAAGCTGCGCAAGACCACGATCGACATGCTGTGCGTGGACACCATCGCCAAGTACCTCTACTACGCGTTCATCGTGGACTTCTCGCTGGAAATGCTCGATTTGATCCACCGCCTCTACGTGGCCGACGAATCGCTGATGGCACTCGACTTCATGGTGAAGACCAAGCTGTTCGTGTCGCAGATCGTCATTCAGATCATTCTCGGCACGCTCCTCCCGCTGATCCTGCTGGCCAGCGTGCAGTTCATGCGGTGGAGCGCCGCCGCACGCAAGCGGATCTACTCGGTGGCCGGCGGACTCATCATGATCGGCATCTTCGCGATGCGCTGGAACGTGGTCATCGGCGGCCAGCTGTTCTCCAAGAGTTTCCTCGGATACACGACCTACAAGTTGGAGTTCGCCACCAAAGAGGGCTTGTTGCCGGCAATCATCTTTCTGATTCTTCCCTTCCTGATCCTGTGGGCGCTCGTGAAGATCCTGCCCCCGTGGACCGAGGGGCACACCCATGCGGGAGAAATCCGCAATGGCTCAACAACAGGAGTGTGACGATCGACTGAAGCAGCTTGAAGACGGTCTCGCGGACGTCGAAAGACGTTTGCGTGTGCTGGAGGACGGCCAGCGCGCAGCGGTCCCAACCGCCGAATACGCCGACACCGCTCCACTGGCACCACCGGACACAGTGTTCCTACCCGCGAGACACGCGGATTCCACCCGCGGCACGTCGGATCTCACCGGTCTCGCGACATTGCTTGGGCGCACTTGCATTGTGTTTGGTGGTGCTTATTTACTACGGGCACTAACCGAGACGGGACGCCTGCCGGGAACGGCAGGCGTCATTATCGGCCTCCTCTACTCCCTCACGTGGCTCATCGCCGCCGATCGCACTGCCGCGGCACGGCCCTTGAGCGCGCAATTTCACGGCGTCACCGCCATGCTGGTCGGATTGCCAATCGTGTGGGAAGCCTCCGCCCGATTCGGCCTGCTGAGTCCGACCGTGGCCGCCATCCTGCTGGCCGGCGGC
>JBAZUN010000534.1:0-3889 GCA_041661365.1 Candidatus Latescibacterota bacterium
ATGAGCCTCCTCACCGGCTGTCCCAGCAGGTCGTAGACCATCAGGCTGATGTGGGCCGCGTCGACTGGCAGGGACACCGGTATGACCGTCGCCGCGTTGAAGGGATTGGGGTATGCCGGGGAGAGGGCGGGAGTGACGGGGAGCGTAGTCGTGCGCTCCTCGGCCACGGCGGTCTGCTGGTCATGCAGGCGATTGAGGAGGACGTGGACTCCACCTTGAGCGCCGACGTTGCGTTCCAGCACGACCAGATCCACGTCCTCATCATTGTCCACGTCATCGCCGACGACCGTACCTCCGAGACCGGCCAGGGGATACCGGCCCTCCAGCACCGGCAGACCCGCCTTTGCCCCTAGATGGACGATCACGGCTGGGTCGCGTTCGTTGCCGTCCACGAAGACCGGGTCTAGAACCCCGTCCTCGTTCAGATCGGTGAGCAGCACTTCTCCGCGGATGTCAAGGTCTTTTTGCCAAGGAATGAAGGCAAAGCTTCCAGCGCCGGTGTTGATCGCCAGGGTCAAGCCGAAGAAGGAGGTATCCTCGGGTGAACTCGATAGGATCAGGTCGACATCACCGTCCAGGTCGAAGTCTCCGATATACCTTATGGGCGTGGTGGTCGTGCTGGCATAGGCAAGACCTTCTTGCCGGCGGCCGGTCTCTTCCTCGTAGTAGGTGACGAGATACCCGCTTCCTCCTGTCTGCAGGTTGTACCATAGTATGGCTCCCGGACGGTAATCCTGCACCATCCGATTGGGTCCCCATCCCGCGGCCGTCAGATCCTGGTCTGCTGGGACCGGTGTTGCCAACATACCGTTGCCGTCATTGCGTAGCAGCCAAAGTACCGCATTCATCATTCCAGAGATCGTCTTATTCTCGATCATCCACAGATCGATGTCGCCATCTTCGTCGGCATCACCGAATCCGAAGGGGGACATGCCACTGAACCTTTGGATCTCTGACCATCCTTCCTCCGGTTCATATTGAAGGTATCGGAAATCAGTCAGCGAGGAGCCGCGAACCAAGACTTCGAGCCTGCCATCATTGTTCAGGTCAGCCGCTCGCAGGAACGCGCCATCCTTCACCTCCTGGACCTGACATTCAGGACCGAAATGACCCTGACCATCGTTGAGAGCCATCAGCCATCCGTCGCCGAAGCCAATGCCACATGTGGACAGCAGATCCCTGTCGCCATCCCCGTCTACATCTCCCAGAAAGGCCTCTTCGTACAGCCGCTGCGTCCCGAATGGATTGAACACCGGCAGCGAGAACAGCTCTCCGGCCATGGGAACAGCAGAGGCTTGCGGTGGAGGTAATTCACCGTGGAGCTCTTCTCCCATGCCGGTAAGTACGATCTGGTCCACCTCGATCACCTCGGGCCAGGCGGGCAGCTCTATATGGATCCTGACGTCGTACAGGACATCTTCCCATGTAAGGTCGAAGACCCGGTTGTACACCTCAAGGCGTCTACTGCGCAGATCCGCGATGGCCGCCTGTTGCCAATCCGAGGTGAAGATCAGTGGGTTCCCCAATCCGAAGAGCTGATCTATGCCGGTGTACGGGTTGGGTACCGTATACTGCTTGGTTGAGCGGTTATAGGTGTTTACCCAGCCCAATTGGAGGATGCCGATCCCCGGTTGAGATGGGATCAAACGGAAGCGGACGGTGAGTCGATCGAAGAGGGACGAATCCAGCGAAAGGCGAGGGGAAACCAATTCGATGGACGGCACTCGGTCGCCCGGGTCTGACGGCGGATAGATACGCCAGACTCCATCCGCCACTTCGGAGCGCAGCTCCTCGAGCTCAGACGAAATGCCTGTCGACAAGAGGAGGCTCTCCCTTACGGACCACCCCTGATCGTCGTTTGCAGCCTCGAAGGACCAAGTGATCGACTGAGCTTGGTCAGCGGTCGAGAGCATGATGAGCAGCAACAGCGCAGGCTTTCCCTTCACGGGCTCTCCTTTGCGATAACTGCCGGTTGCTTCTCCTCGGCCGGCAGGTTCGGAGATTCGGTGAGCGGCGATACGCGCTACCTCGCCACTACTACCCGGCCCACGGCAGAGGCGTCCCCCGCCCGCAGGCGGTACACATACACCCCTGAGGACAAGGCTGCGCCGCGGTCGTCGGTACCATCCCAGCGGATCAGGTGCGCTCCGGCGCTGAGCGGCCCGTCAATGAGCCTCCTCACCGGCTGTCCCAGCAGGTCGTAGATCACCAGGCTGACCTGTCGCGCGTCGACCGGTAGAGACACCGGGATGAGGGTTGAGGCATTAAAAGGGTTGGGGTAGGCAGGCGAAAGGGCGGGAGCGACGGGGAGCGTAGTCGTGCGTTCCTCGGCCACGGCGGTCGTGCCCTCTGACAGTCGGCTCAGCAGTACGTGCACCCCGCCTTGCCCTTCCGCGGCCCGCTCGAAGACGACCAGATCGATCGCCGCGTCCCCGTTGACGTCCCCGGTCAGCACCGCCCCGCCGCGTCCCGACAGCGGGTAACGCCCTTCCTCGCGGAGATGGCCAAATCCGTCCCCCAGGAACACGACCACGGCCGGGTGGCGGAGCTGGCCGTCGGCAAACACCGCGTCCAGCACGTTGTCGGCATTGAGGTCAGCGACGGTGACGTCGTCCGCCAGCAGCACGTCTGGGTCCAGGAGCGTCTCCTCCAGTGTGCCGTCGCCTCGGTTGGTCAGCAGACTGAGACCACGCCACCTCTGGGTGTCATCGTATACCACCGTCCCACTGACCAGGGCGTCGACATCCCCGTCCCCATCGACGTCACCGAGGTGGTGCCGATTCCTCTCCAGCGGGAGTTCCACCGGGGCGTACTGCGCCACTCCTCCCTGGGCTAGCCAGACTACCTGGCCGCCAGCGGCTGGCGCGTCTCTCGACGACCACAGGAATCCGCCCACTGCACTTGGCCCCACGCGCTGCACAGGAGAGGCGAGGAACCATTCTACCGATGACGGCGGTGGCGGGATCACCTGCGGCTCGTGCCAGCCGCCTGCGCTGTCGCCTTGCATCACCCAGAGACTGGTCTGACCGGCGGTGGGATCCGATCCGATCCAGAGATCCGGCACGCCGTCGCCATCGCCGTCGGCAAGTCCACGGCCCCAGCCGCTGATCTCGTTGCTGACCTCCCAACCACCCGGCCAGACGTTGCGTAGATGCTGCAGGCGATCTCCGGTGTTTCCTCGCACGATGACGTCCATGAGCCCGTCGGCGTCCAGGTCCGACCCCTGCAGGAACACTCCGGCCGTTGCCGCAAGGGGATGATCGATGTGCATGGTGAACTTGCCAGTGCCATCGTTGGTCGCCTCGAGCCATCCCGGCTTGATATCCTGGCCATCCTTGTAGTAGGCGCAGATCAAGTCGGCGTCCCGATCTGCATCCAAGTCGCCGAGTGCCGCAGAGATACCGGGGCCGTGGAGATTATCACGGGGCGTTCCCTGCAGCAGCCCGGAGAAGACGGCAGCCCCAAACAACTCGCCCGGTTCCTCGGCTCCGCCATCGCTCGCCTCCGGCGGGGGCAACTCCCCCTGTAGCTGCTCCTCCACCCCGGTGAGCTGGATCCAGTCGAACTCCACGGCCTCTGGCATGGTACCTGCCGTCGTCCCGGTGAAGCTCATGTCCAACCGGAGGTCCACCAACTCACCCACCCAGACTCGCCCCGCGGAGCCAGTACCCCAAGCTCCCACGAACTCGGGAATGAGCAGCTCCTGCCAGTCAGTCTTGAAGGGGAAGGGATACTGACCGACGCTATACTGCGGCCGCAGCGGCCGGTCCCTGTTGGTCTCGTTCACCCAGGTGAAGGCGAGGTTCCCCTGGATGCCACTGCCGCTGATCACGCGAAAGCTAGCCCCCAGGCGATCGAAGAGGGCCGAGGGCTGCTTGATCTCCGGCGA
>JBAZUN010000535.1:0-3844 GCA_041661365.1 Candidatus Latescibacterota bacterium
CCCGCCGTGCAGGGGGCTCCAACATAGCAGGCTCATCCGCCGCTCCAGGCACAGGGCGCTCAGGCCGGTCTCGAGCGGCTCGAGGTGGAGCAGGCTGAACTGGGTCTGCAGACTCTCCAGCCGGACGTGGGCCGACAGGGCTCGGATCTCGTCGACCATGTGGTTGCTGATGCCGGCGTGGCGGATCTTGCCCTCGCGCCGCAGCTCTTCCAGGGCCCGGCCGGTTTCCTCGGGATGGGTCAGGTAGTCGGTCCGGTGCGGCTGGTACAGGTCGAGGTAGTCGGTGCGCAGCCGGCGGAGCGAAGCCTCGCAGCCCTTCTTGAGATACCCGGCGGACAGGTCGTACGCCTTGAGCTGATAGGCCGGCTCCATCCCCGGGAAGACGATCCCGCACTTGCTGGCGACGACCACCCGCTCGCGCGGGATCCCTGCCTCGCGGAGCGCCTCGCCGAGGATCTCCTCGGACTGGCCGCGACCGTACACGTCGGCAGTGTCGTAAAAGGTGATCCCCAGCTCCCAGGCGCGCCGGACGGCGGCCTTGCCGGCGGTCTCGGACTCGCGGGTGAGGCTCATGCACCCCAGGGCCAGGGCTGACACCTCCAGCTCGGTATTGCCCAGTCGGACGTAGCGCATCTCGTTCATCGCCGCTAACCTTCCTTGTTGGTCATGCCCGGCTCCTTCGGGCACGGGTCGTGCCCGGCTCCGGGAAGGGGAATCCGATCAGACCCGCGATCCTCTTGATGTACGGAAAAGCGGCGCACCGCGACACCCGCCTTGACGCACCGGCCCCGGGGGCCCTTCGTACGCCGGCCACCTTGAAGAAAGACGAGGCCCATCGCCCGCGTCCCATGGAGGACAGCATGATCCAGCCCCTGCAGGACATCGGTATACGGGATTCCCCCAGCCATGGCCGCAAAGCGGCCGTACTCGGCGAACTGGCAGCGGCCGGATTCCAGGTGCCCTGCGGGTACGCGGCGACGGCCGAGTGCTTCGATGCCTTCCTCCGGGCGAACGGGTTCCCTTACCGGCCGAGCGAATACGCTGCCTGGTCCGCGGAGATACGCGCTGCCCTCCAGCGCTACACCTTCTCGGCAAGGTTCGCCGACGAGGTGTCCGCCTGCGTGCGGCGTCTGCGCGACGCGTATCCCGTGGACCGGCTCATCGTCCGGACCTCGGCGCTGTGCGAGGACCGCCGTTCGTCGAGCCTGGCGGGGGTCTTCTGCTCGTTTCCCGGACTCGACACCTGCGAGCAGGTGCTCGAGGCGGTGCGGGGGTGTTACCTGTCGGTCTTCTCCGACGGTGTGCTCAACCGCCACGCCGAGGGACTCATCGAGGCCGACGCGCTCAAGGCAGGGGTGATCCTGCAGCGCTACGTAGCGGGAGAAGTGTCCGGCGTGACCTTCACCGCGGATACGACGGGGATGGACCCGCGAACCGTCAAGATCAGTGTCGTGCGCGGCGCTTGCTCCGGGATCACGGATGGCTCAGCTCCCGCCGCGATCTATGTGTGCGACAAGGAGAGCCTGGAGGTCAAGAGCTCGTGGGGCGGGCCGCAGATCCTCACGCCTGAGGTTCTGCGCCGGTTGCTGGAAAGTGCGAGGGGGATCGAGCGCCTGTCGGGGTATTATCAGGACATCGAGTGGACGCTGGCGAACGGAGATCTCTACATCCTCCAAGCCAGGGCGATCACCGGGTTCCGCGAGGTGAGTGCCCCTTCGGCGTGGGAGATCGCGGACGACCCGTCCGGCAGCAGACGCTGGACGCTGCGACACGACCGGTGCCTGCCGCCCCTCGTCGGGGAGATCGTGTCGAAGTGCACCGATGCGTCCGGTGCCGGCGCCTATCGGTACGGGATGGAATGGGATTCGGTCCAGGGCGCCATCGTGAACGGCTATCTCTACGAGAGCAAGAGGGAGATACCCGCTGCCAAAGAACGACTGGAAGCGTACCTCCGCACCCTCAACGAGCAGTTCGATCGGGGGACGGGCGAATTCGCCGAGCACATCAGTCCCGAACTCTCCGCGCTCGTCGAGGGGATGGAGCGGCAGTACCTCGACCCGAGGCTGCCGTTCCCCGCGCTGCGGTCGTACCTGGACGACGCCGAGTCCTTCATGGTGCGTTCGGCCGAGCTGCACTGGCGCGCCACCACGTCGGAGTGGTACCTGGGGCACTTCTTCCGGCGGCGCCTTGAGCGGTTCTACGACGCGATCTCCGCGCAGGACCTGGTCGATACCGTCTATGGGAAGTCCATGATGATCGCGGAGCGCGAACAGCTCTACGAGCTGGCGGCGGAGGTGCGGGCAAGCCCCGCGCTGACGGAGCTCTTCAGCCGGTACCAGTTCGACAGCATCGTCGCGGCCCGGCTGGAGCGGATGGACGACCCCGTGGCGCTGCACCTCCTTGACCGCATGCGCGGCTACGGCCGGAGGTACGGCTGGCTGTACGGCGGCAGCCTGGAGGACGGGGCGCTCTACCGGGGCGGGGAGGTGTCGTTGAGGGAATGCGCCGGCAGGATTCGGTGCTACCTCCACGTCGACCTGGATGAGTACCGACGCAATGTGGTGGCCATCCAGGCGAACGCCGCGCGGCTCAGGCGGCTCGGCTACGGAAGGTGCTGCTCCAGCGCGGACACGGAGCTCTTCGAGACGGCGCTGAAGGCGGGGGAGAAGGCGTTCCTGGCCGGAGACGACCACGCGTACCTCATCTGCTCGAAGAAGTACGTCTACCTCTGCGACGCGCTCTCGAAGATCGGCGAGGCGTTTGCCGCGCGGGGCATCATCGACGCGCCAGACGACGTCCGGTTCCTCACCCTCGCCGAGATCAGAGGATGTTTCGTGGGGGAGCGCGGGATGCGAGATGCGGTGAGAGTACGTCAGGAGTCCCATGCCACGTGGAGCAGCATGCTGCCGCCGAAGGTGCTGGGAGGCGCTACGGGGACGCCGCCGGACGCGTCCCCGGCTGGCCTCGAGGGCACCACCCGCGCGATCGCCGTGCCGGTCCTGCGCGGGGAGAGCGGGACGCGGAAGAACGCACGCGGCCGGATCCACGTCGGTTTCCCGGCAGGATCGGCGGGCGACGGGTTGATCCTGCTCCTGGACCACGGCCACGAGGGCGACCTGACCACCGTCCTCGGACGGGTCCAGGGACTCATCCTCAAGATGGGGACGCCGGCCTGCCACATGGGGATCATCGCCAGGGAGCTGGGCATTCCCGCCGTGTACGGCGTCGGCGGGGAGGCGGCCGTCCTCGTGGACGGCGACGAGGTGGAGATCAGAGGCGAGACCGGCGAGGTCGTGCTGCTTGCCGCTGCAAGTGCGCCGTTAAGGAGATGACCTGGCATTCGACTCCCGATCCATCCCGGCCCACTGCGTTCCGCTCCCTCTGCGCATCTCCCCTCGATGCGCTGCCGTTCGCGCGCCTTGTGGGCCGGGCGCCTCGGGACCCTCGCTACACAAGGTGATCTCCTTAACGGCGCACTAGCCGGTGAGGCGCGGTGTGGTCGTGCTCCTCCGCTTGCCGGGGGCTGATGCGTATGTATCATCTCGTCGAAAGGGCCCGGTTCCGTATAGCTCGCGCTCCGCCGGGAACCGGCGGGACGCCTTGGTGAAGGAGGCCTGAGATGACGGAGGCAGGGACTGCGCTTCGGCTGAGCGCGGCGCAACTGGACACCTACCAGCGCGACGGGTACCTGGTGGTGGAGGATCTCCTGACCGCCGGCGAGGTCCAGGCCCTGGGCCAGCGGCTCCGCGAGTATACCCATGGCGGCCGGTCCACGGACCGGCTGCGCCTCCAGGTCGAGCCCCGGGTCCAGCGGGGAGAGCTGTCCGTGGACCACCCCGGTGAC
>JBAZUN010000536.1:0-3818 GCA_041661365.1 Candidatus Latescibacterota bacterium
GTGGCCCCGGGCTCGCGCCGCCAGTAGGCGTTGTCGATGAACAGGCCGCTCAGGGTGCGGCCCTGCCGCAGGTCGAGCGGGGTGCCGGCCACCGGGGTGCAGCCGCCGGTGGGGACCAGGTCCTTCAGGTCCAGGATGGAGTCGCAGGGCACCCGCACCGTCACCTCCTCCCGGTCGCCGTGGAGCCGCCAGAAGGGATGGATCCCATACCCGAAGGGGATGTTGCGGGTGTCGCGGTTCTCCAGGACGAAGCGCACGGAAAGGGCGTCCTCGCTCAGGGCGTGGACCAGGGTGAAGCGGCACTGGAAGGGGAACCCCTCGTGGACCGGGTGCGACGGAGTGACGTCGATCCACGAGGTGATCGAGGACGGCTCCTGCCGGTACTCCATGACCTCGTCGCGGATCAGGCCGTGGATGAAGACCTTCTCCCCGTGCTTCTGCTGCAGGATACGGCGACCCTCGAATTCGTACGAGCAGCCGTCCAGGCGACACGGGGTGGGGAACATGTTGAAGGCGCCGGTGAAGCTGGTGCCGGCCAGCATCCCGGCCACGTCGTAGTGGATCAGCTCAACGCCGTCAACGGAGAACGAGACCAAGTTCGACCCGACCCCGGGAGTGACTTGGGCTTTAAGGTCGAACCGTCTGCTATGCGAGAGGGTGATCGGCGCCAACCGCTCCTTGGAGATCATCTTCGTTACCCTCGCCGGTGGTGGAGGCACGGCCGGAACGCCCGGCCCGCGGGTGAGCCGTAAGTATACGCCAACGGGCCGCGGGCCGTCCACTGCTCGGCCAAGGTCAGCCGGCCCAGCGGCCCCGGGTGAAATCGGGGAACGGTAGGGGCAGGTTCCCCCAGGCCACGGAGATGTCGGACAACGGTCCAGGGGCGCTCCAGGCCGCGGCGTCGTACGCGTCGATGTCCGGGGGGAGTCCGCGACGGTAGAGCTGGACCAACCGGTAGTTCATGATGAAGTCCATGCCGCCGTGACCGCCCAGCTTGCGGGCCAGCTCCCCCTGCTCGCGCCACAGCGGGTGCTCGTATTCGGCCTTGAAGGCGTCGAGCGGGACCCAGTCGTGGCCGGTCTGCCCGTCGAGGAACAGCCGCGGCGGGTAGTCGCAGAAGGTCCCCCGGGTTCCCTGGATCAGGTTGATCCGGCTGTACGGCCGGGGGGTCACCACGTCGTGCTGGAGCATCACCGTGCGGCCGATCGCGGTCTGGATCAAGGAGACGTTCATGTCGCCGCACGGATAGGTTTCAGCGCGTTTCGGGTCACCGGCGTCGAGGTGGCTGTCGCGGTACTCGGCCAGGGAGGCCGAGCAACTGCTCATCGAGACCAGCCGGGTGAACCGGTCGCCCCGGTGGACGTCCATGTACCGGGCGACCGGTCCCAGGCCGTGCGTGGGATAGAGGTTGCCGTTGCGCTCCTGGTGCGGCCGTCGGCGCCAGAGCCCTTCCCCCTCGTCGACCAGAAGCATACTCCGCAGGTCGTGGATGTATGCCGCCTCGCCGTGGGTGATGGCGCCCAGCAGGCCGGCCCGGATCATGTTGAGCACCAGCAGCTCGGCGTACTCGTAGCAGCAGTTTTCCAGGATCACGGCGTGACGCCGGGTCCGCTCCGAGGTGTCGACCAGGCGCCAGCAGTCGGCCAGGGTGGTGGCGGCCGGCACCTCGATCGCCGCGTGCTTGCCGCATTCCATGGCCAGCACCGCCTGGGGCACGTGCAGGTCCCACGGCGAGCAGACGTAGACCAGGTCGACGTCGTCGCGGTCGCACAGCCGGCGCCAGTCCGCCTCCACCGCCGGAGTCGGTTGGCCGGCCCGCTCGACCGCATCCCTGGCCCGCATTGCGTGGGCCTCGACCGCGTCGCAGATCGCCGTCACCCGGGCCCCCTCGACCGCCAGCACCTCGTGAAGCTGGCCGTACCCGCGGCCCCCCACGCCGATGAAGCCGATCCGCACCAGGTCGCGGGCCTCGAAGGGGACGCCCATCATGGTCTCGCCCTGGGCCGGGGGAATCGTCTCGACCCGGACCAGCGCCTCTGCCGCGGTGCGACCGATCTCGTTCATCAGAAGTCTCCAGAAGGACGGCTCGGAGAACCGGATCGCCTCACGGCGAACCGGCGGCTTGCGGCCCGCGGACCGGTACGGCAGCGGTCCCGCCCGGAATGATGAAGCGCAGCCCCGTGACCCGGTTCCCCTCGTACCGTTCGTCCGGCTCGGGCTGGCAGACGTTGAGGGAGAACTCCCACTCCCGGTGCCGTCGGGTCACCTCGACCAGCAGGGAATTGTCCCCCTTGCGGATCCGCACCGGGACCCGGTCGTTGGGCAGGCGATGAGCCCGGGTGCCCGAGAACCGGTAGACCTCCTCGCCGTTGAGCCAGACGACCAGGTCCTCGGCCGATCCGAGCCACAGCTCGACCTCTTGGGTCTTCGGCGCGGAGAACCCGGCCCAGGCGTACCCCACGCAGTCGGTCTGACGTCCCCAGATCGGTTTGAGGTCGATGCGGTCGTCGTCGAAATACCAGGCCTGACTCCAGCCGTCGATCCCGGGGGTGGGTTCCAGGGCGCCGGGGTCCGGACGCCAACGGGCCTCGTCGGCTAGGGGCCACGGCCCCTTGACCAGCCAGGTCCGGTTGCTCTGGCCGAAGCGGCCGGGGTCGTCGTCCTGGCGCACCTTGGCGAACCGGGTCTCGACCTGGGTCAGCGGCTGTCCGACCAGCTTGAGTCGCCCCACCTCGTTGGTGCCCAGGCCGAGGCGCCCGGCCAGGGTGAGGAACTCGAAGTCGTCGGGGTTGAACCCGACCAGCCGGGTGCAGACCGCGTCGACCGCCACGGCATCGCGACCAACGATGACGGTGTTGAGGCGACGGGGGTGGCCGCCCCAGGCCTGAACCCGGCCCCGCTCCATGCCGACGATGGCGTCGACCACCACCAGGTCGACCCGGCCGACCGAGTGCAGGTCGACGATCAGCTCGTCGAAGCGGGTCTCGTAGTGATTGGGGATGCCGGGGTTGCCGCTGTCGGGCGGGAACCCGTTGCTCTTGGGCCAGCCGTACCGCATCCCCGGCAGGATGCCGACCAGGTTCTTCATGGCGCAGGTGAACCCGATGGCACTGGTGACCTTGAGCACGGGCACGTTGATGAAGACGTCGCAGTCCCTGACCGTGCGCGGCACCCAATAGGCGTCACCGGTGGCCGCTCCGGTCAGGCTGACCGACTCGTCGAAGTTCAGGTCGAGCAGCTCGACCCGGGCGCCGGCCAGGACCGTATCGCCGAGGATGGCGGTGAACCCGGTGAGGGCGAACCCGTCGACCTCGGGCCGGGCCTGCAGGGCCTCGGGATGTCCGGGGGTGACGTATTCGCCCGGACCTTCGGCGATGGTGATCCGGGCCGTTGGATTGGCCTCGTGGACCAGGCGGGCCACGGCCCAGACCACGTAGGCGTCGGTGACGTCGCCGCTGCCGCGCCAGGTTGGCGTGACCAGGTTCGGCTTGATGACCACCCACCGGTCCTCGGGGCCGACGAACCGGCGCATCCCACCCAACTCCTCCAAGGCGGCACGGACCACCATCTCGGTCTGGGCCAGGTCCAGCTCGCGATCGGCCGCCACCGGCGCCGACAGCCGGCGCCAGTCGGACCGCACCACGGCCACCCGCTCCCGCCCCTCCCCCCAAACGAGTGCGGACCAGGGTAGAACCACCGCCAATCCCGTCCCCCCTACCCGACCCAGCCGCATCCCTCCGCCTCCCCTCCTGCCGCGCACCGCGCCCTCCATGCCGAGATGTTGCCAACCAGCCAGACGGCCGCCCCACCTACCCCGG
>JBAZUN010000537.1:0-3806 GCA_041661365.1 Candidatus Latescibacterota bacterium
GGCCTCGGAGACGTCCTCGGCCTAGAGGACGACCCCGTTGGCCAGGCGGGCGTTGAGCACCGCCAGGTACTCCGGGGTGGTGCCCACCACCATGGTCCCGAAGGAGTTGCTCCCCGCCTGAACCCGTACCTGCACCTCGCGCTGCGGCGTTACCTGCTCGGCGGTCGGCACGATCTCGGCGATCGCCCGGGCGTCCTGCCAGGTCAGGCCCTGGGAACGGTTCTTGTCCGAGCTGGCCTCTTCGGTGCTCTGCTGCCCTTCCTGCTTCTTCTTCCAGTGCTGGACGATGATGTTGTTGATCCCCATCTGGCGGATCTGCTCCAGGGACTCCTGCTTGGCCCCCTCGCCGATGGAGAGCATGGCGATCACCGCGGCCACCCCGAAGATGATGCCGAGCATGGTCAGGATGGTCCGCAGCTTGTGCGAGAGCAACCCGACCAGACTGAGAGAGAAGGTCTCGCGCAGGTCCATGGGTCAGGGGCCCTTGGGGCTGGGTGAGGCGCCCTCGCCCTGCTTGGCCGTGCCGCCGATGTCGTCGCTGACCAGGGTCGGGTCGCGCAGGGCCACGCGGTCGTCGGGGGCCAGCCCCTCCTCGATCACCACGTGGTTGTCGTTCTTCTTGCCCAGCTTCACCTCGCGGGCTTCGGCCTTGCCGCCTTTCATGCGGTAGACCACGGTCTTGCCGTCCTTCTCGAAGACCGCGTCCAGCGGGATGGAGAGCGGCAAGGGCACCGAGGTGGCGGCGACCTCCACCCCGGTCTCCTGACTGATCGAGTCAGGCTTGGCCGTGGGCCGGGGCGGCAGCGTCTCGACCACCACCTCGGAAGCCGCGGTCATCCCCGGCTTCAATCGCGGATCCTGCTCCTCGATGGCCACCACCACGTCGAAGACCTTGACGTTCTTCTCCCCCTCCTTGTCGCGGCCGAGGGAGGCGATGCTGGTTACCTTGCCGTGGAAGGTCGGCTCGGGCAGGGCGTCGAGCTTGATCAGCACCGGTTGGCTTTCTTTCAGCTTGTCGACGTCCACCTCGTTGACCGAGGTCTTCACCTGCATCCGGGTCAGGTCCGGCAGAGAGATCACCCCGACCCCGCCCCACACGTTGTCGCCGACCCGCACCTTCTCCGGCCGGTCGCCCTTCCACACCTTCCCGTAGACCACCAGCCCGGCCTTGGCCGCGTGAATGGTGGTGCTCGCGAGCTCTCGCTGAGCCTTCTCCAGCTCGCGCTCACGACGCGAGATCTCCAGCTCCCGCTTCCTGACCTCGGCGTTGTTGACGATCCGCTGGGCTTCCAGCTTCTCCACCGCCTGGGTGTAGCTCAGCTCGGCCTTCTTGGCCTCGATCCCGGTCCGCTCCTTCTCGATCGTGGCCTCGAAGGCCATGCGCTCTACCTGCAGGTTGGCCAGCTTCAGGTTGGCGTCCTGATCCTTGATGGCCGACTCGAGGCGGGCGATGTCGGCCTTCTGCATGGCCGCGGTCTTCTCCATGTCGGCCTTGGCCGACTCCAGCTCCTGCTGGGCGTCGGTCACCCGCTTCTGGAACTCGGTCTGCTCGAACTGCACCAGCAGGGCGCCCACGTCGGCCTGCTGCCCCTCGGGGAACAACTCGACGATCTTCAGCTCGCCGCGCACCGGCGGGGCCACGATGTTCTCGGCCTTGACCGCCTCCAGCTCGCCGCCCTTGAGGGTGATCGAGATGACGAACTCGCCCTGGGTCACCGCCACCGTGGGGATCGAGGCGCCGGCCGGCTTGACCACCCGGCGCGAAGCCAGGAAGCCGGCTGCGGCCACCGCCACGCAGAGCACGCCCAGCACCACCCACTTGCGCCGGCCGTTGGTCCGGCGGGGCTTGGCAGGGACGTTCGGGGCAGGCTCGGGGACCGGCGGAGCCGGCGACGGGGGCTCAGACATGGGGGCACCTTCCTTTGCGCGCGCGGCTCATTTCAGCACCGTCGGGTCGCGCAGGGCGACCACGTCGCCTACCGCCAGTCCAGAATCGATCACCGCCGCCGTGGCGCTCTGGTGGCCGAGCTTCACCGAGACCGGCTCGAACCCCCGGCCGTGTCGGCGGTACGCCACCTGCCGGCCGCCCACGGGAAAGATGGCGTCCAGGGGGAGCGAGAGCACGTCGGGCACGGTCTCGACCACCACCTCGACCTCGGCGGACATGCCGGGCTTGAGCCGGGGGTCCTGCTCGTCGATGTCGATGATCACCTCGAAGACGTGCACGGTCGGAGCCCCGGGCTGGGGCGTGGCCATCGGCGCCAGGCGGGCCACCTTGCCGTGCCAGACCGGCCCGGGGAAGGCCTCCATGCGGATGAAGACCGACTGCCCGGGATCCATCCGCTTGACGTCGACCTCGCCGACCAGGCAGAGCACCTCCATCTTCGACAGATCGGGGATGTCCAGCAGGGGCTGGCCGCCCCAGACCTGGTCGCCCACGGTCACCTTCGACTCGCCGTCGGTCCCCGGCTTCCAGATCTTGCGGTAGACCACGATCCCCGGACGGGCCGCGAAGATGCTGGTCCGCTCGAAGTCAGCCTTGGCTCGGCTGTAGCGGCGCTCCTGCTCGTCGATCTCGAACTGGTACTTGCTCAGGTCGACCCGGTTGACCACTTCCTGGGCGACCGAGTCCGAGCGGCCCTCGGCCAGGGCCCGCTCGGCCTTCTCGGTTTGGATCTTCGCCCTCTGGAGGTCGATCGGCGAGCTGAACTCGGCCCGCTGGGCGCTGAGCCGGGCCAGTTGCAGCTCGGCCTGCCGCTGCTCGATCTGCCGCTTGACGTCGGCCATGGTCTGGTTCATCTCGGCCGTGGCCCGCGCCAGCTCGGCCTGGGCCTGCTCCAGGCGCCCCTCGCGGTCGAGCATCTCGCGCTCGAACTCGGCCGGATCGAAGGCCAGCACCAGTTGGCCGATGTCGACCTGGTCGCCCTCGGGAAAGAGGTAGACGATCTTCAGCCGGCCGCCGATCCGCGGCGAGGAGATCTGCTCGCCGCTGGCCGCACGGATCTCGCCCCCCTCGGTCTGGGTTACCGGGAAGGAGCCGAGGGCCAGGGTCACGGTGGGGAAGTCGTCGGGCGGGCCGCCGCAACCAAGGAGCCCCAGGAGCACGGCCGTCGCGGCGCCGATCCGGCAGCGAGCGCGGCCGGTCATCGCTTCTCCCCCGGGGTGCGGAGGGCGTCGCTCTCGATCAGCCCGTCGCGGAAGCGGACGATCCGGTGGCTGTGGCGGGCGATGTCCTCCTCGTGGGTGACCAGGATGATGGTGTTCCCTCCGGCGTGCAGTTGGTTGAACAGCTCCATGATCTCCTCGCCGGTGCGGCTGTCGAGCGCGCCGGTCGGCTCGTCGGCGAGGATGATCGACGGGTGGTTGACCAGGGCCCGGGCGATGGCCACCCGCTGGCGCTGGCCGCCGGACAGCTCGTTGGGCCGGTGGTCCATCCGCTCGGCCAGTCCCACCGAGGCCAGGGCCTGCTCGGCCAGCTCGCGGCGCTGGCGGGCCGGGACCCCGCTGTAGACCAGGGGAAGCTCGACGTTCCCCAGGGCGTTGGCCCGGGGGAGCAGGTTGAAGGTCTGGAAGACGAAGCCGATCTCCTGATTCCGGATCCGGGCCAGCTCGTCGTCGTCCATCTCGCTGGCGAGCTGGCCGTTGAGGCTGTACGACCCCGAGGTCGGCGTGTCCAGGCAGCCGAGGATGTTGAGCAGGGTCGACTTCCCCGAGCCGGACGGACCCATGACGGCGACGTACTCGTTGGCGTGGATGTCCAGGGCCACGCCGCCCAGGGCGCGGACCTGGGTCGTCCCCATCTGATA
>JBAZUN010000538.1:0-3784 GCA_041661365.1 Candidatus Latescibacterota bacterium
ACCTCGGGTCGGCGTCGCGGTGCTCCCCCGCGATAGCGGGCTTGATCCCCGGTCCGCATCGACCCGCAACGCGGAGGCAGGATGAAGACGACGGGTAACAGGGTCTACCTCTACCGCACCGAGGTGGACACCGTGGAGGTGCCGTTCGAGCGGTACGAGCTGCTGGGGTACGAGGCCATGAGCCGCACGGAGGTCTCCCTGCCGGCCGAGGGGACGATCCTGCTCAAGCCGAACATCACCATCCCGGTCGAGCCGCAGACCCGGATCATCACCCATCCCGGGTTCATCGTCGGTCTCTTGCGCGCCCTGATGGCCAAGGGGGTCGACCGCGAGCGGCTGGTGGTGGCCGAGGTCGTCAACGGCCGCAGCGAGGAGGAGTGGGCGCGGATCACCGGGTATGCCGAAGCCCTCGCGCCGCTGGGGATGAAGGTGACCGGCCTGACCGCGCTCGAGGGGGTGCGGGTCGAGGTCCCCGGTGCCGTGGTCTTCGACCGCGGTCTGGTCCTCTTCCGCGAGGTGACCGAGTGCGCCTTCTTCATCAACGTGCCGGTCGCCAAGTGCCACAACCTCTCGTGCACCACCTTCTCGACCAAGAACCTCCAGGGCACGGTGGTCAGTCCGCAGCGGCACATGTGCGGCGTGCAGGAGGAGGACAAGGCCCTCGGCGACGAGCTGGCCCGGGTCAACGGCAGCGGCCTGAGCCTGCACGAGGAGCGGTTCTGCCACAAGCACGCGGACGCGGTCTCCGCCATCCGGGTGGTGGGGATGCCCCGGCTCAACATCATCGACGGGATGGTCGGCCGCGACGGGACCGCCTTCCGCGAGGGGCAGAACCACCCCCTCGGCTGGACCCTGATCGGCGAGAACGAGACCCACGTCGACGCGGTGGGTACCTACCTCTTCGGGCTCGATCCGACGGCGACCCCGTACCTGCGGACCGCGTCTGACCGCGGTCTGGGCGCCAATCGGGTCGACCGCATCGAGGTGGTCGATCTGGCCACCGGCAGTATCCTCGGCCCGGACGACCTGCGGTCCCTGCGGGCCGATCCGCCCCTGATCCCCCTGTCGCGGTACAGCGGCGGGTACTACTCGCGGTTCCGCGCCGACGGGACCGTGGTACCCTGGTCCCTTGACCACGTCAACGAGCGGCGCGTCAAGGACGGGCTGGAGCCGATCCCCGCCAACTAAGGAGAAATCTCATGGAACCGGTCAAGCTGGGGTTCATCGGGTGCGGCGGGATCGCCGGCGCCCACGTCAACGGACTGAAGGCGCTCTGGGAGCACCAGGTCCGACCGTTCGAGGTGGTGGCGGCGTGCGACGTGGTCGAGGCCAACGCCCGCCAGCTCGCCGAGAAGGTCGCCGAGTTCCAGGGGCGGCCGCCGAAGGTCTACACCGACCTGGAGCAGATGCTCACCGGGAGCGAAGGTCTGGAGGCGGTCGACATCTGCACCCTTCACTCGGAGCACCACACCGTGGCCGTGCCCAGCCTGGAGGCCGGAAAGCACGTGCTGATCGAGAAGCCGCTGGGGATCACCATGCGCGCCGGCCGGCTGATCCTGGAGGCGGCGGTGCAGGCGCGCCGTCACCTCGCCGTGGCCGAGAACTACCGGCGCTCGCCGCAGGAGCGGGCCCGCCACTGGGCCATCCGGCAGGGGCGGATCGGCGCGCCGCGGACCTTCTACTGGCAGGACGTGGGGGAGGGGATGGGGAAGTGGGGGTGGCGGAACTTCCGCATGGACGCCGGTGCCGGCTGGGTCCTCGACGGCGGGGTGCACTTCGCCGACCTCTTCCGGTATCAGCTCGGGACCCAGGCCCAGCAGGTCTACGCCGTGACCCGTCAATACGAGCCGTACCGCTACGATAAGCCCAAGGAGCGGCAGGGGGCCTGGCCGGTGGACGTCGAGGATCTGGCCCTGGCCCTGATCACCTTTGACGACGAGGTCGTGGTGCAGTGGAGCTGGCAGGGCTCGGCGCCGGGCCAGCGCTTCAGCAAGCGGGTCCTTTACGGCAGCGAGGGGTGCCTGGACTGGGAGACCGGCTGGTGGAGTCGCGACGAGCGTCACCAGGACAACGACCAGCTCGTGGCCGAGTTCACCGCGGCCCTGTCGGCCGAGGAGCGCGAGCGGCTCTTCCCCGGCGGGATCACCGACGCCATCGCCGTGGAGCTGAAGGACTTTGCCGACGCCGTCCGCCTGGGCACGGTCCCGGAGGTCGACGGCCTCGAAGGGTATAAGGCCGAGGCGATCTGCCTGGCCCTCTTTGAATCGGCCTGGCACGGCAGGCCGGTCACCCTGGCCGAGATCGAGCGGTGCGAGACCGAGGGGTACCAGGCCGACATCAACGAGGCCCTGGGGCTGACCGGCGGGGGAGGGTGCGGATGTCAGGGCGGCTGCCGGTAAGGAAGTCCGGGGAGATCCCGGCCGAGCCCGTGACCGGCGGCGTTGGCACCACCCGCCAGGTGCTGATCGGTCCGGAGGAGGGCCCCCACTTCGCCCTCCGCCGGTTCACCATCGTTCCTGGCGGCGGGATGCCCCGCCACACCAACGCGGTCGAGCACGAGCAGTACGTCCTGGCCGGCCGGGCCACGGTCACGGTCGGCGGGCAGGCCTTTCAGGTCCAGGCCCACGACGTGGTCTTCATCCCCGCCGGGGTGGCCCACGGGTACCGGACAGAGGGGGACGAGTCCTTCGTCTTCCTCTGCGTCGTGCCCGACGGCCCGGACGAGATCCGGGTCGTCGAGTAGCGCCGCTGGTCATGGCTGCCGCCGTGCGATTGGCCGCTCGGCAGACGGCCGTCCCGGACCCCGCGCCCGGTCCGGGACGGGGCGAGCCGACCGAGCTGCTGGCCCCGGCCAGGGACCTGGCCTGCGGTCGTGCCGCGGTCGACTGCGGCGCCGACGCCCTGTACGTCGGGCCGCCGCGCTTCGGGGCGCGGGCCGCGGTCGGCAACACCCTGGCCGAGATCGCCGAGCTGACGGCCTACGCCCATCGCTGGTGGGTCCGGGTCTACGCGGCCCTGAACACCCTCCTCACCGATGCGGAGCTCCCCGAGGCCCTGCGCCTGGCCCACGAGCTATACCGGGCCGGGGTCGACGGGCTGATCGTGCAGGACCTGGGGTTGCTCGAAGGCGGGCTGCCGCCCCTGCCGCTGATCGCCTCGACCCAGATGCACAACCAGACCCCGGAGCGGGTGGCCTTCCTCGAACTGGTGGGGTTCCGGCGAGTCATCCTGGCCCGCGAGCTGAGCCTCGAGGAGATCGCCCGCATCCGGGCTCAGGCCCCGACCATCGAGCTGGAGTGCTTCGTCCACGGCGCCCTCTGCGTCGGGTACAGCGGCCAGTGCTGCCTGAGCTACGCCATCGGCGGGCGCAGCGGGAACCGCGGCGAGTGCGCCCAGCCCTGCCGACGGCGGTACGACCTGGTCGATGGCGCCGGCAAGACCCTCGTGCAGGGGCAGCACCTCCTGTCGCTCCGCGATCTCTCCCTGACCGATCACCTGGGGGAGCTGCTCGAGGTCGGGGTACGGTCGTTCAAGATCGAGGGGCGGCTCAAGGACGAGGTCTACGTGCGGAACGTGGTGAGCCACTACCGTCGTCGCCTCGACGCGGCCCTGGCCGAGCGGGGACTGACCCGGTCTTCCTCGGGCGCCAGCCGGGACGGGTTCGAGCCCGATCCGGACCGGACCTTCAACCGCGGGTACACCACCTACTTCCTGCACGGTCGCGGCGACCCGCCGGGGCGCCCGGAGACCCCGAAGGTGATCGGTCAACCGGTCGGCCGGGTGG
>JBAZUN010000539.1:0-3410 GCA_041661365.1 Candidatus Latescibacterota bacterium
AAGGGAGGGCGAGCGAGAAACGGATCGGCATCCTGACGGCCGGCGGCGACACCCCGGCGCTCAACGCCACGATCCACGGCGCCGTGCTGCGGGCCAGCCAGCTCCAGGTCGAGATCTACGGGTTCATCAAGGGGTTCAACAGCCTCCTCAATCCCCGCCTGCCGCACGTGCTGCTCAACCCGCTGCACCGGCCGATCCCCGAGTTGGACGCCACCCTGGGGGGGACCATCCTCGGGGCCTCGCGCGACTTCCTCAGCGCCGACGACCCGCGACTGATCGACCAGATCCACGACCGGGTCCGGCGATTGGGGATCGAGGGCCTGATCTGCATCGGCGGCGACGGCACCCTGAACGGCCTGCAGCCCCTGATCGAGCGGCTGCCGGTGGTCCTGGCCCCCAAGACGATCGACAACGACCTGGGGCTGAACTACCCGGGCGAGGTCGACGAGTACCGGCGGGAGCCGGCGGCCAACGAACCCGGGTACGTGTACCGTCGCCGCGAGTCGCCGGTGATCTTCAGCCAGGACCAGATGGTCAACTACGTCACCCCCGGGTACGCCACCGCGGTCTTCGATTCGGCCAGCTCGATCGGCAAGGTCCGCACCACGGCCGAGAGCCATCGTCGCATCGCCGTCGTCGAGGTCATGGGCCGCCACTCGGGGTTCATCGCCCTCGGGTCCGCGTACGGTCAACCCGACATCGTCCTGGTGCCCGAGTCGCCGCTGCGGCCCGACCTGCTGCTCGAGCGGGTGGTCGAGCTCTACGAGCTGCAGAAGAACGTGGTCATCGTCTGCGGCGAGGGGATCGTCGACGAGCAGGGGCACGAGCTGGGTGCGACCACTCCGGTAGCCGATCCGGCGGGGAACGTCATGCTGAGCGGCGCCGGCGAGGCCGTGCGTCGGATGCTGATGGAGCGGCTGGGCGACGCCTATTTCCGAAACAAGCGGCGGGGCGAATCGGCCGCGGGCGCGATCTTCACCCGCAAGGTCGGCCATACCCAGCGGGGCGGACGGCCGGTCCTCTTCGACCGGTTCTACGCGGCCCAGCTCGGGGGGAAGGCCGTGGAGATCCTCCTCGAAGGGCAGAACAACGCCGTCGCCATTCTGCAGTGGAGCCACGAGCGCGGGTTCTACCTGGACAGCTTCGAGGGGAACCGCCTGCGCGACCAATGGGGCCACATCCACGCCCGGTTCATCCATCCCTCCTTCTACGACCCGGAGCGGATGCGGCCGTCGCGGACCGGCATCGACTACCTGCTGCCGATCTTCACCACGGCGATCGGCCACGACGACGTCGAGTACATCCGCCGGACCCTCTTCGCGGCGGGGAACCTGATGGTGCCGTACCACTCGCCCAACACCGATCTGCACAAGCGGATCCGCTATCTGGCCGAGGGCCGCGACTGAACCCGTGACGGATGGGGAGGAGCGCGTGCGCAGGGTGTCGGTAGTGGCGCATCGGGGGGCCTCCGGGTGCTGCCCCGAGAATACCGGGGCGGCCCTTCGGGAGGCGGTCCGTCTGCAGGTCGAGGTGATCGAGTTCGACGTGCAGTTGACCGCCGACGGCCAGGGGGTGCTCCTCCACGATCCCACGGTCGACCGGACTACCAACGGCACCGGGGCCGCGGCGACGCTCTCCCTGGCGGAGCTGCAGTCGCTCGACGCGGGGAGCTGGTTCGCCCCCCGATTCGCCGGCGAGCGGCTGCTCTCCCTGGAGGAGGCGCTAGACCTGGTTCCCGATTCGATCCGGCTCAACGTCCACGTCAAGGCCGGTCCGGCCGATCGCGACCGGGTGGTGCCGCTAACCGTGCGCGAGCTGAGTCGACGGGGCCGGCTGAGCACGGCCTTCGTGGCCAGCGACCAGGAGTCCCTGGCCATGGCGCGGCGGGTCGAGCCGGGGGTGGAGATCTGCAACCTCTCGACCGAGCCGGCCGACAGCTACGTCCGGCGCTCAGAGGGGATCGGGTGCCGCATCCTGCAGCCGGGGAACGGCATGACCACGCCGGCCCTGGTCGCCGAGGCGCACCGGCGGGGGATGGAGGTGAACCCCTTCTACGCCGACGAGGAGGCCGAGATGCTCCGGCTGATCGAGTGCGGGGTGGACGGCATCCTCACCAATGAGCCGGAGCGGCTGCAGTCCCTGCGGCGCCGGTGGGGGGGATGATGGGGCAGGCGGGAGAAAGGACGATGATGCTGGGCGCTTCCTGGGAGCGGTGGTCGGAAGGGGTGGCGGACGGTCGGCTCGACGACCAGCTCGAGGCGTTCTATGGTAAGGCCGAGGTCGGTGCCTGGCGGGCGCGGTACCGCGAGGCTCTCTCCCTCTTCGGTGCCCGGTACGGAACCACGGGGGAGGAGGTGGTCATCGCCCGCTGTCCCGGCCAGATGAACATCATGGGCGTGCACATCGACTACGGCGGCATGCCCTCGATCCGGCTGGCGGTGCGCGGTCGCGACACCCTGACCGTGGCCCGCGCCAATCCCGACGGCGCCGTGCGGCTGAGCAACGTCCTGCGGTACGAAGGCGAACCCGAGGAGCGGTTCGCGCCGGTGAGCTTCGACCTCACGGCGGTGCTGCCGGCCGAGAACGTCGGGACCCGGCAGGCCTTGATGGACTACGCCGGCCGGGTCTGCGCCGAGCGGCAGGCGCGCACCGGCAGGGCCCAGGTCGACGACTGGAGCGTCCTGGTCCAGGGGCAGCTCGTCTTCCTGGAGAGCCTGCACCGCGGCCGCACCCGCTTCCACGGCTTCGACGGCCTGGTCTGGAGTAACGTCTCCCCGAGCGGCGGGATGAGCTCCTCCTCGGCCCTGGTCATCTCCACCGCCTGCGCCGCCCTCGGGGTTCACGGTCTCGACCCGCGCCGGGACCTGGAGCTGGCCGACCTGGTCGACGGGGTGGGAACCTCGGAGTGGATCCGCGGCACCCGCGGCGGCACCGCCGACCACGGCGGCATGATCCTGGGACACACCGGCCGGCTGGTCAGCGTGGGGGTCTTCCCGGCGCAGGCCCTGGGGTACGCCGACCTGCCCGAGACCCACGCGGCGCTCATCCTCGACAGCGGCGTGCCGCGGGTCTACGACGAGGCGATGAAGGAGGAGACCGTCATCGCCTACCCCCTCGGCACCTTCTTCATCAGCCAGCTGGTCCTGCCCCGCCTGGCGGGTACCCCTGGCTTCGAGGGGCTGGTGCCCGACTATGCCGAAAACACCCACTATATCCGCGACCTGACCTGTGCGCGGCTGGGTATCGGGTTGCCCCAGCTCTACCAGTTGCTGCAGGCCCTGCCACAGACGACCACCCTGGCCGAGGTGGAGGCCCAGGCCGGGCCGGCGTACGCGGCCTTCCACCAGCAGCAGATCGGCGGCCGCTTCCAGCGCATCGGCCCCGAGTACCCCATCCGCCTGCGGCGCCGT
>JBAZUN010000539.1:3431-3782 GCA_041661365.1 Candidatus Latescibacterota bacterium
CCTGGCCACGGCCCTGGAACTGGTGCAGATCGCCCACGACGGCGACCTGGACCGCGAGGTGAAGGACGAGGCCCTGGAGCGCCGGCGCCTGGCCGCCCTGGCCGGCGAGGAGAGCGGGGCGCTGTGTTTCCTGCCGGGGGGGTACGGGCGCATGACCCCGGCCTACGACCGGGTGGTGCGGGTGATCAACCAGTACCTGGCGGCAGAGGGGGGGCCCGAGGCCGGGGCGGTGCAGCGCCTGGGAGCCGGGTGGGGGGGCAACGTGGGCGGGCTGGTGCGGCGCGAGTTTCTCAGCGGCGGGGCCCGGCCGGGTTTTGCCCGCCTGCTGCGCGAGGACCTGGGCCTCGAACC
>JBAZUN010000540.1:0-3776 GCA_041661365.1 Candidatus Latescibacterota bacterium
GGCGGCGCGATCAGAAATCGCTTCAGGGAGGAGCGCTTCGGCCGATAGGGGAGAACAGGGGATTCCCACTCGGCCCCGCATCCGCGGGGACACAGGAGGAGCGGACCATGAAGGTTGCCGACACGCAGAGCCAGACCCTGGTCGCATCGCTGCAGTTCACGCGAGCCCCGGCGCGGGCTCCCTCGACCCAGAGCCCCACCGTCGCGGCCCTGGCCGCCGGAACCGATGCGGCCGACGTCGTCGAATTGGGGGTCGCGGTGGATGCAAATTTCGCCACCCGGGTTCTGCAGGACTCCCTGCAGGAGCGACTCGACGCGGCCCTGAAGGAGGCCGGGATAGACAGTTCGGCCGAGGAACTCCTTACCAGCGGGCTCGATACCTCGCCCGAGGCCACGGCCAAGCGGATCGTCGACTTCTCGGTCAGCTTCCTCGCGGCGTATACCGCCAATCAACAGAAGGACGAGGCCGGCCCCAGCCTGGACAGCTTCATCACCCTCATCAAGAAGGCCGTGGACGAGGGATTCAGCGGGGCGCGCGACCTGCTGTCCCGGGTCGGCGAGGTCCCCGACGAGGTCTCCGAGGGGATCGACCAGACCTATGGCCTGGTGATGCAGGGGATCGACACCTTTGCCGCGGAACAGCGCCAGGCCCTGGAACTGGCCGTGTCCGGAGAAACGCCCGCGAGCGCCATCTGAATCGCTGTTTCCCTGATGACGGGGAGCTGGCTTCTGGCCGGCTCCCCGTTCTTGTGCCCGCTTAATAATAAGCCAGTGCCACAATGCCCCAACGGCGCACTTGGGCGACTAATACTGCTGTCACTTTGGCCCATTTTACCTGCCCTAAGGTGCTGGTACAGGGTTTGCCCTTTACCTTGGCTGCATACTGCAGAGCCGCGAGGGTAGGACATAGAACGGAGAACAGGGCAAATGGACCCCAACCGGTTGACCCAGCGATCACAGGAAGCCCTGCAGGAGGCCCAGTCCCGGGCCGTGCGGCAGGGACACGGTCAGGTCGAGGGAGAGCACCTGCTGGCGGCCCTGCTCGACCAGGCCGACGGGGTTCTGCCCGCCGTTCTCAGGCGGATGGAGGCTTCCCCCGAGGCCCTCCTCGCCGGGTTGGAGAAGGAGCTGGCCAAGCGCCCGCGGGTGTCGGGACCGGGGGCTGAAACCCACGTCAGCCGACGCCTGCACGAGCTGATCCTCAAGGCCGAGGACGAGGCCGGCCAGCTCAAGGACGAGTACGTCTCGGTCGAACACCTGGCCCTGGCCCTGATCGACGAAGGGGGGAGCAGTCCCTCCGGTCGCCTGCTCCAGCAGTCAGGAGTGACTCGGGAGCGGTTCCTGACCGCCTTGGCCGCGGTGCGCGGCAACCAGCGGGTGACCAGCGCTACCCCCGAGGCGGCGTACGAGGCTCTGGAGAAGTACGGCATCGATCTGGTGGCCCAGGCCCGTAGCGGCAAGCTCGATCCGGTGATCGGCCGCGACGCGGAGATCCGCCGGGTCATCCGCATCCTCTCGCGCAAGACCAAGAACAACCCGGTCCTCATCGGCGAGCCCGGGGTCGGCAAGACCGCCATCGTCGAGGGGTTGGCCCAGCGGATCGTCCGCGGCGACGTGCCCGAGTGGATGAAGGACCGGTCGATCTTCTCCCTCGACCTCGGCGCCCTGATGGCCGGGGCCAAGTACCGCGGCGAGTTCGAGGAGCGGCTCAAGGCGGTGCTCAACGAGATCAAGAAGAGCGACGGCCGGGTCCTTCTCTTCATCGACGAGCTGCACAACATCGTCGGCGCCGGCCGCACCGAGGGCTCGACCGACGCCGGGAACATGCTCAAGCCGATGCTGGCCCGGGGCGAGCTGCACTGCATCGGCGCCACCACCCTGGACGAGTACCGCAAGCACGTGGAGAAGGACGCGGCCCTGGAGCGGCGGTTCCAGCCGGTGGTGGTCGATGCGCCTTCGGTCGAGGACGCGATCTCGATCCTCCGGGGCCTGCGCGAGCGATTCGAGGTCCACCACGGGGTACGGATCCAGGACAACGCCCTGGTCGGAGCCGCGGTCCTCTCCAACCGGTACATCTCCGACCGCTTCCTGCCGGACAAGGCCATCGACCTGGTCGACGAGGCCTGCGCCATGATCCGCACCGAGATCGACTCGATGCCGGCCGAGCTGGACGAGGCCACCCGCCGGGTGATGCAGCTCGAGATCGAGGAGGCGGCGCTCAACAAGGAGAAGGATAAGGCCAGTCAGGAGCGGCTGGCGGACCTCAGGCGCGAGCTGGCCGACCTCAAGGGCCAGGCCGACGCCATGCGGTCCCAGTGGGAGAGCGAGAAGGAGGCGATCGAACGGGTGCGCGGGCTGCGCGGGGAGATCGAGCGGGTGCGGCAGCAGGTCGAGGAGGCGCAGCGGCAGTACGACCTCAACCGGGCCGCCGAGCTGAGGCACGGCCGGCTCCCCGAGCTGGAGCGCCGACTGCGGGAGGAGGAGGCGCGGATCAACGCCGGCACCGGTCGCCTGTTGCGCGAGGAGGTGACCGAGGAGGAGGTGGCGGAGATCGTCTCGCGCTGGACCGGGATCCCGGTGACCCGGCTGGTCGAGGGGGAGCGGGAGAAGCTGCTGCGGCTGGACGAGATCCTGCACCAGCGGGTGGTCGGCCAGGACGAGGCCGTGCAGTTGGTGGCCGACGCGGTCATCCGCGCGCGGGCCGGGATCAAGGACCCGCGGCGGCCGATCGGCTCCTTCATCTTCCTCGGACCGACCGGGGTGGGGAAGACCGAGCTGGCCCGGACCCTGGCGCGGACCCTGTTCGACAGCGAGGAGAGCATCGTCCGCATCGACATGTCCGAGTACATGGAGAAGCACACGGTCTCGCGACTGATCGGGGCGCCGCCGGGGTACGTGGGGTACGAGGAGGGCGGACAGCTCACCGAGGCGGTGCGGCGCAAGCCTTATTCGGTGATCCTCTTCGACGAGATCGAGAAGGCCCACCACGACGTCTTCAACGTGCTGCTGCAACTGCTCGACGACGGCCGTCTGACCGACGCCCAGGGCCGCACCGTGGACTTCAAGAACACGGTGGTCATCATGACCTCGAACATCGGGTCGCACTACCTGATGGACGGGCTCTCGGCCGAAGGCGGGATCAGCGAGGAGGCCCGGGCTCGGGTCATGGCCGAGCTGCGCCAGCACTTCCGGCCCGAGTTCCTCAACCGGGTCGACGACACGGTGCTGTTCAAGCCGCTGACCCTGGAGGAGATCGAGCGGATCGTCGGGCTGATGACCGAGGAGCTGCGCCAGCGGCTGCACGAGCGGCAGATCACCCTAACCCTGTCGCCGGAGGCCCAGGCGTTCATCGCCCGCAAGGGGTTCGATCCGGTCTTCGGGGCCCGGCCGCTCAAGCGATTCCTGCAGCACGAGCTGGAGACCCGGATCGGCCGCGCCCTGGTCGCCGGGGAGGTGATGGACGGAGCCGCGATCTCGGTGGAGGTGCGCGACGGCAACCTGACGGTCAGCCATCGCAACCCTGAGCCGTCCCCGGCCGAGTCGGCCAACGGCCATCCGAAGTTCGCCGGGGCCGAGGTGGTAGACGCGGAGTTCGTCGAGGAGTGACGACGCGGGAACCCGGAGTCCGGCCCTTCGTCTATATCGCAGTCCGACGACACCACAGAAAGGGATGCTGCAGATGAGACGCGGTGGGATCTACCTTGTTCTTGTCGTGCTGGTGCTGGTCGCGGCCCGGGCCGGCTTGGCCCATTGGGGCGGTGGCCTTCAGGCGCTGCA